>CAZIUM010000159.1:0-6933 GCA_964542285.1 uncultured Lentisphaerales bacterium
TTGGATACGTGCAGGTTCTCAAAGTGCCGAATGACGCAGTTGACACCATAGCGTTTGAGTTTGTGTCGGAGGACTTGGAAGCTTTGGGTTGCGGGGTCGCCTTTTCCGAGGACGAACTCGCAGAGATCATGTAGGTGGTCGGCCGCGTGCCAGAAGTCCAGGACAGGGATGGCGTGTTTGAATCGATCAGCAACGATGTTCCAGATCCATTCAGCCCCGTCGGACACGACGATGAGCTTGGTGCCGTATGGTACCCCGAGCTTTTGGCGAGCCTTCTCGAGCTCGGCGGAGAAGTCCGTGACATCGCCGAAAGACAGGATGTGGACCGAACTGTCTGGCACCTTGTGGTATCGCCCGTCCTCACCACGCTCCAGAAGGTACACGACACCGCATTTGATCTGTCTCCCTTTTGGGGGACCGTTCTTGCCTTTGACGTTATTGAGGTATTTCTTGAGCAGTCTCACCCCCGTCATGTCCATCTGTAAGCAGACGGCAATATCACGCCCCGGCTGTAAGGTGGCGGGCGTCCGCCGGTGCGCCCAGTCGGCCATATCCGGGCCGACAGTGCCGACCAGACGCTGGATGGTATTCTGCGAAGCCCGGATGCCAGAAAGCAGTTCCAGTGACTGTGACGCTTCCCCGTAGGACTGACTCTTTGCCCCCATGTGGCAAAGCCGCTTTGCTGCGCCCGGCGTACAGCCGCAGATGATGCCGAGCGCCTCGTCCGCGGGGAAACTCCGCTTGCCTTTCGGGTCCACAGCATACCAGCGCGTGTAGCTGACTTCGCCCACTGCGGAGAGGATGCTCCTTGTGCGCTGCTCCCGACGATCGGTCGGCGCGTCTACACCCGTGGCGCGTTGGAGAGGTCCGGACATAATCGTGCCCACCATCTTCGCGGCGTAGCTGAGCGCCACGTCGCGGATTCTCATCTCCGCACCGGCCAAGTCGCTCGTCCCTGCCTCCGCATCCGAGAGAATCTTCAGGGTTTCGGCGATAAGCGTACCCGCCGCCGCGTCGACTTGCTGAATTTCTTTTTTTTTCCGCGCTCCGCGGCTTGCGCCAGTTCCTCCGATAGCTTCCAGAGCTGTTCAATCAGGCCATTGAGCACCTTGCCCTGTGCGATCTCCTCACGTACGCGGGGCGCGTCTTCACGGGAAACACGGCTGGAGACCATCTTTCCGTTCTCGCACCGCGTCCAGACATAATACGGCCCATACCTGTTCATTTTACCGTCCGCTCCTGCACGCTCCAAGTACTGCTCGTAGAGATTGCCGCGCCGGGCCGGTAGTGCTGCCTGCACGGCATTGAAGAACTCACTTAGTGTCATGTCGCTTCCTTTGGTTGTAAATATAATATATACAACTATACCGGCGTGACATCATTCTTGCAAGAGATATTCGAGAATTCTACAGAGTCATGTCACTTTCCTGACACACACCCTCGCGGTCGGAGGAGAACGCGGCACGATTTTATTAATCCGCTGAACCCGTTATCATGGGTCCTGCCGACACCGGCCGTATGGCCCCGGTCGGATCGAACCCACACCGATGTGCATTAAACCGGAGAAACGCCAATGCCAGGGGACCCCACGAAAAAACGCGCGCTTGCCGCGGCGTCACTGCTGCTGCTGACTTCGTCGGCGGGCTTCCTTGCCTTCTCTGACGAACCGCCCTTCAGCGGGCCCCGGATCGAGATCACGGCCGCGCGCTGGACCCGCCGGGCACAACTGGCCTTCGTCAACGAAACCATGCGCTGCACCTTCGTCGGGACGAACGAGAGCACTCAACTCCTGGAGATGGCGTTGCGGTCCCCAGGCGGCGGTTTCGTGCCGCTGACCGCCCGTGCCGGACCGCGATTGGAACGCCACAACGCAGCCCTTGAATCGTTCGAGCGCTTGCCGGATGGCTTTCTCATGGAGCGACAGCTTCCCGCGGCGACGATCGAGAAGGGCAAGGGCGCTTCGATCCGAACGGGGGCCCGCCTGCGGTTGGCCGGCAATGCCCCCCTGGTCAAGATGGAGGAGGATATCCTTTTCCGGCAAACGCGCAAAACAAGCGTCGAATGCTTTTCGATCGACCTGTCCCCCATGGAACCGGAAACGGTCATGTGGCGTCACGAAGCCTCGATCGGCACGACCAACCGGCTCGAAGAGGGCTTGTTGCGCGTTCCGGCCAAAAGCCTGGCCGTGGCAGGCCCCCACGGGGTGGTCGTGATGCGACTATCGTCATCCGAAGCCGATCCCACCCCCTTGCGAAGCGAAGCCCTCGTGCGGCACGACAAGCGCGGCACCCGCTGCTCGTTCATCATTACCCGGGATGAGCCGCGCATCGACCCGGCGCTCCGCCTGCAACTCGAACTGCGCCTGCTGCCGAAGGACATGACGCCGGATCGCATCGAGCAAAGCCTTATGGAGAATCAGCCATGACCCGTTCCACCGCTTCCCTTGCGCTGGCCGCCCTCCTGGTGTCCGCGCCGACCCTCCCCTTGTCCGCCGCCCCGGCGGAAATTCTGGCACGCAATCCCCTGTCCTTCCCGGTGCGCGAAGCGGTGGCATTGCGTGTTTCCCATGCCGCGGCCGGTATTCTGGGCGACGTGAAAACCGGCGCGGCGCGGCGCACCCAGATGGACTTGCTGGACGAAGGTACGGTCGAGCTGGTCACGGTGGCCGAGCTCGAGGCCGATGCGCGCCATCTCCTGGCGGTGCGACCCGGAAATCCCTTCGTCATCCCGGCCGAAACGAACGCCCTGCCGGCCGGAGGTCCCGGGTGCCGCCTGACCAACGATCTGCTCGCCTGCAACGTGACCCTGCGGGCCTCGGGACAGGCGCAGCACCAGGGCTTGTACCATCTCTGGCTTTCCGATTTCACGCTCCAAGGCGGCGCGCTCACCAGCGGCGTACGCGTGCTTCAGAATCCCCAGATGGCCTACTTCGAAGGCCTTCCCGAAAGCCGGGTCTGGCGCGGGCCCTTGCGCACGCGACTCGAGCTTCGAGGGCCGGCGCAACTCTGGTACGGACGGCACAACAGCGTGACGGGCTTCAGCCACTTGACGCTGACGCTGCAGGCGGGATCGACGCATCTCGACATGGAAAGCCGCTTCGACGCCGGGACCGCCGGAGAACTTTATCTCTGCAGCGCGGGACAGGTCGCCGTGGACACGGCCGAAAGCCGATGGCAACTCGAATCGCCCCCCTGGAAAGGAACCGAACCGGCGATCAACACCTTCGGCACCACGAACCGAACCACCGCCATGGGCACCCGCTGGGTGGCCGCCCGTGGAGGCCGCCAGGCCTTCTCCCTGGTGCACGACGATCTTGCCGGAACCCTATCGCGGGTGCCGGGAGAGGGGGGACGCAAACGCTCGAAGGTCGCGTTCCGCATTTCCAACTTTTCGGAACGCAGCAACTACATCCGTCCCGATTTTTACCGTGTGCGTCCCGTTTCCGGCGAACCGCAGATTCTGCGCCTGCGGCTGTCGCTCTACGGCGAAACGCCCGAAAACGCCGACTTTGCCGTCCGCGACTACCAGCGGCTGCAGACGGAATTCGCCGCTCCGCGCCTGATCGCATCACCCTCCCCCTTCGAGGGCGATGTCGCGCTCACGGAGGATGACGCCGCGCGGATCGCGCAGCTTCTGCGCACGCGCGACATCGCCCTGGTGGCCGGGAAGTCGCTGGCGCCGCAAGCGTTGAAGGCGGCCGAACGATTGGCCGCGGACTGGCAGATGCCGCTCCTGGGCGCCTGTGAGCTGGACTCCTTCCTGAACCGCGAGTATCGCCGCTACGACTGCCGCGATCTCGTGCTGGTGCTGATCGGGAGTCCGTCCGAAAACCGCATTGTCTACGCCAACAACGTCCGCCACGGCATGGTGGATGCCTACTATCCCGGACCGGGAAAAGGGCGCATCGCGTGCATCGACGACTTCCTCGGCACGGGCCGCCCGGTTCTGTTTGTCGGAGGCGAAGACCCTCACGGCACGCGGCAGGCGCTGCGAACGCTGGCGTCCCGCTTCGCCCCCCCGCGGATGGAGTCGCCCCAGTTCCGGGTCATGCCTCCGGCCCTGCGGGCGCGCCCCTGGATGCGGCAAGCGCGCGGCGGCGACATCTCGCGGGAGACGGCGCGCCGCGCGAGCGTTCCGGTCCATCTGCTCTGCTGGACGCCCAGTGAGCTACGCAGCGCGACCGCGGACGCGCGGTTGTGCCATGAGAGCGGCGCCGTGTTGACCGGAACCGTCGCGCACATCGCCTGGTCCTTCGCCGCCGTCGGACCGGACGGCGAGGTATATCCCGAAGGACGCGAACCGATCCATCCCGACGGACATCCCCTGCCGCATGCCACCCCCCTGCCCGGCAGTCTCCGTCCCGACGATGCCTCCGCGCCCTTCACGAGTTCCCTGGCCAACAACGACGCGCTCTGGCCCGGCCTGCCGCAATCCTGGCCAAAGCATCGCATGGTCTCGCTGTGGGTTAATTTCGCCGTGCCCGCCAACGCCCTGCCGGGGACCTACCGCGGAACCATCGACCTGGCCTGGCGCGGGGGAAGCCATGCCGCTCCGGTCACGCTGAAGGTTGCCTCCGTCGCGCTGCCCGCGGACTGGCAAATGGACTTTAACGCCATGTACAGTCTGCACAGCTACAACGAAAACATGATCAAACTCTACCTGGACCTGCCGCCCCGGGACGAAGCGGCCTACCTTGACGCCATTGCCGACCTCGGCCAACTGCTCTCCAGTCATGGGGTCACGGTAGCCCAGCTCTCGTCCTACGACCTGTCCGCGGCATTGTGGCCCGACGGCACGATGCGTCTCGACACCCGCCGTCTCGATGCGGTCATCGATGCCTATCGTCGCGGCGGGTTCGACGGGCTTTTCATGATGAGCCTGGTTCCCTCGCGCTGGCGCGGGATCGAAGACCTGCTGGAACGGCATGCCCCGCCAGGGGATTCCCGCCCGGGACGCGAGCGGCTGTACGCCCTGCTGCACGAGTGGATCCAGGCGCGGGGCCTGCAGGGACGCCTGATCGCGCGCGTCGGCGACGAACCGGGCGACATCCCGGGCTGGGTAGAACTGGCCACACCGCTGAAGGGCTCGGGTTTTCGTTTATCGGTATGTCACAACCGCACCGCCGAAGAGTCGATGCGCATCATGATCGGCACCATCGATGTCTGGTGTCCGCTATGGAACAAAGCCATTACCGGCTGGCGCGGTCAATTGCGTCCCGAAGACGATCCCGCCGGCTTCAACCGCCGTTTCTTCGAGGAACGGCGCGCCGCCGGCGAAACGATCTGGAACTACACCTGCGCCACGCCCTATGTCAGCCTGACACGTGCGCCGACGGAGATGTTCTTCTACCTGTGGGACAGCTTTGCCAAGGGCTTCGACGGCGCGGCCTACTATGGCGGGGGCTACTGGGCGCATCAGTGGGGCGGCAGCGACCTGCCGGGGGTGCGGGGGCATATCGCGCACCGCGATTTTCACGTCTTCGATGTTTTCGCGCGCTCCGGCTGGAGCGGCGGCACCTGCCTGTTCTATCCCGACGCCAGAAACCGACGCTTGCTTTCCTCGCAACGCTGGGAACTATTGCGGCAGGCACAGGAAGACATCAAGCTGTTCGCCCTCTATCGGAAGCAGCATGGCGCAAACGCCCTGCGGAAACGGCTGGCGCCGGTGGTTTCGCCGCGCGACCACGACGACATCGCCCCCGAAGAATTCGAGGTCCTTCGCGCCGCCATCCTGAAGGAGCTCTGAATTCAGCGCGTGTAGAGCGCCGAAGGCCGCCACAGTCCGCCGGCGCCGAAGCCGTCGTAGCCACGCACCGCGATGGTGTTGACCGCGCCGGGCCGAACGTGACCGGTGACATCGAATTCGAACGAGCTCTGCCAGGCATCGGGGAAATCATGGTGGCGGGTATGAACCAAGCGCCCGTTGATATAGATTTCGCCATCGTCATCCAGCGACCCGATGCGCATGAAGATTTTACGGTCCCGGGGGAATGGAGGCGCCTCAAAGCGCACCCGGTACCAAAACCGACCGTCCACATTCCGGTATCCCTGCGATTCGAACGCGTTCCAAGTCGAGATGGATTGCCAGGGACCATGATCATAGGCTTCGGTCTGCCAGCCCGCCTCCAATCCCGTATCCTCGATATCCAATCGAAAGCTCCAGGTTTCCGGGAGATAGAACAGGTTATCGATCGCTTCGGGAACCGCATCGAAGGCAAACAGCGCCTTCAGGCGATCCTCCGGCGTTTCGAGCCCGGCACTGGCCTGAGGCTTGATAACGCCGATGTCCACGTCACTCAATTTATTGTAGCGGGACAGGATCGAAGGCGAGCAGATTTCGGAAAGGTTTTCGCGCTCCCAGAAATCGAAAAAGCCCTCGAGAGAAGAACGCAATACCCGGATCGCATCATCGGTGCGGTCGTTCAAGGCGCGATAATACGCGCGCACCACCCTGGCCTGGTGGGCGTACATGTCAAAGGTCTTGCGGAAGCGCAGCACCCGCTCGCGCGTCTTGCCCTCGACTTGTGCCAGGGCCTTGTCCAGACGCACGCCGCCTTCTTCGATAAGGCCTTCACTCATGATACGCTGGGTATCGGACCATCCGCCGTAGGTGATTCGCGGAATCCGGCGACTGCCGGCGTCGATCGCTTCCATGACCGCGAGAACCTGTTCCCCGGCCGCCCCGTAGTATTGCCGGCAGAAATCCTCGAGGTTCGCGCGCGGCGACAGATCATTGTTCCAGGCATGCCGGGCCAGGGACCACAGAATGGGCCAGACCTGCTCGCTGCGCTGCATGACCTCGACTTCGTAATACCGGTTATCGGTCTTTCCGTACGCCGCGGCTGCATCCAGGATATTCAGAGGTTGCGGGGTTCCCTG
The DNA here is from genome assembly GCA_964542285.1 of uncultured Lentisphaerales bacterium. GTDB lineage: Bacteria > Verrucomicrobiota > Kiritimatiellia > RFP12 > JAAYLN01 > CAZIUM01. The sequence goes on from CAZIUM010000159.1 coordinate 6,879, forward strand.
CCACATGATGTAGTCATAGGTCCCGATCTGAGCGCCGGCGGCCCGGGTCGCCTCG
>CAZIUM010000160.1:0-6909 GCA_964542285.1 uncultured Lentisphaerales bacterium
CGCCGTCGACCGTGAGCGTGCAGCCGCTCACCGTCACGGGCTGGCCCTCGTAGGTGGCGTCCCCGTCGGCGATGTGCGTGTCTTCGGTGAAGGTGACCGCCCTCGCGGCCAGTAGCGGCAGCAACGCCGCTACGCCAATCATCAGGTTTCGTTTCATGGCTTGTTTCCCTTTCTTGTCCCTCGCGAGAATCGAATGAATTGCATGAATCAATCTCGGTGAAAATCTCGATTCTATCGGGCCTTTCACAAACTACGGTGTCTCCAGTTTCAACCGGTAGAAACCGGCGGGAGTATCCAGCGGAATGCGGTAGATAACCTCCTCGCGCTGGTCGGGCAACGCTTCGCGATAGAGCAGCGTCCCGTTTGCCGGGATCCACACCGAGTCCAACAGGTTGGTGGATGTGTTGATCAATATCTCGGCATCTTCAATCCGCGGATCATAAATGTATCCCAGATAGAGATAATCCTCATCCAGCAGCATATCCAGCTCGGTCGGATCAGTCAGCCAGGGATCGGTGCCCAGCGCGTGCTCCAAGGCGTTGGGAATGCCGTCTCCATCCGGATCGGCATCATCCGCGCCAATCAGCGGGTCAGCCAGTTGTATCGGGGTGAAATTCGCGCCGCGCCAGGCGTCACGCGAGGCGTCACGGATGCTCACGGTCGCCTGCGTGTCCACGGAGAGTGAGTAGGCGGCATCGGGCAGCAGGGTCAAAATGACGGTTTCATCGCCTTCGACCTCGCTGTCGGCCAGCGGTTGCGCGGTGGCGGTTGCCGCTTGTTGCCCCGACTGGATTTCGACGCTGCGGGTCATTGCCGCGTAATCATCCCCCTCAATGGCGGTGCCGCCGATGGCGTAATAGACGGTCAGAGCCTGCGATGCGTCGTCCGCGTCACCGCGGCTGATCAGGAAGCGTCCGGGCAGTAGTCCGTCTTCGCGAGCCAGCGGCGAGACGGCGTCTACGGCGATTCCCAGACGTGGGTAGGACCTGGCACTCTCGGCCCGCGTGTCGTTGGCCCATTCGAGCGCATTGCTGAAGCCGTCGCCGTCAAAGTCGTCGCTGCCGCTCACATCGCGGATGTCATCGATCGCATCCTCAGGATCGGCATCGACAAGAGCCAGCTCGATCAGGTCGGGAATGCCGTCACCGTCCAGATCGTTGGTATTTACTCCCAAGCCGGTGTTCACGACAAACACCCGTAGCTCACGCGTCTCGCGCGAGGTGTGGCAGGCGGACACGCGGGCCAAACCGTTGCTGAGCGGTTCGATCGCGATATCGGTGTAACAGCCGCCCGGGCTGGCGGCGATCACGAAGTTGGAAGATGCGCCGGAAATCCCGGTGTCGCAGACATTCGCATGTAGATTGCCCAGCACAGACCAGACCGAGAGCAGAGGCCCGCCATCCGGCTGCCAGGCGTTGGCGAGGTCGATGACCACACCGTCGATGGTCGTCAGGTTGGTCACAGTCGGCCACATATCCGCGGCATCGCGTCCGTTCCAGTCGTACTCCGGGTCAAACGGATCGCGCAGTGGATCGGGGTCGTAGCGGTTGAGGTTGACCGCGCCGTCGGCGTCCACCCAGGTGGCGTATAAAATTTCGTTCGTGCCGGCTGCGCAGAGCGCGACGGCGTCGGCAACGGCACTGGAAATCCGAACGGAAGCCACGCCGCCGGAGACGCAGGCGCGTGAGCCGTCCCAGTAAAGGGTGTCAACACCGCCAGCTTCGGGCAGAGTGATCAGACGACCGGGCTCGGGGCTGGTCCAGCCGGCGGAAGTCATTGCGAGGTCCCAGCGAGCATCTAGCGATTGCACCGTCCGGACAGCACCCCAGGAATCGGAGGTCAAATCATAACCGACAGCGCGGATTGCCGTTGAGCGGTTGTCGTAGAGCGTCGGAGACTGGGCGAAGACCAGGCTGTTGGTCAGTGTTGACGAGAAAACCGCCATTTCGATAAGGTAGCCGTTGAGAGCGAGCACTGTCTGTGGTGTCTGCCAGATACCGCCCTGGCGGAGTGCGGAGTGGAGCACCGGATAGACCGTCGGATTCGCTGCCACGCCGGGACGCTCCTCCCAGATCAGCAGTGTGGCATCCGGCCCCACAGGAGCCAGCAGGATGCGCCCCAGCCCCTCGACATTCTCCGCCAGGGTTGTCGGCTCGTCAAAACCATCGCCTGCCGCGGTACTGACAACCAGGTCGGTTTGCTCAGCTCCCTGATCGTACATGCCGAAGGCGAGCAGGCTCGCGCGCTGCGCAAACGAAGAACCACGGGGGAGGTTGCGCACCACACTGGGAGCGAGACCTGAGAACTCGGTTGAATCGACCGGGCGCTCGGTCAACTGGATATCCATGTCGGATAGCGTGATGGAACTCTCAGTGGTGAACTGGTGGTCGATACGGGCGAGGTTGATGGTCCAATCCTTTTCGATCTCAGTGATGTAGGCATCGAGTTTTGCTTTGATGAAGGCATTGACATCGCCCTGCGCGCGCTTGATCGGTGGCCAGTCGCCTAAGGTGTTGGGGGTGATGACCAGCGAGGGCTGGCCGGCGACAAGGTCATCCTCGTTGCCGGTGATGGCAATGCCCGCATGCAGGTTGAGATGATCGCCGAGGGCCGAGCCCTCGAATCCGGCGGCGAAGCTCACGCCGAGTTTGAACTCGTTCTCATAGACACCGGTGCTGTTCTCCTGACCACCGAAGCAGTGTCGGTTGGGGGTCAGCTCTTTGTCATCTGTCCGACGTGTGATCGGGCGCTCCGCGATAGGATTATCGGCTCCGATTTCCAATGATCGTTCCGGTTCGACGGTGCGCCAAGTGGTGGTGTTTTGCAGTGCGCCACCGGCATCGAGACGTCCGAAGAGCTGGAGCGCGCCGGTTTTGTCCGCCGCTGTGATCAGCGGTCCGACATACGGCAGTTTGCCGGTAATGCCCTCAAGGTTGTAGCGCAGGGTCAGATCGATCGAGGCTCCGACATCGGTGCACAGCTCGCGTTCCGACCAGAGCCCACCGCCCAGCGAGGTACTGCGTTTGGTGGAGGCACTGCCTGCGACCCGGTTGATCGTGCCCTCGACACCCATTTTCTGCAGGAAGGCGGGGGCGTAGTCCGCCAGATCGATCTCCTCCTTGCCGACTGTGCCGCCGACAGCGAAACGGAGCGCCTCGCTGGAGCCGTCGAAGCCGACGCTGGCTGTGGATTCAAACTGCAATCCAATCAAACCCGGGCCGATGCCCAGTCCGCCCTCAGCGGGAGCTTCAGAGCCCTCTTCCCAGGCAACAGCAAGTTCATAATTGTACGCAAGATAGCCGTCGCTCTCCGAGATGCCGCCGCTCAGGGAGGGCAGCGCCGAAAGCTTCCCGTCCGGAACCTTGGACGCGTAGGTGCCTTTCAGATCGGCATAAGTGCCTTGCGCCGAGGCGGCGGCGGCAAACGTGTCGGCGGCGAAGGCCAGCCAGCGCGGCAGTTCGACCGAGGTCAGCGAGACCGAATCGAGCGACAGCATTTTACAGGCGCCGGAGGCGGCTCTGGCGACCAGCATCGGTTTGATGGCTCCCGGACGCAGTGTGGGCACATTGACCGTGCCTGTAACCGAGACGGATGTGCCGGGATCGGCGGGTGTGAACGTCGCCAGCAACTGCCGGTTTGCGACAACCGCTTCGAGCCAGTTATGGATGGCATGGGGTTCATCAGCCAGTGGCAGCGCGGTGGCGGATTGCGGATAGAAGGCCTGCTCCGTGGCGACGGCATAGGGCTGCCAGTTGTTCTGGGCGTCGGCGTAGCGGGCATCGATCAGTAGAACCTCGGTGATTGCGTCTTTCCAGTCTGTTGTTTCAATGGAGCCAGGAGTTCCATCGGGCTGATCCGGCAACTGCCGCGCATAAGTCTGTGCGGGGACAGAGGCCGTCGCGCTCACCGTGAGCTGGATGGCGGCGCCGGTTTCCGGCTGATCCGCCGTGCCGGATGCCTGCACGCCGTGCAGGACATGACCCTGGCGATCCCAACCGGCGTTGGCCACGTCAACCCCATCGATGGGCATGCAGAGCCGGCACTGTATGGGGCGTCCAAGAAGAAGCCGCGTCCGTTTGCATTTGTCCGTCGGCACGTCCGACGGATCGTGCAGCATGAGCATGCATGTGCATCGCAGGGCATGACCGCTGGCGGGAAACCAGCGAAAGGCCAGGTAATCCCAGGCGGCATTTAATCCCAGAACACTTCCGCGGTAAGGCACAATCGCATGCCGGCCCCCCGGCAGGTCGTACGAAAACGGCGGGACGGTTTTGTCCGTGGGCCGCCGCCCGCTTGCAAGAACCAGTGCGGCATCAAGACGGGAGTAGCGGGAGGGTGTGATTCCATCGTCATCGTATAACACACTGACGGGTAGAATATGGGCATTCAGCAAATCATGCCGACGCCCCCATTGACCCAATGCCATCCAGGTGGCAATGGCGTTAGAAGTGGGGCCGAGATGGGGCCAGGCGGCCAGGGACATGGGGGGGAGCGTCAGCTCGTAGGGTTCGCCAAGGGTTGAAGGCCATTTCGGGGCGATCCGGTCGCGTTGCGCCTTCATTCTGACACGGAAGGCATTGGGGGGAATGCCGAAGTGGGCATGGAAGCCGCGGACAAACCCTTCCCGGGATTCGTAGCCGGCCGCCAGGGCCGCTTCGATGGCGGGAAAATCCGTGTAAGCCAGCCAGGTTGCGGCCAGCTCCAATCGGAGACGCTGGACATGCGCCGAGGGCGTTTCTCCCAGTTCCCGCAGGAACAGGCGGTGAAAATGCCGCGGGGACAACCCGGCACGCTGCGCCAGGGACAACGCATCCGGCTTGCTGTCCAAATGACCGCGCAACCACGTCGCCACCCGCCAGACCGCTTCCACGCTGTTTGCTGCATTTTGATGCAGCACGGAAGTCGCACAAGTCAAACTCCGACCACACATCAGGATTTTCCCCGCGTTCCGTCCTGCCGACAAGGCATTCCCAAACTATGTGAAAATTTTATTTGGGAGCGAGGTGCCTGTCAATTATTTCCATGGAGAAACATTCCAGGCGGCATTCAGTACCGCCAGACCGTACACCGCGGCGGTTTCGGTGCGCAGGATATTCCGTCCCAGACTGGCGAACAATCCTTCCGCACGGCGCAACAGGTCCAGTTCCCGGGGTGAGAAATCGCCTTCCGGACCCACCAACCAGGTGGCGGCGGGCGGAGGCGGGGGTGCCTGCCACGGAACGAGTAAATCGCGCAGCGGCCTCGCATCGGACGACAGGGCGGCGACCAGCAGGGGCTTCTTCAGCCGCGGAATGGCTTCCTCCAAGGGTAGGGGCGCGACAATCTCCGGCAACCAGTCGGCGCCACATTGCCTGGCGGCGTCGATGGCCACGCGCAGCCAACGCTCCCTCCGCTCTTCGATCGCGGCAGGATCCGCGAACCGCACCACGGAACGATCGCCAATGGCCGGGATGATGCGTGACACCCCGATTTCCACCGCTTTTTCGATCGTCCAGTCCATGCGTTTTCCCTTGCTGACACAGGCGCAAAGGGTCAGACGGCAGGGCGAAGGCGATGTTTGCAGGGGTGGAGACAACCGTTCGAGTGTCACGTCGTGGCGCTGTTGTTGCGCGATGCGGAACGGCGCCCTGGCACCGGCGCCGTCGAACAACTCGACTCGGTCGCCTTCCTGCAGTCGCAGGACCGTGATGAGGTGTCGTGCCTCCTGGCGCGGCAAGGTCACCCGAGGGCGTTGCAGTCGGTCCGGTCCGCAAAAATGCCGGTGCATGGCTCAGTGGGATCCGTGACGTTTTCTCAACAACTCGCGACGCTGCATGAACTGTTCCGTGCGATTGTAAATTTCGCGATTTCTGGGGAAATTCCCGTCCTGACAGCTTTCGCCGAAGGCTTGCAATGCCTTGCGTTGGCTGCTGTTCAGATGCACGGGGGTTTCGATTTCGATGCGAACATGCAGGTCTCCCCTGCCACTGCCGTTTAGATTGGGAACCCCCTTGCCGCGCAAACGGAAGATTTTTCCGTTCGCGGTGCCGACCGGCAGTTTCAAGGTGGCCAGACCGTCGGGGGTGGGCACCTTGACCGGTCCGCCCAGCGCCGCAACATGCGGCGGCACCGGCACGGAACAGGTCAGATCGTCGCCCTGGCGCTGAAAAATTTCATGTTCGCGAATGTGCAGGATGACGTACAGATCGCCTGCGGCCCCCCCACGCATACCTCCTTCGCCCTTGCCGGACAATCGCAGACGCGAGCCGGTTTCGACCCCGGGGGGGACGCGCAGCGACAGACGTCGCCGGGCCTTGACGCGCCCCGCGCCGTTGCAGGTTGGGCAGGGGGTTCGAATAATCGAACCGGTGCCATGGCAAATCGGGCAGGTTTGCTGGAATTGAATGAAGCCGCCGTTGGAGACCACCGTGCCGCGCCCCCCGCACTGGCGGCAGGTTTCTCGTGAACTGCCCTTGGCGATCCCGCTTCCGCCACAATCCGCACAGGCCTCGCTGATCGGCAGTTCGACACTGCGTTCCGAGCCGAACAGGGCTTCTTCGAGATCGATTTCGAGATCGAAGCGCAAGTCTCCACCCCGCTGCGCTCCACTGCGCGAACGCCGGAACGAGCCGCCGCCGAAAATGTCACCAAACATGCCCCCACCGCCCCCGCCGAAAAGATTTCCCAGCAAATCCTCGATGTCGGACATGTGGGTGAAATCGCGCGAAAAGTCGAATCCGCCCGGCCCGAAAGCCGATTTCATGCCGTCATGGCCATATTGATCGTATCGTTGGCGCTTGGAGGAGTCGCTCAACACCTCGTAGGCTTCGCAGACCTCCTTGAACTTGTCCGCCATTTCCTGGTTGTCGGGATTGCGGTCGGGGTGGTACTGCATGGCCAGCTTGCGGTAGGCCTTCTTGATCTCATCGG
>CAZIUM010000161.1:0-6883 GCA_964542285.1 uncultured Lentisphaerales bacterium
ATTGTTTAGTCCATTGTCCTCGCGCCCGAACACCAGCGCCAACCGCCCCCCCGCGGCCCGGCGCCACAGTTCCGGGGCCGCGTCACGCGGCGAATCAACGTGCTGACGGTAAAGCCCCAGGCGCGCGGTGGCTCCCGCCACCACCGTACAGCCCGCCACCGCCTCCACCAGGCTGGGGTATTCGCGCCGGTTGCGCAGCAGCGCGTCCGCATGACAAGCCATGCGCCCGGCGTCGGTCCAGTCGTCGCAGACCCGCGGCGCCACCAGCGCCAACTCGCCGACGCCCATGTTGTCCATGGCGCGGCAGGCGGCCCCGATGTTGCCGCTGTAAAGCGGTTCCACCAGCACCACACGGATGGGCGGCGACTCTTTCGTTTCCGTCACGCGAATCCCTTTTCCTTCCCGCTCTGAACCTCTACTGTCGGCAGAGCGCCTGCAACGCCTCTTCTTGCGCCATGATCGATCGCACCAACGCAAACTGTGTTCGACAGCGATCGAGATTGTGCCCGGGTCGATGTGTCTTGAAATACTGGTCCCCCATCAAAAAATCGGTCAGAAAGCGCACGCCGCATTCCAGCGTCATCAACCGACCGCTGAAAGCCATCTGGGAACGCTCGGCCTCCGTCATGAAATCCGCCGCCTCCACGAATCCGCGCGCCAGGGCCTCAAAAATTTCACGGCGGCATATCGCGTCGCGGTACTCGGGACTGTCCTCGGCAATGTTCAGGGTGGCCGAACGCACCATGTCGCCAAAATCGTACAACGAGCAACCCGGCATCAGCGTGTCGAGATCGATCACGCAAATGCCTTCGCCCGTGCGATCGTCCAGCATAACGTTGTTGAGCTTGGTATCGTTGTGCGTGGTACGTTCGGGCAGTTCGCCCCGCGCCATCGCGCCCGTCAGCCGATCGGCGTCCACGGCCCGCTCCAGCGCAAATTCAATTTCCGCGCGCGCCTCGGCCGCGCGTCCCAACGGGTTCTGCGCCAGCGCGGTCTTGAGGGCCTCGAACCGTCGCGGAGTGTGGTGGAAATCGGGAATGGTCTCGTGCAAACGCCCTCCCGGAAGGTCCGCTAGAAGCGCCTGGAACCGCGCAAAAGCCCGCGCCGCCTCGAAAGCCTTGTCGGGGTGATCAATCAGATCGTGCGTGCGCGCCTTTTCGATGAACAGGTAGGCCCGCCAACAGCTTGCTTCGGCGTCGCGATGCAGCACGTCTCCCTCCGGGGTCGGCACCAGCGTCAACGTTCGCCGCGTCACCTCCTGGGCTTCCGAAGCGATCAGGCGCGCGCGCGCATGTCGCGTCACCCGCGCAATGTTGTCCATCAAGGCCAAGGGATCGCGAAACACCCGCGTGTTGATGCGCTGCAGAATGTAGGCCACCGGAGTTCCCGATTGGCTTACCTCCACACGAAACGTGTCGTTGATGTGCCCGCTGCCATAGGGGACGCCGGAAATGAAGTCTCCCCGGAGATCGAAGGCCTGCGCCGCCGCGCGCAAACCCGCTGGTTCTTTCGCTTGCATGCCGGCGAGCATAGATTCCCCGGAGAACAAAGTCAATCGTTCCGTCATCGCTTCACTGATAACGACCGATTGCCAATCCCAACAGCCAACACCCAATGTCCAAGTTGCGCGCGGATTCCAGAAGTCCGAAGTCAGAATGAAACACACTCCATCGCGGGGATAGGGATCACGCGGGGGACCCGCGCGCGGCGCTGAAGGGCCTCAGCGCCCTACCATTTTGACGCAAAGCGACAAAATAATGGAACCCGCGCACGGCCCCCTCATCCTTCATCCCTTCGGAGGGCGGAGCCTTCCGCAAAGTGTCTGTCCCTATAAAAAGCACCCTCGCCACCGATTTCTTCGTGTCCTTCGTGCTCTTCGGTGCGCCAAGCAAAGCTTGGCAGAACTTGCCCCTGCCCTGTGTCGCGTGACGCGCACGGGGGAGGAATCGCGCGGAAAATCCGCGCAAAAAAGGTAGGGCGGCGAGGCCCTTCACCGCCGCTCATAACCAACCGTTGCCGTAATGCCACCCACGCATTTTGCGAAGGGGCCGAAATGTCTGTCACCATCCTCGGTTCAAAGGGCGCAATCTCCGGTCTCCCGGCTTCGCAGGTAGAACAGGGCGTCGAGCAGCGTGGATGGATGCATCCGGTGAATTTCCACGGCATCCCCGATGCCACGCGGCAGGGTCAGGGTCAGGCGCCCGCCGAGATGTTCACGAAACTCCTCGAGTCCGCGCAGCAGGGCGGGGCCGCCGGTGGGCGCCTGCGTTTCGGCGCTGCGGTCCCACAGGGGCAACCCTACCGACCGCATGGCCTCGAGAATCTCGTCGCGCTGGGTTTCGGTCAAAAGCCCGCATCCGGCGGCATAGCACACATCGATGGCGATACCGATGGCGACCGCTTCGCCATGCCCAAGCCGGTGGTGCGACAGCAGTTCGAGCTTGTGTCCCGCCCAGTGTCCGAAATCCAACGGGCGCGCCGATCCCATTTCAAACGGGTCTCCGCCCAAACGGATATGGTCCAGGTGAATCCGGGCCGTGCGCTTGATTACGGCGGCCATGGCCTCCAGGTTTCTCGATCGCAGCGCCTTGGCCTGGCTGCGCAGCCGCGCGAAAAGGCGCGCGTCCCGAATCAGGGCCACCTTGAAGGCCTCAGACAGTCCGCCCGTCCAGTAGCGTTCCGGCAGGGTGGGAAGAAAATCGAAATCGTTGATCACGGCGAAGGGCGGAGCGAAGGTTCCCACAAAATTTTTCATCTCGTGCTCGTCCATGCCGTTTTTCACCCCCATTGCGGCATCGCATTGCGCCAGCACCGTGGTCGGGATACGCAGCAGCCGGATGCCCCGGTGCACCAGCGCCGCCGCAAAACCCGTAACGTCGAGCATGCTGCCCCCCCCGATGGCCACCACCAGGCTGTGGCGGTCGAGATGCGCGTTGCCGATGGCGCTCATGATCTCCCGGACGGAATTCCATCCATTTTTGGAGGCTTCCCCGCCCGGCACGATCAACGGAGCACGCGTCATTCCCTGGGCCAGTCCCTTGTGGGTTGCGAGATACGCGTCCAGTTGTTCCTCCAGCCGGGGATACGCCGCGGCGACCCCGTCGTCAATGCAGACCAACAGGCGGTGGGGCCCCCGTCCGGCGCGGCGCAAGACTCGCGCCAGGGCCGGATTCTCCCTGCGCCACATGTTTTGCGTAAACACCACCGGATATTCGAACGGCACCGTGATGCGTTGGATGATGGTTTGGTTCGTCATGTCGATTTCCCTACTCTTCCCGTACTGACAACGCCGGACACCATCTGGGCTAATTGCATCAGGTTTAACTCCCGCGGTGGAAAGCACGTTGCGCCCCAGCAGGCACAATGTTGCGTGTCGGCGCGTCCATGCGACCCGCGAATGCGGCGCGTGTCGCGGCTTACGCTGCCCGGCGGCCAGCCTCCGAAAAATAATTCGCAAGGATCGTATCCCGGTTTGTTGTGGATGTCGACATGTCCCGCGTAGTCGGGTTCCTCCCCGTGTCGGGTCCACCAGGGATAGGCGAACCAGCGCTGGGGCGCGGCAACCAGAAGCAACTCGCCGCCGCGGGCATGTGCCACGCCGGCGACTTCCTGGTCTGACCGGTCCAGGATTGTATCCAGGCCGGACATCTTTTCGAAAACGTCACGCACCGCGGCCAGATCCTGCTGCTTTTGCACATAGACATGCGCCACCTGGTGGTCAACGACCGCCACCGCACGGCTGGCGTAAAGGTCAGGATAGCACCGCCCAGCCACTTCGCGTACTTGCAGCCAGCCTGCCTCCCGTAGCCGACGATTGGGAAACAGTGCTTCGCCCTTCACTTCCCGGATGGCATAGTCGCCGAACACCACCATCTCGTAGCCATGTTGTTCGCAGGCCGCCTGTAGCAGTTTCAAGTCTTCCGTCAGCGCGGCCAGGGCCAGCCGCGCGCGTGCATGACCGGGACCATGACGTTGCAAATCGTAATCCAGCGCCGGCAGGTAGGTCATGCACAGGTCCGGAGCCGGCGCAAGGTCCCCGGACAACACTTCGGCGGTGGCACGCGCAATCCAGCGCGAACCCCGGACCGAGGCCAGCGGCCCCCAGTAATGCCGCAACCGGAAGGGTGCTCCCAAACGCTTCGACAACGCCCCATAGAGATGCGCCGGCCGGCTGTAGCAAGTGTCCAGCATGCCGCCGCCATGCTTGTGGATCGGAGCCGGCGAAAGCACCATGTCCACTTCCTCGCCCAGGCTTTGCTGCCAGAACAACATGGCCACCCGGACTCCGGCCGCACGGGCCTCCTGCCAGAAGCGCGGTCCCCGTACCAGCGCCGCCGACTGCTCCCAAAAGGTGGTCTTGCGCGATTCGCGATCGAGCCAGCCATTGCCCACGATCCCGTGACTTGCCGTGCCGGCGGCGGTGCGGAAGGTGGCCTGCGCCGTGCAGGTCACGGCGGGAAAGGGCGCGATGAGCGGGGCAAAGAGCAGGTCCCTCGGCAGTCCCGCTTCCGCACCATAACGCTGGACCAGGTCCCATCCCAGCGCCGCCGCCTGAACCGCCAGCAGACGCCGCTTTTTGTGGTGATGTTTAACTGGCATAAAAACGTCTCCCAAGCCATCCGGAGGCCGGCCACAACAACCCCAGCAGCAGCGCCACCGCCCAGCCGTCGGGGGCCAGGGCACAGCAGGCGGCCTGCATGGGCAGCAGCGCCCGGATGTGTTCTCCCACGGCATGCCCGATGTTTCCGTCCGCCGCACGACTCCCCCCACACAAGATCAGTCCCAGGGCGGCCACGATCGCCGCAGCCACAAGCGGTCCGCCGCGCAATTCCATGCCGTGTGCCGTTGCCGTCACCAGGCCCAGCATGGCCGCCGCCGCCACGAGCGGCGCTCGCCGCGTCCAGCGCCCTGGACGCGGCAAACCCGTTTCGGCTTCGTCGCGCGCCAAGCGCGTCACCGCGGCGATATAAACGCCAATCCCCCCCGCGGCGGACCAGGCCGCCGTCGTACCGCCGCCTGCCGCCGCGATGCCCAACGCCACGCTCCCGGACCGGCAGGCGCCCATGACGACCATTCCCGCGGCGCTCCCGCGCGGCAGCAGCAGATCGTAGGTCAGCACCAGCCCCAGCAAAAGCCCGGCGACGCCTGCCGTCACCGGGCCGGTCCGAGCCGCGGCCGCCACGCCCGCCAGCCCCAGTGCCAATCCCGCGCCCAACACCGCGCCCGGACGCACGACGCCGGAAGGCAACGGCCTCCGAGGCCGCTCTCGCAGGTCGATTCCGCGGTCCGCGTAATCGTTCAGCAAAAGTCCGGCTGCATAAATTGAAAGCGCGGCGGCCACAACCCATGCTCCATCCGTGCGCCAGCTCCCGCCGGCCAGCAACAATCCCGCCAACGGATCGCCGGGTATCGTCGGCAGGTTCGGCGGTCGCAACAATTGCAGCCAGGCTTGTGCCTTGCCGGTTTCCATCTGTCTTGTCTGGCTCATCGAGGATGCGCACGCCCCGGACGGGAAAGACCGCCCGCGAAAAGAATCATCGTTGGAATTCGTGGGGGTCCAGAGGCTTTAAGGCAAAGTTCGGTTGCCACTTGGGGGTCTGGCTGTAAAACGTCTGCGCGTTGTCGAAAACCAGCTTACGAATTGTTTCGGGAGGGTGCCCCTCGGTCTCCATGGTCTTCACCACCTTCACCAGGCTGAGGGGATCGGAGACTCCCCAGTCCGCCGAGCCGTCGACAATCATGCGCTCGGGGCCGAACGTGCGAATGATGTCCGAGACCCTTTCCGGCGTCAGCTTGGAAATCGGGTACACCGTCATGCCGCAATAGCAGCCGGTGGCATGACATTCCGCCATGGTCTCCTCCGTATTGTGGTCCAGTTCGATCCGTTCCGGCGCGATTCCCGATTCGCGCACGATCGCGACGATGCGACGCGCGCCGCGCAATTTGTCCACATGCGGCAGATGCACCACCACCGGCAGATCGGCTTTCTTGGCGATTTCGAGCTGCCGCACCAGGGCGTATTCCTCGTTGGACGTGATGTTGTTGAATCCGATTTCACCCACCGCCACGCAACGCGGATGTTCGAGATACGGACCCATTCCCGCCATCACTTCCTCCGCGAGACCACGGTCCTCGGCTTCCTTCGGATTCAAGGAAATGGCGCAAAAGTGATCGATTCCGAAGCGCCGCGCGCGTTCCGTTTCGAATTCCAGAATCAATTTGAAATAGTCGAAAAACGTGCCGCTGTAACGCCGGTTTGCTCCCAGCCAGAACGAGGGTTCCACGCAGGCTCGAATCCCCGCGCGATACATGGCCTGATAATCGTCCGTCGTGCGCGAATACATGTGGATATGGGGTTCGATAATGGTCATGGTATCCTTCTTTCCTTGCTTATCGCGATGTTCCGATTCGGCCGTCGTTTCGCATCTCGGGTTTCGGCGGCCTGTGGGCGTAACCATTTCCAGTATATTATCAACGCCTGCGGAAGCTCAATGGTTCATTGACAAGCGACCAAGTTCTGGATTCCGATGCCGCAAAATACCGCAAAATACGCTTGCCGCATTCGCAACGGCATGATAGCATACTTACCAATTAGAAAACGCGTGTGACGATTAGCTGTTGCTCTCGCTTGACAATCAGTTGACGCTTGCAACTTGGGGGCGTAATGCGATACAGTGAAGCCCTTTTTCACATGTGGAGTGAATACGATGGCTAAAGTTTGTGAAATTTGCGGCAAGAAGCCCATGAGCGGGAAATCGATCGTCCGGCATGGCTTGGAAAAATACAAAGGCGGAATCGGCCTGCATACCACCGGCATCACCAAGCGGCGGTTCTTGCCGAATCTGCAACGCGTGCGTGTGCTGGAAGGGGGCACGAGATGTCG
>CAZIUM010000162.1:0-6785 GCA_964542285.1 uncultured Lentisphaerales bacterium
GGGCCGCTTGAATCAGGCTATGTCACTTTCCTGACACACACCCAGCAGGCCCGCGGTGCCGGACGCAGGCAGATCACTCGTCCAGGACGGACTGTACTTCCGCGATCAGTTTTACCCGGGCCGTGGCGAGCTTCGCGCGCCGGGCGGCCTGGTGCGCGGACATTTCCTCGAGTTCGCGACGCCGTACGCCGATCATCCGACGTGTTTCGTTCGGAAGCGGATCCCCCACGTTCGCATGCCGTTGGATGAATTTCTCGGGATCGAACATCTCGCGGATTTCTCCGGTCGTCAGCCCCGGCGGCGTCTCGTTGGCGATGCGCGCGGCCTCGTCGAGCAGCGTTCCGGTTGTCTCCCAGGGCTTCAAATCCAGTTTGCGCGCAAGGTAAACGAAAACGGCGCAGATACGATGCGCACGGCGACCGCCATAACCCTTTTCGCGAATGAGCTTGATGGCCAGATCCGGCGCGCCGGAAAATCCGGCACGGGTGTGACGCCGCATCTTTTCCACATTGGGCTCGACGCAGCTCAGAATGGCGCCAAACCCGTGGATCGTTCGTTCCGCCTGTGTCAGGGCGGTGCTGGCCTTCGTCCAGGCCTCGTAAATCGGCAGCACATCGGTCAGGGGCTCACCGTGGCAACCGGCCAGTCCGTTCATCATGCATCCGATTACACGACTGGCGTTGGTGCGCACAAGTTCAAACACGCTGCCGACGTGGGCTTTTTGGGGCATGAGCGAACTGATATGCAGTAGTTTGCCGGGAAGGCGGATCAGGCCGCAGTCCTCCATTCCCCAGATGGCATGGTCCATCGACGTGCGGCTCAAGACGGTCATGATGTTGCACAGAGCGAACAACGTGGTCAGCGCGTAGTCCTGCGCCCCTTCACACTGGTAGGTGGGTTCCAACAGGGAATCAAAGCCCAGCAACTCCGTGACCATGTGACGGTCCACCGGCCAGCCGGTTCCCGACGTCGCGCCACACCCAAGAGAGTTCTGGTTGGTGTGCCGGTAAGCCAGTTCCAACTGCTCCAGCCCGCGTACCAGTCCGTCGTGGAGCGCGAGGACGTAAGCGCCGTAGGTTGTCGGCTGCGCGTGCGCCATGTGCGTGCTGCCCGGCATGATCGTTTCGGCCTGAGCGTCGGCGACGTCGAGTGTCGTCCCAAGCGTCTCCAGCAGGGCATCGATCACATCGAGCTGGTAATCGCGCAGCAACAGGCGCGACATCGGCTCCTGCCGTGTGCGGCCATAGTTCACAATGCTGGCGAGATCCTCGTCTCCCAGTTGCTTCTTGAGCCAGTCTTCGCCCGAGCCAAAGGTCGCCCCGTGCGCGCTGTCGGAGGGCGGGAGATCCTCTGCGCCGGTGCCCAGCGCCTTCAGCACCGCAACCGCGGAATCGTGCGGAATCAGTTTCAACCTGTACAGCATGACCACCCAGGCTCGGTCGGTCTGGGTCGTGTACTGCGACGTTCCGTATTTCGGGGCAAGCCGATCGAACGGCCCCATCGGCGGGGCTCCGGTCGCGTGATGACGATGCTCGTGAGATCCAAGAAACGCAAGCTCCTCGGGCGTCAGCAACTTGGCCAGGCTGGCGGAATGTTCGCTTTCGAATTTCGCACTGTCGGCGGATTTCATGGTTCCGGGTTCCTTCCTGACGGGGCAAGCGCCGCGTCGACGGATTTTAAAGGTTCAAGCACAAGATTTTCGCGGACAAAACGGGCCACCTCCCTGCTCCGCCCAAGGCCGCGAATTTCAGACTGCAGCGATTCCGCCGCGGGAGGGGCAAAGAATCCCGACGCCTGGGCGTTTTCGAGAAACTTGGCGTTCACGGCGGCGGCATCCTCCAGCCACCCCGCCGATGGGCGCGAAGCCGTCAACGTTCGGCCATTCCGGGTGCGGATGCGAACGGTCTGGTTGCCTGGGTAGGCGCCGCCAAATTCACCGGTTTCGCGCAACTGCGTGCGATGCGCGGCCAGATCCGACACCTCGCGGTCCCTGCGTATGCGATCGGGGGAAAGTTCCGCCGCCCCCAGGCGGCGGTTGCGGATTGCCGTAGCCACTGCGTAGGGTGCGCAGAACTGGGCCAACACCTGGGGAACGGAATGACGGGGATTCCACGGCACACCCGCCATTCCGCGATTGACCCCCACGCCGAAGATCTCAACCTTTTCGATGTCCCGAGGCTGGAGGTCGTGTTCGTTGGCAAGGTCGATGGCCGCCTGGAGCGCGCCATGGCTGCGTCCGCAGCAGGCGAATTTCTTGAATTGCACCCGCTCGACGTCGAAGGTCCCCTCCGGCGGAGCGGCATCGAGAAGGGTATCGTCCCATGAGGTGGCCGCCGCGAAGATGCGCAACAGCCCCGCCTCTCCCTCCATGACGCGCCCGGCGCCGGTGATTCCGCGCGCGGCCAGGCAGGCCGCCATGACGGCGGCTTGCGCGGCAATCGCCGGCTGCATGCGCTTGGCGAGCGAACGATCGAACAACGCCTGCCGATTGCCCGCGGCGTAGGCGTAAAACACCCCCAGGGCCTGGACCGTTCGCTCGAGATCCAGTCCCTTTAAACGGCAGGCGGCGGCCGTGGCGCCAAAACCTCCCACGACCGAGGTCGGCAGAAATCCCGGATGAGTTCGAACCGCCTTGAATGTCCGCCCCATGCGCCCGGCGACTTCGATTCCCAGGATCGTCGCCGCCAGGGCCTCCATGCCCGAAGCGCCTTCAACCTCGCTCACGGCTAGCACAACCGGCAGCACTACGGCGCTGATGTGGGTGTCCGAAGGCGCATGATAATCGTCAAAGTCGAGGGCATGCAGCTGGACACTGTTGACGAACGCCGTCGCCGGCGCCGGCAGACGAACGCCATGCACCCAGACCGTCGCTTCCGGCTTTCCACCCCACTCCCGGTAAAGATCGAGAACTGCGGACACCCCTGGAGCATCGTGCCCGGCCAACACGCAACCCAACGCATCCAAGACGACCGTTCCGGCGGAGGCAAAAGCCCTCTCCGGAAGGTCTTTCCCCTTCGTTTCAATGGCCGGTCTCGATAGTTTGCGCAGCATCGTGGAAACTCCAAAGGATCGTCCCGCCTTCGCGAGCACATCGTTCGTTCCAAGTGGCACGCATTGAACCGCGAACAGGGCAGCCTGACAAGCCAAATCCATTCGATGGACTGGAGGAAGACCCGAAAATGCCGGAATCGCAAAATCGTCGGAGGAACATATCCATTTGGCCAATGGGCCACATCCCGTTATGATGGAACGATTTCAATCCTCATGATTGTTCGCGTCGCCATCGATCTCGCACTGGACCGTCTTTTCGACTACCGGGTGCCTTCCGAGCTTGAAGCGCGCGCCTTGCCGGGCGCCCGCGTCAGGATATCTTTTGGACACCGGATCACGACCGGATACATCGTGGATGCTTGCGCATCCGAAGCCGATCGTTCGTCTGCCTCCCCCCCCACCCTTCGACTGAAGCCCTTGCTGGAAGTTGAGGGCGATCGTCCGTTCATCCTGCCGACGCTGCTGCGGTTGGCGCGCTGGATTGCCGGCTATTATTACGCTCCGCTGGAGTTGTGCCTGCGCGCGGTGTTGCCGGGGCCGATCCGGAGCGGGCGCAGTCGCGCCAGGACCCTGTTGTTTGTCGAACCCTCGGCACCCTGCCCGCAGGGCGACGGGATACAGGAGCCCGCTGCCCTGACCCCGCGTCAAAAAGAACTGCTGGCGAACATCCGGCGCGTGGGCGGCGGCTGGTTCCAGGCTCTTTGCAAGGAATTCGGCTGTTCCCCGGAAATTCTGCGCAAACTGGCGGACGGTGGTCACCTGACCATCGCCCCCCGCGAACGACGTCGCGATCCCCTGGCCAACCGCCGCATCCTGCGAACCAGTCCCCTGGACCTGATGCCCGAGCAGTCCCAGGCCCTGGCCAAGATCATCGCGGCCTGCGACGCCTTGCCGCCGCCGGACGCACGGGAATCTCCGGGACCGGCGCCCAAGCCAATTCTACTGTACGGCGTCACGGGTTCGGGCAAAACCGAGGTGTACTTGCAGGCCATCGCCCATGTGCTGGAACACGGCATGGGAGCGATCGTGCTGGTGCCGGAAATTGCCCTGACCCCACAGACGGTGCAGCGTTTTGCGGGACGTTTCGGAGACATGGTGGCCGTCCTGCACAGCGCCCTGAGCGACGGCGAACGCCACGACGAATGGCAGCGAATTCGCCAGGGCAAGGCGCGCGTGGTGGTGGGGCCGCGGTCGGCGGTGTTTGCACCGCTGGCGCGACCGGGCTTGATCGTGGTGGACGAGGAACACGACCCCAGCTACAAGCAGGAGGATACCCCGCGTTACCATGCGCGCGACGTGGCGGTCATGCGGGCCTCCATGGAGCCCTGCGCCGTGGTTCTGGGCACGGCCACGCCGTCCCTTGAATCCTGGCGCAACGTGAAACGCGACAAATACCGGCTGGCGCACCTGCCGCGGCGCGCCGATCATGCCTCCATGCCGCTGGTTCAGATCGTCGACATGCGTCGCGAACTGGCGCGCAGCGGTCATGTGCAGGTGTTTTCCAAGCCGTTGCTGGATGCCATCCAGGACCGCCTGACCCGCGGCGAACAGGTCATGCTGTTCCTGAATCGCCGGGGTTATTCCACCTCGCTGATCTGTCCGGTCTGCGGTTATGTCGCCACCTGCAAGGACTGCAACATCGCCTTTACCTACCATCGCGTCGATGATTGCCTGCGCTGTCATGTATGCGGCGCCTGGGAACGCCCCTCCGCGACCTGTCCATCCTGCCAGGACCCCAACTTTCGTTTTTCGGGGTTCGGTACGCAGCGCATCGAGCAGATCGTCCAAAAATGTTTTCCGCGCGCGCGGGTTGCACGGATCGACGCCGACGCCACGGCGCGCAAGTTCAGTCATGACGACATCTTGGGGGCTTTCCGGGCCGGACGCACCGACATCTTGATCGGAACGCAGATGATCGCCAAGGGACTGCATTTCCCCAACGTCACGCTGGTGGGCATCGTGCTGGCGGACTCCAGCCTGCATATACCGGATTTTCGCGCCGGCGAACGCACGTTTCAATTGCTCGCCCAAGTGGCGGGACGCACCGGACGCGGCGCCACTCCCGGCGAGGTCGTCGTCCAGACCTATACGCCCGAACACCCGGCCATCCAGGCCGCCCGCACCGAGGACTTCATGGCTTTCGCCAAGGGCGAACTGCCCCTGCGCTCGCAAATGGGTTATCCGCCTTTTGTCAGCCTGGCCTGCCTGACCTTGCGAGGGGTGGATGAACAACGTACGGAGCTGACCGCGGAACAACTGGCACGGGCGCTGCAGGCAAATACCCGGGGCGCCAACCTCACCATCTCGGAAGCCTGCCCGGCGCCCATGGCCAAGGCCCGTGGAGAATTCCGCTACCAAATCCTGCTAAGGGCTCCCTCCGCCGCCGCCATCCGGAAATTGCTTCGCCGCGTTCTGTCTCGTGAACGCCCTGCGAAAGAGGTCACTCTGACGGTGGACATCGACGCCATCAGCGTCATGTAGTCCGAACAGGGCTTTCGACAATCAGGGTCACCGGGCCGTCATTCCGCAGGCGCACGTCCATGTGGGCACCGAAAACACCGGTTCCGACGCGTTCCTCCCCCAGCTTCCGGCGCAAATATTCCACCACCTGGAGATACAACGGTTCGGCCTGTTCCGGCAAGGCCGCGCCGGAATACCCCGGGCGGTTTCCCTTGCGACAGTCCCCGTACAGGGTAAATTGAGACACCACGATCATGGCCCCGTCCATCGCCTCCAGGTCCAGGTTCATGCGCCCTTCGCAATCCGCAAAGACCCGCAGACCGGCCAGCTTGTTGGCCATCCAGAGCGCGTCGCGTGGCCCGTCCTCCGGCGCCACGCCGAGCAGCACCAGCAGGCCCGGACCGATACGAGCGGTCTCCCGGTCGGCCACGGTCACCGACGCCTCGGTTACCCGTTGAACCACCGCTCTCATGATGCCCCGGGCTCGTATTCCGCCCAGCAGGAAGAAGTCTCCCAGACGCGCACCCGCCGCAGGCACATCGCCGGTCCCAGATCCGAAAGTCGCGCAGAAAGCGCCTTATAAAGTTCTTCCGCCATAACTTCGGTGGTCGGATCGCGTCCGGCAAACCCGGTTACACGCTCGCCGAAGGCACGATGCAGGGTTTCGAACCGGGGATCGTCGCGATTCATGCAGAAGGCGTGATCCCAGCAGGCTACGCACTCGGACATGACGTCCTTCAGGCGCGCGAAATCGCACACCATGTCGTTGGCGTCCAACGAATCGGACTCCAGCACCACCTCGATCTGGCGGGTGTGCCCGTGGGGAAAACGACAGTCGCCCGCATGCTTGGAAAGCAGATGCGCGCTGTCAATCTCGATTTTTTTACTGACTCGGTACGCCATGCCGACATCATGCGCCGAAAGGGCGGGAAGGTCAAGCCTCCCTGCCCCGGAACGCATTCAGCACAAAGACACTTACAACCGGATGCCGACGGCGGCGATCAAGGTCAGGTCGTTGTGCTTCAGGCCCGCGCCCGGCGTGCTGTCGTACGTGTCCTGTAACACCAGCCGCAGGCTCATGTGCGCGTTGATGGCCGCATCGATCCCCACTTCCCCAATCATGAGATAATTGTCGAAATCGCTGAATTCGGGCAGGTATCCCAGGCTCTGCCAAAAGTGGGCGGTCTCGCTGAGCTTGTGCTCAAACCGTTCGGAAAGCCGGAGAATGGCATAGTCGTCGGAAACCTCGTCAACCTCTTCCCACAGGTAGCTGG
>CAZIUM010000163.1:0-6785 GCA_964542285.1 uncultured Lentisphaerales bacterium
TCTTGGTCAGTTTCGATCACAATGGTGTTAAAGTGATACTCATGCCCTTGTTCATCCATACCAAGACGCAGGTGGAGCATGTTTCCCGCGCCACCCAGCGTGAGATCATAATCATCAGGAAACGCGATCGTGCCGGCCGATGAGTGTGGGTAGCCAAAATTACCGCTTAATCCGCCATGGACCTGGATCGAACCTGCAAAATGGTTTGTGCCTATTTTTGTGACCGAGATCCGCCCGCCGCCCCCGCCATGACGATTCGCCGAATCTCCACCCCGCGCACGGACCATCCCCGTACCAACCAGTTGGGCTGCTTTCAGGTTAATGGAGCCGCCAGCACCCGCTCCACCAGATCCCGGGTGGTCGCGCCCATTTGCAGAGATCGTGCCGTTAACAGCGAGCACGCCGCTGACAGCCAGGGAGATCGCGCCGCCACCGAACGCGCCTTCATTACCGCGACTGCCGAGCGAGACGGGGTTGGTAGCCGAGCCATAGGTTGTTCTTGATCCGCGGCCCGTGATTCCGCCATGGCAGCCGCCAGGCGACAGGTAGCCGCTTCCGGGAGAAGGCCCCACATTATCATCATCGAATCCCTCGTAATCTGCGCTGAGTAGCCCATCCACCGTCATCGCGCCGGCCGTAATGGTCTGACCCAGGCCCTCGCCAACGGTGGAGGAGCGACGCACGATCATGGTGCCGTTGGTGCCGATGGTGATCTGTCCATCGGCGGCAATGCCGCTGACGACATCTTTGCCGGTGACGAACAGGCCGCCTTCCAGTGTCAAACTACCGGCAAACCCGCCCGTGTTTACGAGGTTAAGGTTTCCGGCCAAACTGTTCGTGCCGCAATAGTTGGTTCCCAGCGTGAGAGCGCCCAGAGTCAAATCGGCCGGCAGGATCACACTGGCATTGCCGTTGGTGAACCAGGCCCGATCGGAGGCGCCGTCGGGCCAGCCCGAAGGGGGTATCCAGTTGGCGGAATCGGTCCAATTCGTGCCGTCCCCGCCGCCGATCCAGACATAGTCCGTGCCCCAAGCCGTGGTCAGACTGGCAAGCGCCAGACCGACTATCAATCCAATCGTTCGCGTCATCGTGCGTCTCCTTTTACCACTCATTCATTTAACCAGCAGCAGGGTGCCAAATCCCAGTCCCGGCATCATGATTTGAAACTCTTGGACCATGTCGAATCCGTCATACCCGCCCCCGCTGCTCCAACCGAGATCCGGCGTGGTTGCAAATCCGGCCGGATGGGTGGCGAACCAGACCCACGGCGTGGCGTCCTCCCCGAAAAGATTCTGCGCCCGGAGGCGGTAGGCATAACCGGTCGCGGGCAGCAAGTCGTTCAGCGTAATGCGAAACGGATTGGGCGCCTCCACCGTGCCAGCCACGGTTCGAAGCCCCAGGTCCTGCGTATCGAACACCACCGGTTCCACCTCGAACGTGGCCACGGCGATATCGAGCCAGACCTGCGCCTCGAGTCCCGCCGTCAGGGCGCCGTTCACCACCGCCGCCGTCACCCCCACCCCGACCCCGTCTCCGGTGGTTAGCACGGGTGGCGCGGGGGTGCGGAAGCAGGCCGTTCGCGCGGCCCAGCCGACTTCCCCGGCCGTGTTGGTGGCGAAATACCGGTAGTAGTAATCGCTGGCCTCCAGCACCGGGGCCTGGTAGGTCAGCGGCGTGAAGGGTTCGACGACGCCAAAGGAATGACTGCCGGCACCCTCCGCGGCGCTCCAGGCCGCCACGGACGAACCACCGTCTTCCCGGGCCCAAAACACGATCGCCTGTGCCGGGGCACCCCCGTCCGACACCAGCATACCGGTCAGCCAGGCGCTCGATGCCAGCACGTTGCTGGCGCCCACGTCGTTATGCACCTGGGGACAGCCCGGCACACCGCCTCCCACGCGCCGGTCGAAGCCGTCGTAGCCGCCCCCGCCAAACCAGGCCGCCGACGCGTTAAACACAACCAGGGACAAAACCAGCGCGGCAACCGCGCTCCTTGCCAACCGCTCCTTGATGGGCATGATCCCCTCCCCGTCAAACATTGGATGCACACTTTGCATGCCGAAAATCCTATTCTTGCGGCGCGGTACGCACGCCACGCCAGCCTTCAGGAAAATTTAGCGACCCGGAAAAGGCCGCGAAGGTACGGTCCGAAGTTCGCGCCAGCGAGCCGGCCCGATACCAGTGTCCACCCCGGTACGCGCCGCTGTTGTTGCCAATCACCCGGCCGTTGGCGTATCCCGGCCAATCCGTGCGCGTGGCATAGCCCGCCGCGTCGAGCGTCCCGTCGCCATGCGTGCCCTCAAACAGCCGGCTGGCTTCAAATCCCACGGACACCGGGCGCTCCCACAAGTTTCCGGAAAGTTCCATGATACCCCAGTAGGATGCCCCGGCCTCCGCGCGCGCGCTGTGCGGACGGGCAAAAATGCCCGCGCGCGCCGGCCCCTTGAGGGTGCTGTTGCCATAGAGCGCATTGGCATCCGAAGGACTGGGTGTCTCCGTACCGCTGCCGTCCTCGCCTTCAAACCCGGTCAGGTTCTTGATCGAGGTCGTGCCCCAGGCATATTCGTTGGCGACGGGTTCCACGGGCCCGCGGCAGGCCTTTTCGAACTCCAGCTCGGTCATCGGACGCAGCCCGGCCCACTGGGCATAGGCGGCGCCCTGCGGCCACGAGATGTGGTTGCAGGCGCGGTCGGGCGCTTCGGCGGCGGTGAATTCCGGCCAGCTTCCTGTAATCACGAAGCGCTGGATGCCATACTGGTCCGGATGGAGCGTGGCGGCCTGGGCTTCCGTCAGCAGGTTGAGAAAGGCGGCATACTGTCCCTGCGTGATCTCGTACTTCATGCAGTAGAAGGCGGCATAGCCCTTGGGAAAGGTGGCGGGAAGCTCGCCTTCCGGGCCGATGGAATTGTTGCCGCTGGTCGCGGTGCCCCAGAGGCATCCCGGTTGGGGAGCGATGGTCAGGGCGGCCTCGCTTTCGATGGTTAGGGGAAGGGTCGTGCCGCTCACCCAGGCGCCATCCGTAAAACGGCCGCTTTCGCTGCCGGGACTGCCGACCTTGAAAGCGCCCTGCGGCACGTAGACCATTTCGATGGCCTGCACCGACAGTTCGATCTCCGGCCCGCCGGACGGCCAGTTGTATCCGCTGGCGCCATAGTCCCATGTCAGGGCGATGCGGGCATAATGAACACTGCCTGTCCGCATCCCGCTGCTATAGACAAAAACCCCCATTCCGCGCTGCGTACCGGACGCCATGGACGTGCCCACCGTCACCATCCCCTCCGGCGCGGTGTGCGCCTGGGGATCGAGGGCGAGATAAGCATGCTGCCAGTGGTTGGAGCCCGGCGCGCAAAATTTCAAGAACACCCAGGCGGCATCGTGGTTCACGTCATCGCGCCAGGAATTATCCCAGGAAAGGTCGAACCGAACCTCGATGGTCCCGGCGACCGGATTCTGCTCGCGCAGCTCCACATTGCCGACCCGCAGGTTGTTGGCTCCAACCGGCGTCAACAAGCCTCCCAGAAATATCGCCAGCGCACACCCATACCCATGCCGGGAAAACCCCATGTTTCGCCTCCAATATTTGTAATTGTAGGTATCTCACCACAAACACAAGCCTTTGTCAAACCGATAAACAAAAAAAGACGCGACTATTCTTTCTTTCCCCTTCCTCCGCAAAGTTGATCGCCATAAAATACTCTTCTCATCTCAAAAGAATTGGACCAACCTGTCCCAGAAGTGGCCGTTGCTGGAAAACGACCTCCGGCCTTGAGGCATGATGTCCTTCATGCTGTTGAGACGATTGAAGGGTCAGTCCACAAGTGATTCGGCTTGCAGCAGGAGAAGCGTATGTGTATGCTCGTCGCAAACATAGGGAGCATGATGACCACCAAGCAGCACACGACTTTTCCGGGCCTTCGACCGTCTGACCACAACGGACGCCATGGGCTTCGCAATCCCGAACGCGGGTTTCGCTTCGAGGTGATCATCGGCGCCTTGTCCGGCGAACCGGAACAGTTCAATTCCCACTGCGATCACTGGCCGTTTGAACGCTACATCGAAGACGGCGTAACCCTGACCCAGGCATATTGCTATCTCTCCCCTTTCACCGCCTCACCGGTTTCCGCCGAGAAACTGGCGGCCATCGCCGACGATTTTTCCAAGGCGCGGGCGTGGGGCGTCAAATACCTGCTGCGCTTCCTTTACAAGGGGTCCAGCGCCACGACGGTTGCACCGATCGCGCGCATCCGCGCTCACATGGAGCAGCTCAAGCCTTTGCTGGATGACAACTGGGACGTCATCTACGCGCTCCAGATCGGCTGGTTGGGAATCTGCGGTGAGAACTTTGGCAACGCCACCGATGCCGAGGCGGCGGAGATCGTGCGGGGCACACTCGACCTGCTCCCCCCCGACCGCATGACGATGGTGAGGTGCCCGCACTACAAGCCGATGACACTGAACCGGCTGGGACTGGCGTCCGATTTGCAACCCGAGATCGCCTTCAGCGAGCTCCCCGCGGCAAAAATCGGCTTTTTCAACGACGGAACCTGCTCCGATTACTGGGACTGCGGCACCTTCATCGATCCCCCCTTCTACGGCTCGGCCGGAGGCCGCGGGTTTGACCAGATCGTCCGCGAAGCCCCCTTCATGCCGGTCGATGGCGAGCTGTTTTGGACGAACCCGATGCAGGAGCAGGCAGGAGCCTATCGTCATGCCACGGTTTATGATGCAATACGCGTTATGAAGCGGCTGCGGCTGCATCATTACACGTCGCTGAGTCTGGTCCACAATTTTTCGGAACTGGACAAATCGCGCAACGTCAAGGGCTCGATCGACATCTGGAAGGAGACCGCGCTGTGTGCCGCGGATCTCGACAAGCTGCGGTTCCCCTTTTCTCCCGCCTACTTTGCGGATGGATCGCGCAGCGCGTTCGAATACATTCGCGACCATCTGGGCTACCGGCTCGAGGCGCAGCGCGCCACATTCGATGCCACGGCGGCGGCCGGCAGGTTGTTCGAGGCGGAAACCGTGCTGATCAATCGCGGCTTGAGCACGATGATCAATCCACGCGTTCCGCACTATGTTCTGTTCCATCACGACGGGACGGCCATCGAAATGCCGGCCGGTCCGAACGGCCGGCATTTTCAGCCCTATCGGCCCGACGACGCCGCGCAAACCCCGCTGGAGCACGTCGTCTCGTGCGCGTGCAAGCTGCCGGACCCACTGCCTGCCGGAACGTGGAAACTGGCCTTGTGGCTGCCAGACGCGCGGGAAACGCTGCGCTATCGCCATGACTATTCCGTGCGCCTGGCAAACAACCTGGAGTGGATCGAGGATGCAGCGGGCCGGGGCATGCAGATAATCGGCGAGGTTACCGTGAACCCGTGATACGCCTTTGAGACTTTATCTGGCGGCGGGGTTGTCCTATACTGCCGCCATGCCAATCGTCAAGCCTGCCGATTTTTCGACGTTGACCCCGGAACGGGTTCTGGATGCCGTTGAGACGGCATTGGACATCCGGCTCGACCCTTGGACGCAACCCCTGCCGAGCTATGTGAACCGGGTGTACGGCCTGCGTGCCGAGGATGGCACGGCGCTGGTGGCTAAATTCTACCGCCCGGGACGCTGGCCGCACGAGGCGCTGCTGGAGGAACATCGACTGGTACGCGAATTGGCCGAGGCGGAAATCCCCGTGGTGGAGCCGCTTGAAATGCGCACGGGAAGCACGCTGGGACGCTGCGACAAGATCGGCTTTACCGTCTCCCCGCGACGAGGCGGACGACCCTTTGAAGCCCTCGATCCCGCCGCCTGGGAGCGGGTCGGTTCGCTGCTGGGCCGCATGCATGCGGTCGGCGCCGCCGACGACGCGCCGCACCGCCGCGATCTGCATCCCGAAGCCTCAATGCAGGAGGATCTCGATTTTCTGGTGGACGGGGATTTCATCGCGGAGCCGGAACGGGATGAACTCGAGCAACTGGGCCATGAACTGATCGACCGCATCGCGCCGTGGTTCGATCCCGTAACCCCGATTCGCCTGCATGGCGACTTTCAACGCACGAATCTGCTGGAACGCCCCGACACCGGCCTGCTGCCGATCGATTTCGACGACATGATGAATGGCCCGGCGGTTCAGGACCTCTGGCTTTTGCTGCCCGATGCCCCCGAACACTGCCCGTTGGAAATCGCCTCGCTTTTGCGGGGGTACGAGCGGTTCATGTCGTTCGACGCCACCACGCTGGAACTGATTGAACCTTTGCGGGTCATGCGCATGATCCACTACCTCTCCTGGTGCGCTCGCCAGTTTCATGATTTTGGCTTCGCCGGTGCGCATGCCGACTGGGGCACCACGGAATTCTGGCAAAAGGAAATCCGCGCTCTGCGCGAGCAGGAAACACGCCTGCCTCCTTTCGTTTAACGCCCGTCGCAGAAGACACGCAACATTCGATTCTACTGAAAACCCTTCCGGGGGACCGGTTGCGCCGAAGTCCGCGGGGCCACGAGCCGGTCAGCGCATCATGAACAAGGTGCCGCGAATTGCCGCCACCCAGGAGATGGTGCCTTCCCCGGCTTGCTGGATGTCCAGCTCGCCTTTGTGCCCCGTGTAGCCCAAACCGCCCGACACGCGGGTCGCCCCCAAGTAGGCGGCGGATCGGATGTCGACGACCAGGTTCGTCAAGGTCCCTGAAATCGTAGCCGTTCACGGGGGGGGGGCGCGGGGTTCCCGATGCAAGTTGGTGCTTCCGTGCGCCTCAATGAGAACGACTGTCCCGCTTAATCTCGATCACGTG
>CAZIUM010000164.1:0-6726 GCA_964542285.1 uncultured Lentisphaerales bacterium
TCGAGCGGCGCACCTACTGGAACGACACCGGAATCTACCACGAGATTCTGCGAGGCTTGCAGGCCTGTCGGCGGGCCTGTCCCGAAGGCATCGACACGCTGGGGATCGATACCTGGGGCGCCGACGCCCAGTGGATCGACGCCCATGGCGAAAGCCTCGGCAAGCTCTATTGTTATCGCGACCATCGACTCGACAACATGGGTGCCGAGTTGTTGGCGCGTTTGCCGGCGGAACGGCTGTATCGATTGACGGGCATTCACTTTCAGCCCTTCAACCTGACCAACCAATTGTTGTGGTTTGCCACGCGCCGTCGTGAGCTGCTGAAACTGGCGGCCAAGGTGCTGCCGGTGCCTTCGTTGCTGAATTACTACCTTGGCGGCTGCACCCAGGTCGACTCCACCTGGGCCAGCGTGACCCAGGCAATGGATGCGCGTCGTCGCAGTTGGTCGCGACCGATTCTGGCAGCCCTGGGAATTCCACGCCGGCTGTTGCCCGAAATCGTACCCCCCGGCACGATCGTTGGCGGGATGTACGAAGAACTGGCCCGGACCATTGGGTTTGACCGGGCGCCGTCCATCGTGGCGGTGGGTTCGCACGACACCGCCAGCGCCTATCTGGCGGCGCCGGTCGAGAATCCCGCGGAGTCGCTGATTGTCAGCTCGGGGACCTGGTCGCTGGTGGGGCGCCTGGTGCCGCGTCCCATCACCTCGCCCGAGGCCATGCGGGCCAACCTCAGCAACGAAGGCGGGTTCGGCAACATCCGTTGTCTTAAAAACTGCATGGGAACCTGGATCGTGCAGGAACTGCTGCGGGGCTGGGAGGTCCTTGACGGGCGCCGCCTTTCCTGGAAGGAAGTCGACGAGATGACGCCCTCGGCCCCGCCGTTGCGCGCGTTCATCGACCCCGACGACGCCGCGTTTTACAATCCCCCCGACATGGAAAAGGCCATTCGGGAATGGCTCTCGTCCCACCGACAGCCCCAACCCGAGGGGCGCGGCGCCATCCTGCGATTGGTTTATGAGAGCCTGGCCTTGAAATACCGGGTGGTCAACGAACAGTTGAACCGAATCATCGGAGCACCGGCAAGAGTGGTGCATATCGTGGGAGGCGGCTGCGGCAACCGGCTCTTGAACCAGTTCACGGCCGATGCCATCGGGTTGCCCGTGCTAACGGGACCCCGCGAAGCGACCGCCGTGGGCAACCTGGTGGCGCAGGCTTTGGCCACGGGGCATCTGGCGACGCCCGCCGCGGCCCAACCCCTGATCCGTAAAGCCTTTCCGCCCGAAACCTTCCGGCCTGGCCGGCGCGCGCCCTGGGAAGAAGCCTACCGGCGGTTCCTGCGAATGCAGGATTCGTGAGACGAACAGACGCGTTACGACCGGGGACGTTCCCGCTCCAGGCGGCGGAGGCGGAAGGTCAGGGTGGTACGCTTCATGCCCAGCGCGCGGGCCGCGGCGGCCACGTTGCCGCCGGTTTTTGCCAGCGTTCCACGAAGCAGCGCGGCTTCGAACCGTCGCATGGCCGCTGCGTAATCCCTGCCGGGCTCCGAACCCCCTGGACCGGGGGAACGGGTCAGGTGCCCGGCCAGGTCCACCGGGGCAATCCGGCCTTTTTCGCGCAAAATGACGGCCCGTTCGATTACGTTGCGCAGTTCGCGAATGTTGCCGGGCCAGGCGTGGCGCTCGAGCAGCTCCATGGCGGCGGGAGCGATGCCGGTGATGTCGCGTTCGAATTCGCGGGCCGTGCGCCGCAGAAAACTTTCCGCCAGCAGAGGAATGTCTTCCGGGCGGCGTCGCAGGGGGGGCAACTCGATATGGAAGACGTTCAGCCGGTAGAATAAATCGCGCCGGAAGCTTCCCTCCGCGATCGGTGGGGACAAATCCCGGTTGGTGGCGGCGATGAAGCGGCAGCGCACGGGATATTCCTCCGCCCCCCCCACGGGCCGCGCCACGCGTTCTTCAAGCACATGCAGCAGCAACCCCTGCAGTGCGGGAGAAATGGATCCGACTTCGTCCAGGAACAGCGTGCCGTCGCCGGCCTGGCGCAGCAGGCCCGAGCGGTCGTGGTCCGCGCCGGTAAAGGCCCCCCGAACATGACCAAACAGTTCGCTGGTGAGTAGATTGTCGCTCAAGGCGCCGCAGTTGACGGCCACGAAGGGTTTTTGCGCTCGGGGCGACTGCTGGTGGATGCGACGGGCAACGAGACTTTTCCCCGTGCCGGACTCGCCCGTGAGCAGGACGGTGGCGGGGGTGCCGGCCACCTTGTCGATCAGCTCGCGAACCCGGCGCATGCCAGCCGAACGCGAGACGAGCGGCGGGTCGCCGGACGCCTGGACGGCAAGCGCCTTGTAATGGCGATTTTCCAGAATCGCTCGCCGCCAGGTCACCGCGCGCGTCAGCAGCAGTTCCAGCTCGCGATTGTATCGCTCCAGCGCCTCGGGATCCCCGCGGTCCTCTGGCTCGACTACGTAGCCGAAGGCCCCCTGCTGCACCAGCTCCACGATGCGGCGCGGATGGCCTTCGCCAGTGGAAACGATCACCGGCAAGTCCGGGTCGATGGCCAGGATGGCCCGCAGCATGTCGGGCGCGGGCATGTCTCCCCGCCAGTCCTTCTCCGCGGCGCGACGGTCGGACTCGGGCGAGATCCGGGGCACGAAGCCGATCGCCACGGCAAGGGGCAGGGGGTCGCATTGGCGCAGGTGCTCGAGCGCCTGTCCATGGATGGGGATGTCCAGCGCGCGCCAATGTTCCCGCAGGCTTTGCATGGTGCGCTCGGCGTATCCGCTGGTCATCAGGATCGTTGGCTTCATTGGCGAAAAGACTAGCGCGAACCTGCGGGGGGAACAAGCCCGAATCGGCAAAATTTTGCCATGAAGCGGCAACTTGTTGTCATGCCTGGCGGATGCGGCGCGCCACCTGGCTTGCAAGTGAATTCTATCGTATTGTCATGCAACGGCTTATACGAATGGCGGTTGTTTTGGCTGTCGATCGGCACGGGAACTGCAATCATGCGACCCGGCGCCAGGGAATAATCGGGGTCAATGAGACGCGACGGACGGAGACATTGAATATGCGTAAACTGGGATTTGGTATCGTCGGGGCCGGTGCGATTGCCGGGGTACATGCCGAGGCGATCGCCGCCGCCGAACGCGCGGAATTGCGCGCGGTGTACGATGCCCGTTACGAGCGGGCACGGGACATGGCGCAGCGGTACGGGGTGAAGGCGGAGTGCGACTTGCAGCGCTTTCTGGCGCGGGAGGACATTGATGTGGTCTGCATCGCCACCCCCAGCGGCGTGCGGTCCGAAGTGGCGCTGCCGGCCGCCGCCGCGGGCAAGCATCTTTTGTGCGAAAAACCGCTGGAGGTGACTCCCGAACGCGCCGATGGCATCATCCGGGCCTGTACCGAACATGGTGTGACGCTGGCCTGCGTGTTCCAGGCGCGTACCAGTCCCGATGTGCGGCGCGTCAAGACCGCCCTGGATGCGGGGCTCTTCGGTCGCCTGGTGCTGGTGGATGTGCAGGTGCCCTGGTACCGCGCGCAGGAATATTACGACAGCGCAACCTGGCGGGGCACCTGGGCACTGGATGGCGGCGGCGCCCTGATGAACCAGAGCATTCACATCGTTGACCTGATGCTGCACTTTGCCGGTCCGCCGCAAAAAGCCTTTGCGTTTACCGACACCCTCACGCATGATGGAATCGAGGTCGAAGACACCGCCGTGGCCTGCCTGCGCTTTCGCAACGGCGCCCTGGGCACCATCACCGCCAGTACGGGGTGCGCCCCGGGTTTTCCGCGCCGGATCGAGCTGGCGGGCGAACATGGCAGCGTGGTGCTGGAAAGCGACCGTCTGGTGCGTTGGGCGTTCCGGGAAGGTCATGGGCCCGACTGGGCGGCGCAACCCAACGAATCGCCGCCTTCGGAGGATGGCGCCCAGGCGCCGGATGCCATCGGCAGCCAGGGGCACCGATATTTGATCGAGGATTTGACCACGGCGATTCTCGAGGGACGCCCGCCCATGGTCACGGGAGAGGAGGGGCGCCGCGCGGTCGAATGCATTTGCGGCCTGTACCGCGCGGCCCGCGAGGGACGGGCCCATGTGTTCCCGGAGGCGTAACGATCCGTCATGAAACGCATCCGCGTTGCAATGCAAAGTCCGGACTGTCATAATGGCTGACATGGGCATGACAATCCACCGCGTGGTCAAGTCGACCCTGACGCCGTTCCTGCTGGATCGCGGGGATCGTTTGCGGCTGCAACTGACGTCGGGGCAGGTCTGGGAAATGACGCTCGAAGACGCGACCGCGGACGTGGTCGCGCGCGGCTTCGATCGCTACCGCGACGGCGGCCATGCCTCTGGAGACATCACGGTCTATGCCTTCGAGGCGCGGGTGTCGATCAACGGACGGGAGCACCGCCTGCGCCGCGAGGTCGGTTCCCAGGCGAGCTTTTATGAACCCTGGGAAATCGACGGAGCGCGGCTGTGGTTCGATGCCGCGGCCTGCATTTTCACGAACGCCGGCGGATTCATGGAGGAAAAGGACTGGCGCAGCGCGATCCTGTGTCAGCCTCCGCGCTTGACCCGCTGGGCCGTGCAACAGGCGGATCTCCCGATCTGTCCCGAACCGCTGCGCGACTGGTACCCCAATCCCGCCGGCCGCCTGGATATCCGGGACTGCTACACCGGCGAGGACTGCTGGATGGGACCCTACAACGGCGGGGCCGCGCACGGCGGACTGGACATCAACATGCCGGCCGGCACCCGGTTGACCGCGCCGATCGACTTTGACGACCACGGCCTGTTTAATTCCCTGGAGGCGGGGTTCAACAACAACCGTTGGCGGGGGCGGCGGCGCTGGGACGACGGCAGCGACTGGGAGCTGCAGGCGCATCACCTGATCGACATGATCGTGCCGGAACGCGGAGCACTCGCGGCGGGCACGCCTTACGCGACCACCGCCGGCACGCGCGTAGGACGCCATGAACATACGCATTTCCTGTGGCGCATCCTTGAACAGGGCGGCGAGTATCTGCTGGACCCCTGGATTCTGTTTCATGAAATCTGGCGGCAACGGCGGTCCGGATGAATCGCCTCGCCGCCGGTCGGAACCACGCCGGCAAAGGACAAAAAATGCAAAAAAAGACCCTGGCAATCGATGGCGGCAAACCGGTGCGCACCACCCCCTGGCCGGCCCGCGGCTTGATCGGCGAAGAGGAAAAGCAGGCGGTGGTCGCCCTGTTCGACCAGGCCATGGCCAGCGGCAACGCGCCGGGATACAACGGCCCGGAGGAAGAAGCCTATGCCCGGGAGTTCGCGGAATCCCTGGGCGGCGGCTTCGCCGACGGCGTCAGCTCCGGTACCGCGGCGGTCTACACGGCGCTGAAGGCGCTGCGACTGCCCGCCTTCAGCGAGGTGGTGGTGGGATGCGTGACCGATCCCGGCGGCATGATGCCCATTGCGCTGCTCAATTGCATCCCGGTGCCGGCGGACAGCGTGCCCGGCGCCTACAATACCGGGCCGGAACAGATCGAGGCCGCCATCACCCCCCTGACCCGCGCCTTGGTCGTGGCGCATATCTTCGGCGAGCCGGCCGACATGGAGGGCATCCTGACGGTGGCCCGGAAGCACAACCTGCCGGTGGTCGAGGACTGCGCCCAGGCCCATGGCGCCCGACTTCACGGTCGCCCGCTGGGCACCTTCGGCACCATCGCGGCCTTCTCCACCATGTTCGGCAAGCATCATTGCACCGGCGGCCAGGGCGGCGTGGTATTTACGCGCGACGAAGCCCTCCTGCCGGAAATCCGCCGCGCCGCCGATCGCGGCAAGCCCTTCGGCCTGCCACCCGGTTCGACCAATCCAAGCGCCTCGCTCAACCTGAACCTGAACGAGATCGCGGCGGCCATCGGACGCCGGCAACTGCGCAAGCTTCCGTCGATCGTCGCGCGCATCCGTACGGTGGTTGCTGGAATCCGCGCGGGACTGCAGACCGTGCCGGGGCTTTCCGTGCCAGAGCCCCTGCCGGGGGCCGAACCCAGCTACTGGAAGCTGCGCATCCGGTTTGACTCCGAACGCTTCTCCTGCGACAAGGCGACCTTCTGCGAGGTCCTGAAGGCCGAGGGATTGACGCCGATCATGGAAAACTACCGGGCGGCCTTGCCGCACCGGCAGGACTGGTTTGTAAAGCGCAACGTTTTCGGCACCCCGGGGCTTCCCTGGAGCAGTCCGGAATACCGCGGCGACCGCGAACGCGAAGATCCCTGCCCCAATGTCATGGAGGCCATGGAGCGGCATTTTGCCCTGCTGTGCCACGAAGGGTGGGGACCCCGCGAAGTCGAGGATGCGGTCGAAATTCTGCGCAAGGCGGCGACCGCGTTTCTCCGTCAGGTGCAATAGGATTTCCATGACAACCGACATGGGAGGAGAATCGTTTATGCATAAAGAGTCTTCCGATCGGGTGTCCAACCTGCGGTCGAACCGTCCGGACGGTCGCTTCACGACCCTGGAGGGACTGCTGCATGCGCGGTTGAAAAATCTTCAGCCCGCCCTGGCCTTTTCCGCGGAATTGTCCGACGGGGAAAGCGCTGCCTGGCGTCGTCAAGTTCGCCTCCGCTTGCGGGATCTGCTGGCCTTTCCCGAGGGAGGGGCTCCGCAACCCGAACCGAAAAAACTGTGGAGCGCGCCGCGGGACGGCTACGAATTGCAGAAGTGGGAGGCCTATCCGGAATC
>CAZIUM010000165.1:0-6599 GCA_964542285.1 uncultured Lentisphaerales bacterium
GCCTACGCCTACTACGAGGTCGCGGGCAAGCTGCAGGTCGACAAGCTCACGATCGAGGAGATGCCTCCCGCCGTCACGCTCGCCTCGCCATCGGATGTAACGGTCAGCGGTCTTTCGTTGACCTGGTCTCACTATGCGGGTGCCGACTTCCAGCACTACAAAGTCTACCGGCACACCGCGCAGGGGGTTACCGACGCGCACACGCTGCTCGCGACGATCACCGATCCGGCGGTCACGAACTTCGTCGACAGCGGTCTTGCCGCGCGGACGCGCTACTTCTACAAGGTCTACGTCTCCGACGAAAGCGACACCCGTACGCCCTCGAACGAGGCCTCGGCGCAGACGCTGGGTGTGCCGATGGGCTGGACGGACGGCTTTGACGGCGTCGTCGATCCGGCCTGGACCTTCACCGGCACTTGGGGCATCCAGGCGGGGGCCGGCGTGGACGGCTCCGCGGCGCTGACCGATTCGCCGGGCGACTACGCCAACAACAGCGACATCTGGGCACAGACCGCCGTCGACCTCAGCACGGCGACTTGGCCGGTCTTCGTATTCAAGGACCGCCATGCGCTGCCGCCAACCGGTGACAATGCCTTCGTCGAGATCGGCGCGGCGGACAACGCCAACATCGCCTCCATCACCTGGACTACCGTATACAGCATCCACGAGGTACGTTCCGCCTGGCGCGAACAGCAAATCGACCTCTCCCGCTGGAAGGGGCGTCACACCGTCTACATTCGCTTCCGCCTGGGCGCGAACAGCAGCGTGGTCGACGATGGCTGGGCGATCGACGACGTGGCCATCCGTGAGCACACGCCCCTGTCGCCGGCGACGAGTCTCTATGAACGCTTTGAGAACGGCCTCGGCGCCTGGATCGCCGGTGGATGGGCCGACTCGACCAACAATCCCTACGACGGGGCGGCTTGTGTCGTCAATCATGAGCATCGGCATGTTCAGGCCCGGACGGATTCCTGGCTGGTGTATGGGGGCGAATTGGACCTCTCCGAAGCCTTGGAACCCATGTTCACGCTCTGGTCTCGCGGATGGCGCGGCTACGGCAACTACGGTCGCCTCTACGCGCGCCTCTCCAAGGATGGCGGCGTCACCTGGCTTGACCTCTCCGGCATCCTGGCTGTAACCGAACCCTGGTCACGAGTTCGCCGTGCCGGCGGACTACCGCACGAACGGCGTCAGGCTCGCGGTGCAAAGCTATAACGGCTACACCGCCGACCTCGACAGCCAATTCTTCATCGACGTTGTCGGCCTCGGCGACGAGCCTCCCGGCGCGCCCGTGCCGCTCGCGCCGTCCAACGGCGCCACGGTCACGATCCTCCGTCCCACGCTGACCGTAGCGAACGCGATCGACAGCCAGACCGATCCGCTTACCTACAGCTTCGAGGTTTTCACCAATGCCGCGCTCGAAGCCGGCGCGCTGGTCGCCCAGAACCCCGCTATTGCCGCCGGCGCCGCCACGACCTCCTGGATGCTCGATGCTGACCTGCCGGATGGCGTGCAGGTCTGGTGGCGCTGCCGCGCGACCGACAGCGGCGATCATGTGGGGCCCTGGAGCGAAACGGCCACGTTTTACGTCAATCTCGTCAACCATCCACCATCGGCGCCGGAGATTGTGTCGCCCTATTCCGATGCGACAATGCCGGATGCCAGCGGGTACTTTGTCTGGTTCGCCAGCGACGACCCCGACGTTGGGGACATCGTGACCGGCTACCAGCTTCAGATTGCCTTCGATGAAGTCTTTACAAACGTGCTGGTTGAAGGCGTCGTGTCGGCTCAGCCGACGGCGTTGCTGCACCGGATGAATTCGCTGCCGGATTACGAATCGCTCGAATTGGACAGGCGCTACCACTGGAGGGTGCGGGCCCTGGATTCCTGGGACGAGCCTTCGGACTGGTCCGTCACCTCCTTTGTATACGGGGAGTTGCCGACAGAGCCTGCCGAACCGCCTGAACCGGTGGTGGTTACTGGATTCACCATCTCCAACGGCCAGGTCAATCTCTCCTGGAACGCAACCGGGTCCACGGTGCGAATCGAACACTCGCCCAGCCTCGCGAACCCTCAATGGACGACGGTTCCTGAAACGCTCGGATTGCAGGGTCCCGCGCATCAATTCCCCCTGTCGTCGTCACCCCAGGGCTTTTATCGGGTGGTCACGGAAGAATAGGCGGTACCGGGGAATTTCCCTCGCCCCCCGAACCGTTGCGTCCGTGATGCGAAACCAACTGGGGCGTGAAGATTCACGGTGAAAATTCCGTGAAAAATCCTGCTTGCCCGTATTCGCGCTTTATGCTAAATTGCCAGGACTTTTTGAGCGTGATGGCGAAAGTAGCTCAGTCGGTTAGAGCACCAGATTGTGGATCTGGTGGTCGCGGGTTCGAGTCCCGTCTTTCGCCCCAATCTTCCGCTCGTTCCCTTTCGTCGCTCAGTCGAACCCTCGGGAGGATGTTTTATGACACGCGAAACCGTACGGTTCCTGCTCGACACGGACATACTAACGATTGCGACGATGCGGGAGCTCTGGCCACGCTCTACGCGCTCACAGAACGCGGCGAAGCCAAGATGCTGGGCGTTGCCGTCAACGGGATAAACACCCCTGGCCTGCATGGTGTTGTGGTTCGCGTGATCAACGACTATTTTGGACGGATGGACATCCCCATCGGCCTGAGCACACGCACGGCCGAGTAGATCCCCCGACCAAGCCTTCGACCTATCGCCCGGGTTTCCGATGTGAATCAATCATGCTGTCTCACAGCATCGCAAGATTTATGGTGGGGATTTGCTGGTTAAAAACAGGGAGGCATGGATCGACATTATCCGCCAGGACTTCACCGAGGTCAAAGATCATCTCCGCATCGAACTCAAAAAAAGTGAATTCAAAGCTCTTTCCTCGAGTTTGAAGTTTGACTTCAGTAGCATCCCATAGGGATGCGGAATGTTGGAATATTGGGATACAGGAATGTTGGAAGCGTATGCTAATAAGATGTTTACGTTTTATCGACAGGCATTGCGTCCATTGTGCGTTGTATATTTTCCGGCTTGAAAAACAACGGTTCTGGCCTCCAATAATTATTCCAGTCTTCCATCATTCCATAATTCCATGAGATGATAGTGGTTTGACTTGCTTCCCGTTGCGAAGGGCATTTTGACAGATTCTTGCATGCGGGATACTATTACTTTCGGCGAATGGACAAGGTTTTCGGGATATGCAAAATGAATGACAGTATCATGCAGGGCGATTCCGCCTCCGGGACGGAATCGGCGCGGGTGACGTTGGCGGAAATCGCGCTGGAACGCGAAAAAGCCCAAATCGAACGCGAACGGCTTGCGCTGGAACGGGAACGCTGGAACGCGGAACGCGAAAAACATGACAATGAATTGACGCTGCGCAACCGCGCCGCGGGACGCGTGACCCTTAACATCGGAACCCTCGCGCTGGCCTTGCTCTCGGCGCTGCTGGCCGGTGGTTCGGTCGGCGCCTGGGTTGCGTCATCCCGGCAACGCTCCGACAGTGAAATTACCGCCTCCCTGATTCAGGCCCTGAGCAGCGATACCAACGATGTTGACCGGGTCGAGTCCTCCCCCCTGTTGCGCGCCCTCGGGCGGCCCAAGCGCGGCGGCGGCTACCTTTTAATTTTGGACTGACCCATGGCCGGCATTTTCAAGGCGTACGATATTCGTGGTCGTTTTGGCCGGGACTTTTCCTCCGAAACGTTTTATACCATCGGTCGGTTGTTACCGACGATCGTGCCGGCTCACCGCGTGGCGGTGGGGCGGGATGCGCGGGTTTCTTCACCCGCCTTGTGCGATGCGCTCTGCCGGGGCCTGAGCCATGCCGGCTGTTCCGTCGACGACCTGGGACTGGCCACCACACCCATGGTGTACTATGCCGCGGGAGCACAGGGGTACGACCTGGCGTTACAGATCACCGCATCCCACAATCCTCCCGAGTACAACGGACTTAAGGTTTCGCGCAAGGGCGGGGTGCCGGTAGGCTACGACACCGGGTTACGCGAGCTCGAGTCCCTGATGAACCATCCCCTGCCGCCCCCGGTGGCCGCGCCTCCAGCATTGAACCGGCGGGAACTCCTGGAAACCTACCTGGAATTCTTATCCGCCTGGCGCCCGAACCTGGCGGGGCTGCGCCTGGCAATGGACTGTTCCAACGGCATGGCCGCGCTGGTGGCGCGCCGTTTGTTTGGCGACGGGATCGAATACCTTTATGACCAGGTGGACGGCACGTTTCCCCATCATTCGCCCAACCCCATGGAAGTGGAAAGCCGCCGGAGCCTGGCGGATTCCGTAACCCGCCACGGACTGGATGTCGGCGTCATTTTCGATGGCGATGCCGACCGGGTCATGTTTGTCGACGAACATGGCGAGTTTGTCCGGCCCGACCTGATGATTCCCATCGTCGCGGCGCCTTTCTTGCGCGCGCATCCCGGCGCGACCGTGCTTTGCGACATCCGGACCTCGCGGGGGGTGACCGAAGCCTTGCTTCATGCCGGCGCCAGAGTGGAAATCTGGAAAGTCGGTCATGCCTTCGCCAAGGTCCGCATGCGCGAGTTGGACGCCGTTTGCGGCGGGGAACTGGCCGGGCATTATTATTTTCGCGATTTTTTCAATTGCGATTCGGGCGAACTGGCGGCCATGATCGCCCTCGACGAACTGGCCGCGGCCCGTCGATCGGGGCGGAATTTCGACTCGTTGCTGGCTCCGATGCTCGCGGTTGCCAATTCCGGTGAACTGAATTACCGGGTCGACCGCAAACAGGAGGCCATGGACCTTGTCAGGGATGCCCTGGTCCGGGAAGCCGCGCCGACAACCTTGTTGGACTTCGACGGGTATCGCATCGAATATCCCGATTGGTGGGTGAGTATCCGGGCGTCCAATACCGAATCCTACCTGCGGCTGATTCTTGAAGCCGACGATCCCGAACTTCTACGGCGCAAGCGCGGGGAGATCGAACAACGGTTGCAGCCTTTTTTCACGGATGGGCGTTCATGAAAAACGCGCGCCGGGTGTTCCTGACAGGGCTGGCCCTGTTGCTTGCCTGCGGCCTGGCGGGCTGCCGCCGTACCGAGGCGCCGCGGACCGCGCTCGCGCGTCGCCACTGGACCGCCATGAGTACCGTGGTGTCCCTGGCCCTGCCGCGGGAGATGGAGTCGTCCGACCGTCAGAGAGCCCAATCCCTGGCCCGAGAAGCCCTGGAAGAGGTCGAACGAGAACTAAGTCTTTTTCGCCCCGACAGCGACCTGGCCCGATTGAACCGCGCGGCCGGGAATGATTCGGTGTCTCTGGGAACCATGGCCGGGGAAGTGCTGGCCGAAGCCCTGCGCGTCGCGCAAAGCAGCCGGGGCGCCTTCGATCCCACCATCGGTCCCCTGATGACGTTGTGGGGGTTCCGCGGCGACGCCGGTCCGTCATGGCCCACCCCGGAGCAGCTCCGGCAGGTGCGTCTCCTGGTGGGCTGGAGCAACGTGTGGCTCGAAGCCGCGTCCGGGGGGGAGGGGACCGGGGCCTCCTGGACCGCTTCACTGGCCCGAGAGGGATGCCAGGTCGACCTGGGCGCCATCGCCAAGGGCTATGCCGTCGACCGGGCCTGTCAAAGTCTGGATGCGGCCGGACTGCAACCTTTTCTGCTCGATCTGGGGGGCAATATCCGTTGTCGTGGACGACCGGAACCGCGGCGCGACTGGCGCATCGGGGTGCGCAATCCCTTCTCGCCGCACGAAACCGTGGGAACGCTGACATTGCGCGACGGCGAGGCCCTGGCCACTTCCGGAGGCTATGAACGCTTTGTGGAAATCGACGGACGCCGCCTGGGCCACCTCCTGGACCCGCGCACGGGGTATCCCGTCGAAGGACTGGCTGCCGTTACGGTTCTGGCCGACCGCGCCATGATGGCCGATGCTCTATCCACCGCGCTGTTTATCCTGGGCCCCCGTGAAGGGGCCGATCTGCTGCGTCGGAATCCCGGCAGCGGTGCTCTCTACATCACACCCGAGCCGTCGGCCCGGTTGCTCCTGACTCCCGATGTGGCGGCGCGGTTCACCCCGCATCCCGCGTGGAAAAACCGGATTGAAGCGCTTTTGCTGTGATCTTCGCAAATCTTCGTCGAATGGCACGCCGATTGCTTGCCGGGAAACCCATACAACCCATGACCGCCAACCACCACAAGGATGAGCCCGCCTGCGACCCACTGGAGTTGGCCCACAAGCGCCCCGCATGGAGCGCGCGTGAGCCGGTTACCCGGGGACAGAAACGAACGGCTCTGGCGCTCCTGGTTCTTTTGCTGTTTGCCTTCCTGGCACATCCCCTGGGCACCGCTCGACTGTTGGTGTTGTTGACGAGTATATTTTATCTTGCCGCTACGCTCTACAAGATCAAGCTGGTGCATGCCTCCGCCGCGTCGCACGCGTCCTTCGCGTTCGACCCCGAAGACCTGGCCGCCGCCGATCGCAACGGCCGCGTCTTCATGAGGGATTTTAATATTTTCGAGAGCCTTCCGACAGTCGAGCATCGACATCGCGACCCCCTCAAAAACCGCACGAGTGAAATACGCCTGCGTGTGTCCCGCCCGAATT
>CAZIUM010000166.1:0-6581 GCA_964542285.1 uncultured Lentisphaerales bacterium
ACGAATACGTTCCCAGCGTAGCAGACCGAAGACGCCAGGACAAGAAATCTATTTGGGTCTATTTGTCCTCTATTTGTCCGGCTAACGAAAAATGCGGTCTACAAAGTGTCTGTCCCTAATAGAAGCATCGGGATATTTATGAACAAGGCTTCCTGTGGATGTCAATTTCCTAGCCGAAAAGAGCGGGATCCAGCCGAATCCAGCCGCCCGCGACAACCCGATCGCCTTCGTAGCAGACCGCGGCCTGCCCCGGGGTGACGGCAAACTGCGGCAGGTCGAAATGAATCTTCGCGACATGGGCGCCGAGAGGCGTGACCTGCGCCGGGGCGGCTTCGTGATTGTAACGCAGCTTGACCGCGGCCCGGAAGGGCGCCTTGCGCGGACTCCCCGAGATCCAGCGGAGTTGACGCACCTGCAATTCCCGCCGGTACAACTGGTCGCGCTCGCCGAGAACAACCTCGTTGGCACGCGGCCGCAAAGCCACCACATACAGCCTGCGTCCGTCGGCCACCCCCAGTCCGCGCCGCTGTCCGATGGTAAAACGATGGATACCGTCGTGCGTTCCCAGCGTTCGCCCGGCGCGATCCACCACGACGCCGGGTCTCCGGGCGCGCGGCCGCCTTGCCTCGGTGATCCGCCAGTGCTGCTCCTGCCCGGCAAAACACAAGTCCTGGCTCTCGCCGCGCGGCGTCACAGGCAATCCCTTGCGGACGGCCTCGCACCGAACCTCGTCCTTGGTAAGCTCGCCAAGCGGAAACAGGGCTTGCGCCAGTTGCCTCTGCGAGAGGTCGAAAAGAAAATAGGACTGGTCCTTGCGGCGGTCGCGGCCACGCAACAGGTGCCGCCGACGCCCATCGCATTCGATGCGCGCGTAATGTCCCGTCGCCAGCCGGTCCGCGCCCAGTTCCCGCGCCATTTGCAGCAACGCACCGAACTTGATGTAGCGGTTGCACACCACGCAGGGCGACGGGGTCCGCCCGGCATGATAGGTGGCGGCAAAATACTCGAGCACCCGGCTCTCGAAAGGTTCCGACAAATCCACGACATGATGCGAGATCCCGAGATGCCGGGCCACGGCCCGCGCCGCCTCGATATCCGCCTCGGCTTCGGGTTGCGTTCCCGGAGGACGCATGCGCGCCGTAATTCCAAAGACACGGCAGCCCTGCTCCAGCAGGCGAACCGCGCACACCGAGCTGTCTACTCCGCCGCTCATGGCCACGGCAACAAGATTGGGCTTCGATTTCATGTCGGTTGGATATCGG
Organism: uncultured Lentisphaerales bacterium; assembly: GCA_964542285.1. Classification (GTDB taxonomy): domain Bacteria; phylum Verrucomicrobiota; class Kiritimatiellia; order RFP12; family JAAYLN01; genus CAZIUM01. Next base: position 1,263 of record CAZIUM010000166.1, read on the forward strand.
CACAAATGGCAATCGGTTGCCGTTGGACAGTCCCGTAATTATGCGCTACGATAGTTATTTTATTCCTTACAAGCCATGCAAAAACGTCAGATTATTGTAACATCCGCCCTGCCCTACGCCAACGGGGATATTCATGTCGGTCACCTGGTGGAATACCTGCAGACCGATTTCTGGGTGCGCTTTCAGAAGATGCGCGGGCACCGCTGCCTGTACGTCTGCGCCGACGACACGCACGGCACCCCCATCATGATCCGCGCGCGCCAGGAAGGCATTGCGCCCGAAGATTTGATTGCCGCCAGCTACGACCGGCATGTGCGCGATTTTGCCGATTTCCAGATCGAGTTCGACAATTTTTATACGACCCATTCCGAAGAAAACCGCGAACTGTGCAATCGAGTTTTCGCGGGCATGGAGCAGGCGGGGGCCCTGTTCATCCGCCCCGTGCCGCAGCTATGGTGTCCCAATGACAAAATGTTCCTGCCCGACCGATTCGTGCGCGGCGTTTGCCCCAACTGCCATTCCGAGGGTCAGTACGGCGACTCCTGCGACGCCTGCGGGGCCACCTACAGTCCCGCCGACATGCAAGCGCCTCAATGCGCCCTCTGCGGCACGCCACCCGAAACACGCGAAAGCGAGCACATCTTCTTCAAGCTGCAGCAGTACAAGGAGTTTCTGCGCGACTGGCTGCCGCGTCATGTGGCTCGAGACGTGGCCAACAAGCTGCTGGAATGGTTCGGTGACGAAGCGGAACTGCGTCCCTGGGACATTTCGCGCGACGCGCCCTACTTCGGCTTCGAAATTCCCGGGCATCCCGGCAAATATTTCTATGTCTGGCTTGACGCGCCCATCGGCTACATGGCCTCGCTCAAAAACTGGTGCGGCAAGCACCAGGAGGATTTCGACGCACTCTGGAATGGCGCGGGCACCGAGATTTACCATTTCATCGGCAAGGACATCGTACGTTTTCACTGCCTGTTCTGGCCCGCCATGCTGCATGCGGCCGGCTTCAAGGGCCCCAACCAGGTCTTCGTGCACGGTTTTCTGACGGTCAACGGCGAAAAAATGAGCAAGTCCAAGGGCACCTTCATCAAGGCGCGCACCTACCTGGACTCGCTCGATCCGGGCGCCCTGCGCTATTACTACGCCTGCAAGCTCAATCACACCACCGACGACATCGATCTCAACCTGGACGACTTCACACGGCGAGTCAACGGCGACCTGGTGGGAAAGATCACCAACCTGGCCTCGCGCGGCGCCCAGATGATCCACAAGCGTCTTGACGGACGCCTCGGCACGATGGACGCGAGAGGGCGCGAATTGCTGGGGGAATTTCTGGCGCGCGCCGACGACGTCGCGGCCTGCTACGAAAACCGTCGATTCAGCCAGGTTCCGGTAATCGTCTGCAAGCTGGCAGACGCGGCCAACGAATATTTCGACCAGGCGCGCCCCTGGGAGTCCATCAAGCAAACCCCGGAAGAAACGCGCCAGGTTCTGACCAGCATTCTGAACTTGTTTCGCGTGCTGGCCATTTACCTGCAACCGGTACTGCCGCGATATGCAGCCCAGGTGGCGGAGCTGTTTGGCGAGCCTGCCTACGACTGGAAGTCGCTTAAAATCCCCATGGAAAACCGTCCCATCGCGCCGTACCGCTACCTGGCGCAACGACTCGAGGAGAAACAAGTGCAAGACATGCTCAAACAATCCGCGAACTCGCTGCCGGGGGGTGCCCCAGCCCAGGCGACGCCCTCCGCGTCGACGCCCCCGGTGCGGGACACGATCGACATCGACACCTTCGGCAAGGTAGATCTGCGGGTGGCCCGCGTAGTCACGGCCGCCTATGTCGAGGGGGCCGACAAGCTGCTGCGGCTCGAACTGGACATTGGCGAAGCCAACCCGCGCCAGGTTTTCGCCGGCATTCGCAAGGTGTACGATCCTGCCACGCTGGTGGGACGCCACGTGGTCATGATCGCCAACCTGGCGCCCCGCAAGATGCGTTTTGGTCTTTCCGAAGGCATGATCCTGGCGGCGGGCAACCCGGACGGCGGTCTGTTTCTGATATCGCCGGACGAAGGCGCCCTGCCCGGTGCCACCGTCAAGTGAGCCGTGACATGTCACCCACGCCATCCTCCCCCGCCGCCATCACACTGATCTTGGGCGGCGCGCGCAGCGGCAAGAGCCGCCACGCGCAACAACTCGCCGAGCAATCCTGGTGTCGGCCCATTTTTCTAGCCAGCGCGGAATGCTGTGACGACGAAATGCGTACGCGCATCGCGCGCCACCAGTCTGACCGCGGCCCGGCCTGGCAGACCCTCGAGGAACCGCGGAATGTCGCCGAGGTTTTCTCCGCCCCGCATCCCGAAGGGGACGGCATTTTGTGGGACTGCGCCACGGTCTGGCTGGGCAACCTGCTGCATTACGAGGGAGCGGACAACCCCGAGGCGATCGAAGAACGCATGCGGAAGGTATGCGAAGCCTTGAGCGCTTCATCCCTGCCGCTCATCGTGGTCAGCAACGAGGTCGGCCAGGGGATTGTTCCGTCCACACCCCTGGGGCGCCGGTTCCGCGATCTCGCGGGGCGCTTCAACCAGCATTTGGCACAAGCGGCCCATCGGGTACTGCTGATCACCGCCGGGCTTCCACAGGTATTGAAACCATGAACACTCCAACCATCGTCCCCCTCGATCCCGCCGCCCTGCAAGCCGCCCAGGCCCACCTGGACAACCTGACCAAACCGCCCGGAAGTCTCGGATACCTGGAGGAGGTCACGGCACGCTACGTGGCCATCCGGCAGGGGCAGCACCCCGTTCGCGAACGGCGACGCATCTGCCTGTTTGCCGGCGACCACGGAGTGACGGACGAGGGCGTCAGCGCCTTTCCTTCCGAGGTGACGACCCTGATGGTGCGCAACATCTTGGCGGGGGGTGCCGCCATCAACGCCCTGGCCCGCAACGCCGGCGCGGATCTTGAAGTCGTCGATGTCGGCATGGCGCAGGCGCCCGAAGACCTCAAAGAATTGCGACGCCACAACATCAAGCGTGGCGCGGACAACATCGCCCGGGGACCGGCCATGACCGGGGAAGAATGTCAGGCCGCCATCGCAGTGGGCATGGAATGCGCCCAACGCGCCGCCCGCGAGGGCGTGGGGGTCCTGGGAACGGGCGAGATGGGCATCGGCAACACCACTCCGGCCGCCGCCATGATGGCGGCCTATCTCGGGGAGCCTCCCTCCGACCTGACCGGCGGCGGCACGGGACTGAGCGGCGAGGCGCTACAGCACAAGTGCTCCGTAGTGGAACGCGCCCTGCGAGTCAACGCCGCCGCCCTGTCCCGACCGCTGGGGGTCCTCGCCTCCGTCGGTGGGCTGGAAATCGCCGCCATCTGCGGTCTGTGCCTGGGAGGCGCCGTTCATGGCCAAGCGGTGTTCGTGGACGGGTTTATCTCCTGCGCCGGTGCCCTGGCCGCCCTGCGAATAAACCCGACGGTAAAGGATTATCTTTTCTTCGCCCATCAAAGCGCCGAACCCGGTGCGCAACGTTTCTTCGCCGCCGAGGGCATCCGTCCCATCCTGTCCCTGGGCATGCGCCTGGGGGAAGGCACGGGCGCGGCGCTGGCGATGCCGGTGCTGGCGGGAGGCGTAGCCTGCTACGACCGCATGGCCACCTTCGACTCGGCCGGCATCACCGCCGGGTCCTGATTTCTCAAACGTCAAATGTCCGTTCCGGCAGGGGATGGTCCATCCCGATCAGTCGTGAAACCAGGCGTTTCCGGTGCTCCTCCACCACGGCCCGGCAGGTGGGGTCATGGAACCGGTTATGGATTTCGTCGGGGTCCTGCCGCAGGTCGTAAAGTTCGCCGACCTCCGGGTCGGCATAGAAGGTACAGCGGTAATCGCGCGTTCGAATGGTACGCGGCCAGCAGATCGGCGGCGGCGTGGGGTCCAGCGGTCCCCCGTTGTAGCTCTCGATGTAGGCGTGGTCGCGCGCCAAGGCATGCGGTTGCGCGGAAAGCAAGGGACCGTAGGACAGGCCATCCATCACGGTCTGGTGCCTGACGCCGGCGGCCTCCAGCAATGTCGGGGCAAAATCGCACAGCTCCACCAGGTCGTCCGCCACGTGACCGGCCTGCCAATGCCCGTCCCAGCGCCAGATTGACGGCACCCTGGCGCAGGAATCGTAATGGTAGGCCCATTTGCCGCAAATGCCGTGGTCGCCGAGAATCTCGCCATGATCGGCGGTATAGATGATGATGGTGTTGTTCATATCGAGCCGCGATTCGACGGTCGCGACCAACCGGCCGATGGCCGCATCCATGAAGCTGACGGAGGCATAATACAAGGCCTTTAGCCGGCGCCAGTCGCTGGTGGTAAAGCCCGCATAGGCACGCCGGAAGGCCTGCAAATGGGGCGGCAGGGTACTGTCGTCGACCTCCGTGCCGACGGGGAGCGGCATCGCTTCCGGTTCATACAGTTTCCGATAATTCGCCGGCGGATCGAAAGGATTGTGCGGGTCCTGGTATCCGACCCACAGAAGGAGGGGCGCACTCCCGTCGTGGCGCTTGACCGTTTCGATGGCCCGGTTGGTGATCCAAGTCGTTTGATGGGCTTCCTCGGGCAGCGGCGAATCGTGTCCATAGCCCCAGTTGCAGGTCGCGCTGATTTCGAGGGGTTTAACAAAGCGCTCGCGGCAATCCTCCACCTCACGGCGCAAATCGCGGCGGCCACGCCAGTAATCGTCGGTGGTCGGCAGATTGAACAGCGTTCCGATCAGGTATCCCGCATACTGGGGATACTCCCGAATCGCCCAATCGAGATAGGTGCCGATCTTGGGGTCCTCGCTGTTCTCCACATGCTGAAACCCGTGGAACGGCGCTTCGACCGGTCCCTGGTTGTGCGGTTGAAGATGCAACTTGCCGATGGCGCTGGTGCGATATCCCGCCTGCCCCAGGATGCCGGCAAATGTCGGCATTTCCTCCGGCAGGGCATAGCCATTGCGCACCAGTCCATGTCGACGGCTCTGGCAGCCGGTCATGATGGTGGCGCGCGATGGGCTGCAGACCGGGTTGTTGGCAAAGCAATGCTCGAAACGCACTCCCCGGCCGGCCAGGCGGTCCAACGAGGGGGTGCGACAGATTTCATTGCCGTAGCAGCCGATAGCGTCGGCTCGATGCTGATCGGAACAAATCACGATAATGTTCGGGTGTGATTGCATGAGCTTATCCGTTCATTCTTTCCACGTCATCTAAAAAAATTTCCAGATATTATACAGCTTGAGAGTGCCTAGTTCTCGGACTCCCTGCGTCCTCTTCCCGCTTCCACCCCAC
>CAZIUM010000167.1:0-6568 GCA_964542285.1 uncultured Lentisphaerales bacterium
ATTCCAAGGTGCTAAGACGCATGTGCAGAATACGGGCATAGGTTAGCACAATCTCCAGGGGAATGGAAACGATTGTAATCGCCCATACCGATCATCCTTGATATCCACTCCCGAATCTCCTATGATGCTTAAATTACGCGCCTGTAGCTCAATTGGATAGAGCGTCAGCCTCCGGAGCTGAAGGCTGTGGGTTCGATCCCCGCCAGGCGCACCAGGATCGCCTCCAACATGAGGGTCTTGTTCGTCAATCCAATTTCCGCCCTGGGCGGGGCCGAATGGAGTCTGCTGGAACTGGCGCGAGCCCTGCGTCGGCGAAACGTCGAGGTCATGGCCGCGGTCCCCGCGGGACCATTGCAGGAACGGCTGAAAGAGGTCGGCATCGACTGCCAACCCCTGCCTTCCATCCGGCTCACCCGTCCGCGGGTGGGTCGTCCCGAGGGAATCGTCGACTGGCTGAAGCTCCCGGCCATGGGCCGGTCCCTCGCCCAGATTGTCCGGCGGCAACGTCCAGATGTGCTGCATCTCAACGCCATCGCCCCCGTTCTCGCCCTGACCTTGACCAAGGTTCGCACTCCGGCCTTGTGGCATGTGCGTGATCTCACGCTGACACCGGCTTGCGTTCGCCTGGCCTCACGTCGTGTCCGGGCCCTGGTAGCCATCTCGTCCCCGGTGATGCAACGACTTGCGGAGATACTTCCCGGCACTTCACGACACAAAGCGCGTCTGATCGTGAACGGCATCGATCTGACACGCTTCGACAATCTGCCGACTCGCGACGAAGCCCGCCGACGATTGTCGCTGCCCGCAGGGGTGCCACTGGCGGGCATGCTAGCGCATCTGGTCCCCTGGAAACGACACGACCTGTTCATCGATGCCGCCCGTGCGACCCTGAGCCGGCTTCCCGAAGCCCATTTCGTCCTGGCGGGAACCGACTTGCTGGGAGAGCATTCCGCCTATCTGCACTCGCTGCGGGAAACAGCGGAAAGAAAGAAACTGGACGGGCGTTTGCACTGGCTTACGGATGGTGTGGACGCGGCAATCTACTTGCGGGCTCTCGATCTGCTGGTGCACCCGTCCGCCATGGAACCCTTCGGCCGCTGCCTCTGTGAAGCCATGGCCGCCGGAACCCCGGTGCTGACAACACGCAGCGCCGGTCCGCAAACCATCGTCCGACACGACACTTCGGGTTGGCTGGTCCCGCCGAACGACCGAAACGCGTTGGCGCAGGGCATGATCCGCCTGCTGGATGAACCGGAAGAACGGGGCCGACTTGCCGGCGCCGCCCGACAACAGGTGCGTCAGGAGTTCGACATTCAGCGAGTCGCCGACGAAGTTCTGGCGCTCTATGTCGAGGCTGTCGGCTGAATCCTCTCAGTCCGCCGGGGCAACCGCCGCCAGCATCGCGTTGATCGATGCCGCCGCTCGGCGCCCCTCGCCCATCGCCAGGATCACCGTCGCGGCGCCGAGCACAATATCTCCACCCGCAAACACTCGCTTGATGGAGGTTTCGCCCTTGTCGTCGACCACGATGCGTCCCCAGCGATCCGTCTCCAGTCCGGCGGTGGTCTGACTGATCAGCGGATTGGAGTCGTTGCCGATCGCGACAATCACGGTGTCAACCTCCATGGTGAACTCGCTGTCCGGAATTTCCACCGGGCGTCTTCGCCCGGAATCGTCCGGAGCCCCAAGTTCATACCGAAGGCATTCCATCGCCCGGACCCGTCCCTGGTCGTTGCCAAGGATGCGGCGCGCGTTTTGCAGCATGTGAAATTGCACGCCTTCCTCGCGGGCATGCTCCACTTCCTCGACACGGGCCGGCATTTCCTTTTCCGTGCGGCGATACACCAGATGCACCTCTTCGGCCCCCAGCCGCAGGGCCATGCGTGCGGAGTCCATGGCCACATTGCCGCCGCCCAGCACGGCCACCTTGCGCGATTCGTAGATCGGCGTATGGGCATGCTCGCGATCATAGGCGCGCATCAGGTTGGCGCGCGTCAAATACTCGTTGGCGGAAAAAACCCCGACAAGATTTTCCCCTTCGATGTTCATGAATTTTGGCAAGCCGGCTCCGCTGCCGACAAAAACGGCGTCAAAACCGTCCTCGCCAAGCAGGTCGCGCAGTCGGCGGGTGCGCCCAATCACGTAGTTGGTTCGAAGCGTCACCCCCATGGCGACAAGGGCCTCCACCTCGTAACGCACAATGGCCTTGGGCAAGCGAAACTCGGGAATTCCGTAAACCAGAACCCCGCCCGGCTTGTGAAACGCCTCGAAGATCGTTACGGCATGACCCGCGCGCCGCACATCCGCGGCCACCGTGATCGACGCCGGACCGCTGCCGATGACGGCGACTCGCCGCCCCGTCTCGGCCGGCATGGCCGGCAGGCTGGCTTTGCCTGCCTGTCGGTCAAGGTCGGCGACATAACGTTCGAGCCGTCCGATGGCGACAGCCTGGTCACGGTCCTTGAGCGCTTTGCCCAACGTGCAGGGAGCCTGGCACTGGGTCTCCTGCGGACAGACCCGTCCGCAAACCGCGGGCAACAGGCTGTTTTCACGGATTGTTTTTATGGCGTCACCCATGCGATTTTCGGCAATTGCCCGGATGAAATCCGGAATGCGAATGCGCACGGGGCAGCCCGCCACGCAAGGAGCGTTCTTGCATTGCAGACAACGCAACGCCTCGAGACGTGCCTGGGCCGGGCCATAGCCCAGGGCCACCTCGGACATGTTGGCCCGACGCTTTTCAGGAGCCTGGGTGGGCATCGGCTGTGCCGGAATCGCCATGCGATCGCGAGGCTTCAACGGCGTCCGGCGAGCATCGATTTTAGACAATACGGCGCGGGCTTGGGCTTCCAATTGTTCTGGCGATTGATGTGACATGATCCTCTTTACGATCCGTTGAAGGTTTGTGTCAGGTGTGTAGCTCAAGATCCAGGTGACACTGGTGATGATCCGCGTCTTCCTGCTTTTTGTAGGCTCCCAGTCGTTGCATCATGTTGTCGAAATCCACCTGGTGACCGTCAAATTCCGGTCCGTCGACACAGACAAACTTGGTCTCGCCGCCGACCGTTACCCGGCAACCGCCACACATTCCGGTGCCGTCAATCATGATGGTATTGAGCGACACGATGGTCTTGATGCCAAAAGGCCGCGTGGTTTCCGCACAAAACTTCATCATGATGGGGGGGCCGATCGCCACGACACAGTCGGGAGGAGGTACGCGCTGGCTCTGTTCCTTGAGCGGTTCCGTCACCAGCGCCTTGCGACCGTAAGAGCCGTCATCGGTAACGACGATCAACTCGTCGGCGATCCGCCGCATGTCGTCCTCCATAATGATCAATTCACGGGTGCGTGCGCCAAGGATCGCCACCAGGCGGTTGCCGGCCGCTTTCATTGCCTGGGCAATGGGATGCAGAGGCGCCACCCCGATGCCGCCGCCAACACAGACCACCGTGCCGAATTTTTTGATGTGCGTGGGATTTCCCAACGGACCGAGCACCGCCGGCACCGCGTCGCCGGGCTTCAGGGACGCCAACAAATGGGTGGTGCGTCCAACGGTCTGGAAAACGATCGTAATCGTGCCGACGTCGGAATCGGCATCGGCGATCGTCAAGGGAATGCGTTCGCCCCAGTTGTCATCCACCTGCAAAATGACGAACTGTCCCGGCTTGCGCTCGCGCGCAATCTCAGGCGCTTCGATTTCCATGCGGAAAACGGATGGAGACAGTTGGTGTGTCGCGACAATCTTGTGCATGTTTTCTCCAAAACATCTCGGGAAGCAACGGGATCCCTCGACGTGACCCCTAGCCCCAAAGGAATACAGCCAGGGCCGTCAACAGATACAGCAGGATGGTGCTCAGCAACACCTTGTCCGTAAGCAGGGTCTTTTCGGGAGCCCCGCCGCCGTCGCCTCGATGAACCTGGTTAAGGTAGCGAAAAATGCCGAAAATGACAAATGGAATGGTCAGTCCCAGCCTTCCCGTGCCAAAACGTTCGATGGTGTCCGGCGCGAGCGTGTACATGGCGTAGGCTACGATGGTCGCCGCGCTCGTGATGGCGATCAGTTGATCCAGCATGTTCAGATCGTAGTTCGCCAGCACGCCGCGATGGGAGGAACCATCGGCTCCCATCGCCTGTTTTTCATGACGCCGTTTGCACAGGGCCAGGAACAGCGCCAACAGAAAGGTGCACAACAGCAACCAGGGAGAAATACGCGCCTCGATCACCGACGCGCCCGCCACGGCACGCAACACGAATCCCGCCGCAATCAGAAATACGTCCAGCAACGCCACCCGCTTGAGCCGCCAGGAATAGGCCAGTTGCATCAGGCTGTAAACCATCGCCACCTCAGCGAAACGCGGCGAAAGCAACCATGCTCCCGAGATTGCCCCCACGAGCAGGAAGCCGGCGCCCAGCAAGGCCGATCGCGGACGAATCTGTCCCGCCGCCACGGGCCGCAGCCGTTTGCGAGGGTGTTGGGCATCGGCTTCGCGGTCGACCACATCGTTGATCGCGTAGATGCCGCTCGAAACCAGACAAAAAAGGAGCGTCGCCAGCAGGACCCTCAGCGCGGGACGCCATCCCATGGCATGCACCGCCTGGCCGGGATCCCAGCGCGCAAAGAAGTAAGCCGCCGGAACCACGGCATTCTTGCTCCACTGCGCGGGGCGCAGCAGGCGCAACCAGGCGGCGGCGGGATGTATTGTGCTGTTGTTGCCGGAAAAGATCAATCCGCTTACCACCTAGTCTGACTTGGCCGTAACCGAATCGGGCATCCGACGCTTTGTCTTGGAAAGAGGGCGGCGCCTGAACCCGTGACGCGAGGCCAGCTTGAAGACCATTTTGAAGGCCTCGTGGGAAATGTCACGACTCATCTTCGAATATCCGGCTCGTCGATCCTCGAATACAATGGGAATTTCAGTGATCCTGAATCCCAGCATCCAGGCCGTATGTGTCATCTCGATTTGAAAGGAATACCCGTTGGATTTTATCCGGTCCAGCGGAATGGTTTGAAGCACTTCTTTTCGAAAGCATTTAAACCCGCCCGTGGGATCATGCACGGGCAATCCCGTGACCACCTGTACGAAGCGCGCCGCCCCCGTGCTCAACAGCAGTCGGCTCATGGGCCAGTTCAACACCCGGATACCGCCGATGTAGCGCGACCCGATCACCAGGTCAGACGCGTGGGAAGCCTCGATGAACCGGGGCAATTCGCGCGGATCGTGCGAGAAATCGGCATCCATTTCAAAAATCAACGTGTAGTCGCGCTCCAGCGCCCAGCGGAATCCTGCAATGTAGGCACGACCCAATCCCTGCTTGCCGGGGCGGTGTAAAACGTGCACCCTGGGATTAGCCTGCGCCATCTCCTCCAGCAAATCCCCCGTGCCGTCCGGTGAACGATCGTCCACGAACAGCAATTCACCCCTCGGCAATTGCTTGAGCACGGCCTCGGCGATCGGCCCAACATTGTCGCGCTCGTCGTAGGTCGGTATGATGACCAGCGGCTTTTCCATATCGGGAAAAGTGTAGCGATTCGCATCCCGGTCGGCAATCCAGAATAATCGAGGGCGGCGCTGCGGATTCCCCTTCGTTTATGCACCGATCGGGGATGTTGACCCTTCAGACATGAACGCGGTACTATACACGTCATGACTGATGAGCCGCGCCAGCATTTTCCGGACAAGCCTGAGCCAGAACTGCCCCTGCAGGACCTGGAAAGGATCTTCGCACCCACCTGGGCACGAGAAGCCCCGGATGAAGCCTCACGAAACTTGGCACGGCATCACAAAGGCCAGGATGACCGCGATTCCGGCCGCGATCGGCGCGAGGCCTCTCGCGATACATGGCGCGGGCGACGTGACGTTCAATCCGCGCGCCCGCCCCGTCGCGATGCCCGCCAGCGTCCCTCAGCGCACGGGCGACCTGCCGAGGGACGTCCGGAACGTCGCCCCGATCGCAGCAGCCGCTCGGTCCCCAATGAAGCCCCGCTGCCGTTGACGTTGCGGCTCCAACCGGAGCAAAAAGCCCTGGGCGCCATTATCCGGCGCATTCAGACCTCGCGGCGCGCCTTTCCCCTGCGGGACATCGTGCGCCTGTTCCTGCAAAACGACGACTCGCTGCTGCTGCGGGTCGAACCGGGCCAGGGCGAAGACGCCCCTTCCTCCCTTTTTCAATGCCGCGTTTGCGGCATGCCGGGACGAACCGACGAGGATGTGCGTTTGCACCTGCTGCGCCATCATCTCGAAGACTTTTACGATGTCGAGGCCATCGAAACCGAACCCCCGGGCGGCAACTTTCCCTGCGTGGCACGATGCGGTCTGAGCGGCGAATTGCTGGGGCCTCCGAATCATCACAGCTTCGGGCTGCGCGTCCAGGAGATGCTGCGAACGCGTTACAAACATATGTCGGAGGAAGATTATCGCGCCAGAATCGAAATGGTGCACGATCGAGAAGCGATCGAAACCTGGCGTGAACAGAGCCGCAAAAGACAACTGTATCGCCGCAAAAAAGAAACTGGAGCCCCCCCACCCTCCCAGGCCGAGAACGGCGAGGCTGGAGCAACCGACAAGCC
>CAZIUM010000168.1:0-6552 GCA_964542285.1 uncultured Lentisphaerales bacterium
TTCGAGTTGGGGATACCCCTGTCCACTTTCGGAACCCCCGGGCGCAAGACAAACGGAATGGGATTTGCTATGTTACCCCCGTTTTGGGCTCTCAACCGCGAGTGATGCGGACGGAGGGCGCAAGGGACGCAAAATAAAGGAAACAACATGACGCGACGACATGGTTGGACTCGATGCCTGGCGGGTATCGGGTGCGGTGTGGCAATGGGTTCCCTGGCCGCGGCGCCGCAACCCGGGACGATCGCCGTTACGGCGGGAGAAGCCGTCGAGGCGGAGGGCGCCTGGACGGTTAACAGCCGGTTTGCAACCTTCCAGGTGGGTGGGCCGGAGGCCCAAAACCATCGTGTCGAGGTTCGATTGGCCCTGGCGAAATCGCGTCAGCCCGTATGGTTGACCCTGCAACCGGAGAATCCCGCCGAGGCCGGGTCGCGCGGCATCCTGAACCTGAGCGTTTCCCGCGATGCGGAAGGCCGCGTCCTGACTGTTCGTCCCCAGCAATGGGATGCCGAAAAGCAGCGCTGGAGCTGGCAACGCGGGGATCCAAGTTTCTCCCACGTTTTCTGGCCCCCGGAACGGAATGCCCGGGCCATCAAAGTGTTGAATGACGATGGGTTGACAGAACCTCGTTCCTGGATCGATCGCCCGCTTACCTTGCGGTTCGATCTCGCGGAGAAGCGCCTGACAGCCTGGATCGACGGATATTTTGTTGCCGACCTGGCCCCCGAGGCGCCGGTGTCCGGTCCGTTGTCGCTGCGATTGAGCACCGGGGACCGGCTCCTGTCCGCTCGGATTTCGCCGCTTCCGTCCGACGCGATGCGCTTCGAGACGCTGGACCTGGCGGCGCTGGCCAATGGCCGGGGATTGCGGTTGAAATCGACTCCCGGCTTGCTGACCCTGGACGGCACGCCTTTTCTGCCCGTGGACGACGCCGCAGGAGCGGACCACCTCGATCTGCGCCCCGCCGGCTGGATCGACCAGGCGCGCGACCCTTCCAGCTATTACAGCGCCTACGATGCCGGACCGCCGATCCTGTTCGACGAACGCATGCCGATGTTGCGCGTTCCCAAGGCCGATTATGTCGCGATGCACCTGCTGGCCGTGGCCGACGACAACAGCGAAACCGTGCCTCGCTTCACCTTGCGCGCCGGTCGGTACAGCGCGGGCATGGGACAGGTTTTTCAGCGCGATTTTATCGCCGAAGTGCCGCGGGCGGGTACACCGGACGCGGCCATCGAAGCCGAGGGGGGACGCGCGCTGTATCACGTGCGCCTGCCGCTGTCGCTGGCCTTTGCCCAGGATGTCGAGGCCGACTGGATCGACATGGAACTGACCCGTGACGTGCGACTGGCCGTGCGTCGTCCGGACCCCAATCGCTTCCAGTCCCGTCCGATCGGCCTGCCCAGCGGCGTGCGCATCGCGGCCATCACCCTGGAACGCAGTCCATTGCAAATGACCGTAACCAGCGGCGAGACGGGGCATGCCTTCAATGAGCCGCAGGTCCCCACCTTTGAAGTCAGTCTGCGCAATATCAGCGCCGCAGACCAGGCTTTTGCGCTGGAGGGTACCGCGACCACGAAATCCGGCGAGGCGGTGGAAGCCCGCCGCAAGGGAACGGTGCCCGCCGGGCAGAGCGCGAGTGTTTCCCTCGAATTTCCGATCGGACGCGGATATGCCGATCTGGCGATTACGCTGCGCGATGCCGCGGGGGAACCCTTGCTGACCCGTCGCACCGCCCTGGCGTTGCTGCCGCCGCTCGAGAGTCGTAAATTCCGGCATCTCTCGCCCTTCGGCACCTGGGACTTCGCCGGCGGACACTTTACCAGCAACGATCCGGACGTCGTGGGCCCGTTGTACGTGAAGATGGGCATGCGCTTCGGTATGTTCGGCTTCCCGATCGAATCCCTCGAACGCTACGGGATCTGGTATGGCAACGAGGCCAATGTGCATGCCGGACTGGAAGGCATGAAACGCCGCATCGAAGGGCGCGCGGACCGCATGCTGCCTTATGCGCAAGTCTTCCACGAAACGTCGATTTCGGGGCCACATTCCTCGCGCGTGCCGGATTTGTTTCACGACCGCCCTCCCTACGAGCTCAACGAAGCCGAGTTGAAACGCTTCGAAACGATGTGGGAGCAGGCCACCGATTACGTGGATGCCGCCCGCGAAGCCTATCCGCATCTGCATATGCGTTTCGGCAACGGGCCCATCGCGGTGCGCGAGGAGTTCTACCGTCGCGGGTTGCCGTCGGACAAGTTCGATTCCGCCGGCAACGAATCCGGCGTGTTCGGGCGTATGCCCGAAGCCCAGCCGCCGGACATCGTGGCGATGAACGCCGCGATCTGGATGGACCGCCAGTTGCTCGATCGCTATGGTCATACCAACAAACCCGTTACGCTGGGATACGAAGTCATCTATCCAAGCACCAACCCGGGAAACCTGAGCTACGACACGCAGGCCGACTACATGGTGCGTCATGCGCTGCATGCCCTGGCATGGGGTATGGAACATATTCGTCCGGGAGCGATTTCGGACATGGGCAACAGTTATCGCTTCAGCAACTGGGGATCGTCGGGCTTTACGCGGCATCGTCCGGACCAGAGCGTCAAGCCGTCGTTCGTGGCCTTCGCCACCATGACCTGGGCGCTGGATGGCGCGACGTTTGTCAGGGTGCACGATACCGGTTCGCTGTCGGCGTATGCCCTGGAATTCGACGGGCCCGAGGGTGGCGACAAGCGCTATGCGATGTGGACCGTCCGCGGCCGGCGTCCGTTGACGCTCAAGTTTGACGGCCGCCCGGAGGCGTTGACGGAAATCGACGACCAGGCGCGGGTGCGGGACCTGCCCGCGAATGACTCCGCGACCGTCCTGTTGTCGCCTTCGCCGCGCTACCTGGTGGTGCGGGGCGGAAATTTCGCGGGATTTGCCCTAGGGGCGTCCGACCACAGCGGTGACCTGCCCGCCGAGGGGCGGATGCACCCCGTGGTCGATCTCGGCCAAACGGATGCCTGGGGCACGGTGCCCGATGCCAATTCCATGCTGGAACACTACAACAACAAGACCGCGCCGCGCCGCAAGGGAGATTTCCTGTTCGAACCCGTGGCCGGGTTTGAAGGCCGCAACCAGGTGTTGCGGGTCACCCCGCGTCCGATCGGGCATGGCAAGGATACCATGCCGATGTATGCCGAACGGGTGCATCCCGAGGGATTCGCCCTGCCGGGAGAGCCGACGGAACTCGGGGTCTGGGTCAACGGCAACTCGGGGTGGGGACGGGTGATCTTCTCCCTGACCGATGCTTCGGGACAGGTCTGGACGCAGATCGGCGCCGCCGAAACCGGCGACGTGTCCCCCTGGCTGCGCGACTGGATGCCCGAAGAGCTGATCGATTCGATGCGCATGGCCGGCATGGAGGACTGGAATACCAACGACATCTTCGGCGACAGCCGTATCAACTTCGACGGCTGGCGCATGCTGAGGGTGCCCCTGCCGGGCCAGTACCCCGGCGAAGAAGGACGGCAATACCACTGGCCGCGGTCGAGCCAATGGCATTGCGACGGCGATGGACAGGTGCATTACCCCCTGCGCCTGAATCGCGTGATCGTCGAGCTCAACGCCCGGACCCTGCATGCTGACCGGTTCGTGCCGCCGTCCCGTCCGGAAATCTATCTGGGCCCGGTGGTGGCCATTGCGGGCGATCCGCCCGCGCCACGCAACGCGAACCGGGACTGAACCCCGGGGGATACGAGATGAACTTGCATGTCGGTCGATGGTGGATGGCGCCCCTGGTGTTGGGGTTGGCTGGATGCTCGCAGCGTCCCGCCGGAGAAGCAAAGCCCGTTCGCGAAACGCGCGCGGCACCGCCTGCCTTCGTGGTGCATGCGCCGATGGAGGAGTTTACGCCTCCGCCCATCGTATTGCAGTACGATCCGGAGACGCAATCCGGCGCGGACTGGGAACGCCTGAGTCACGCCCGGCGCAGGGGGACCGGACCGGCGACTCTCATTGGGGATGCCGCCGGATATCTGCGCGAAGGACTGGAACGCATGACCGGTCGCCGCCTCGAGATCGTCAGCACCAACGATCTCTCCCGGGGACTCGTCCTGACGCTTTTCAAGCATGCTACCGAGGATATCCGGAACGACGAGTGGATCCGCCGGGGGTTGGCGCCGGACCCCACGGACCACTATGCCGCCAACGAAGCGTTCGTGCTGCGCAGCGAACCCCGTCGCCTGCTGGTCGTGGCCAATACGGCCCATGGCTTGCTGGCCGCGGTGGTCGAATTGCTCGAATCGGCGCAATATGAAGTCCTGGGCATGGGGCCGAACTGGATTCATGTCCCCGACTATCGCGAACGCAGGCTGGCCTTCGCGATCCGTCGCGCGGAGCGTCCCGGGTTTTACATCCGTAACCAATGGGCCACGTCCGGGCAGAGCTATGGCGTCGGCACGATTACAACCGGGCTGACCCATCCGGAGGACGAGCCCGTGGGGGAAAGCTACCGCAGGTGGCGTATCGGCACGCGCATGGAAGGTCGTTCGATGCCCAATTTCCCGGGCCATGCCCTCCAGGCCTACCATGCGCGCGTGCTGGAGCAGATGAGCCGCGAGGGGCTCGCGGAAGGATTTTTGGCACCGCGCATCCTGGTGTCGCGGGAGGAAGAACGACCCGAACCCACGGGCGGGACAAGCGGCTGGCTATGGGTCAATGCCGACACCAACGCCGCCCCGGCGCAGCGGGCCTTTACCTCGGATGGCAAGGAGTGGAAGCCGGGCGTCCGTGGCAATCTCGACATTTCGTCGCCGCTGGTGCGAGGCATCATCCTCGAGGAACTGAAGCAAAGGGCTCGCAAGCGGAGAGAAGAAGGCTTCGGCGACCCTCCCGACAACCTGCTGATCTTTCCGATGGACCCCGAGGATGGCGGGGGCTACAACCAACTGGGCGATCTGGCGCGCCATCCCCGCTGGTATCCCGAGGTTCTCGCCGCCGAGGGGGTTCCCTTCGGGCAACCTTATGTCCTGCATGGGGTCAAGGGCTTGGACCAGCCCCGGGAACTCTGGGACCCGGAAGCGGCCAGCGATCATGTTTATGGCCTGGCCAATTTCCTGCTGCGCGAGTTCGACAAGTGGGTCGACAGCCTGCCGGAAGCGGAACGCGTCGCCGCCGATGGAGCCTCTCTCAAGGATCGAGTGCGTTGCAGTTTTTACTGCTACAACTACCATGACGTACCGCCCAACTTTAACCTGGACCCCCGCATTCGCGTGATGATCGCGGGATATCCCAAGCACCGCGGGCGCGGCAAATGGGCCCGTTTCGCCACGCACGAGGACCTGGCGCGAGCGTTTAAAATCATGCTGCCCAACGAGCCGTCCGGCGATTACCGCATCGCCGGCATCGCCTATTATCACGATCAGTCCTCCGAGGGCATCCCGGCCAACTGGGACGCTTCGCCCGCGGCGATCGCCGACGATTACCGGCGGCTTTACGATGTCGGCTTCCGCGCGGTATCGGTCGAGACGGATTTTAATTTCGGCAAGTATGGCCTGGCCTATTACCTGACCGCTAAAATACTTTGGAATCCGACGCTTACGGCGGCGGAATTGGACCGGGTGCGGGATCGCTGGTTCCGGCGCGCCTATGGCAGCGCCTGGGAGAAAATGAAGGCCTATTATGACTTTATGCTGAAGCCGAACTTCAAGATCAACGGTCCCAATTTCTGGGCCCGGGCTATTCGTCTTATCGACGAGGCCTCGCATTCCCTGGATGCGGCGCATGAACCCGCGGCGGCCCGGAGGATCGACGACTTAAAACTGTTCTGGTATTACCATTACCTTCTGGCGTCCGACCAGGGCCGGGCGGATGTACCCGCGATGCGGGAGTTCCTGTGGAAAGGCCAGATGTCCTACATGGTGGCCATGCATGGTCCCGTGCGTTCCCTGTTTGGCGGCAACGGAACCGGGGTCGGCCAGCGGGTCGGCGAGGCGATCTCCTCGGGACCCGCGCATTACACCGCCGAAGAAACCCGGGCCTGGTGGTCGAAGGTGCTCGAATTCTGGCCCTACGTGGAGGTGACCCGGTTCGCCGACGCCACGCTGGCCGACGGCGCCCCGGCCGCCAGGGTGGATATTCACGATGTCGTGGAGGTTCGCGAGTTCCGCCGGGAACCGGATGAAATTCCCTTCAGAACCAACTGCGGCACCCGTTCGCCGCGCGATCTTTCTTTCCTGGTGGCGGCGCGGCGGGCCGGCGACGAAATCGGATTTCGACTGCATTGGCCCTTTTATCCCGACCGCGGCAACCAATACCATGCCATGAAGGTGCCCTACGGCGCCGATCGATGGAACCCCGAGCGGCGCGAATGGGAACCCTGGCTCGATCCAACCATGACCACCCGCCAGTCGGTGGAGGTGACCACTCCGGACGACCGGCGCCTGCAGACGGTCGAAATCCGACATGCGGCGCCCCAGGCCGGCGTTTACCGTTTTCAATTCAATCGCGCGGGCGATTTGTGCCATATCAGCAGCCTGGGGTTCGATCCGGTGAGCGGCAAAGCGACCC
>CAZIUM010000169.1:0-6507 GCA_964542285.1 uncultured Lentisphaerales bacterium
GGAAGCCGGGCAGCAGGACCGCGCGGCAGCGGTTGATCTCTTCCAGGCGATTTTCCAACGATTCTTCGCGAAAGACGGTCAGGAAGTCGCAGGGGCCTTTTTCGTTGCGGACCAGTTCCCTGGTGCGCTGCTCGATCAACAAGTCGCCGACATTCCGACTCCCGTAGGGGGGACAGGTGGTCAGAATGGCATAGGCTCGGCAACCTGAATTCATCTCATTGCCCCAGTTTGCAGATGGCGCAGGAGCGGCAATCCATCTGCAGCGGCGCCGGCTGGGCCGCGCCCTTGCGCCGGGCCTTGCGGGCCAGGCCATGGTTGATGGCCGCCAGGATGCAGCCAAGCGAAACAAACCCGCCCGCCGGCAGAATCATCATCACCAGGGTGTGATCCAGGGGCAGGGCGAATTTCAGATCGCCCCAGACCGTCAGGGTTGCGGTGCCGAGAATTTCACGCACCGAGGCGATCAATGCCAGCGCCAAGGTGAACCCCAATCCCATGCCGATGCCATCCGCCGCGCTGTACAGCACCTTGTTTTTGCTGGCAAAGGCCTCGGCCCGGCCCAGCACGATGCAGTTCACAACAATCAGGGGTATGAAAATGCCCAGTTTTTCGGTCAAGGCCGGGGCATAGGCCTGCATCAGGAGATCGACCACGGTGACAAAGGTGGCGATCACGACAATGAAACAGGGAATGCGCACGCGCGCGGGAATCGCGTTGCGCACCGAAGAAATTACCAGGTTGGACCCCACCAGCACGAAACTCGTGGCGGCTCCCATCCCGATGGCATTTTCCAGCGAGGTCGTGGTGGCCAGGGTCGGGCACATGCCCAGCAGCAGTCGAAAAATGGGATTTTCGCGGACCAGTCCGCGCGTCAGGTCATTGATCAGCCTCATGGCACACTCCCTGGAGTCTTGTTCCGGCCGCCGTCAAACTCCACGGCCAATGTCCGATAGCGGGCAATCGCATCCCGCACGGCTTCGAGGGCGGCACGCGACGAGATCGTCGCGGCGGTAATGGCATCGATCTCCCCGCCGTCCTGGAGCACGCGCCAATCGGACCGCAGGGGGCGGCCGCGAATGCCCTTTTTGAAAACCTCGGAAGCGATCTTGTTGCCGAGCCCCGGAGTTTCGGAAGCGCTCAGCACCTCGAAGTCGAGCACGCGTCCGTCGGCGGCAATCCCCACCATCAAGACCACATCGCCGCCATACCCGCGCGGCGAACGGCCCTCGACCGCCATGGCCACCAGCCGGTCCTGGGCATCGGTCACGACGAAATTGACCGTATCGTCGCGCTCGATGCGACGCGGTTCGGGAGCCTCGGCGGGCAAAACCTTGCGCGCCGCCTCCACCTTGCGGGCCTCGGCGGCTTTCTCGATGGGTCCTTTGGTCTTGTCATACACCGCGGCCAGTAGGGCCGAGCAAACGACGCAAATCAGCGTCAAGACTCCCACTAGTTTCAGAATTTCACGCATGATGGGCTTCCTGTTGAATGTTCACTTTGAGACCGCCTTGCGGAGACCGGCGCCAAAAACCCGAGGCCGCATCGCACGATCGATCAGCGGGGTGAAGGCGTTCATGATCAGGATGGCAAAACTGACCCCCTCGGGATAGGCGCCGTTGATCACAGTGCGGATCAGCATCGTCAGGAGGCCGCACCCGACCCCGAAAACCAGTTTGCCGGAGCGGGTGATCGGGGTGGTCACCATGTCGGTGGCCATGAACCAGGCCCCCAGCATCAACCCCCCGGTAAGCAGGTGAAACGATACCGGCATCGCGGCCCCAGGATTGACAAGGCGCAAAACGAAGGCATAGACCGCCACGGTGCCCAGGTAGGCCACGGGCGTATGCCAGCCGATTACGCGGCGCCAGAGCAGATAGCCCCCGCCGAGCAACAGTGCCAGGGCCGAGGTTTCGCCCAGGCAGCCGTTCATGTTGCCAAGGAAAAAATTCCAGGTATTTTCGGCAGTCATGGCGAAGGGCAGCGCCTCGCCGGCCTTGAGGGCCTCCTTGACCATCCCGAGCGGCGTGGCGGAGGTGGTGGCGTCGAACACCGAGGCGCTCCAGGTCGTCATGGGCCCGGTAAAGGAGATCAGAAGAAACGCGCGTCCGATCAGCGCCGGGTTGAAAGGATTGTAGCCCAGGCCCCCGAAGACCTGCTTGGCGATCACGACGGCAAAGACGCATCCGACCGCCGCCATCCAGGACGGCAGCCCCGGCGGCAGGTTGAGCGCCAGCAGCAGGCCGGTCACGGCGGCGCTGAGGTCTCCCAGGGTATTGGCGCGACGCATGATACGCCGGCTGACCCACTCCGACAGGAGGCTGGCCGCCAGGCAGACCAGCACCAGGCGCAGGGCGTCCCATCCGAAAAACCAGATCGCCGCCACCGTAGCGGGGACCAGGGCCACCAGCACATCCAGCATGATGCGGCGCACCGAGGCGCCGGAGTGGATATGCGGCGAGGAACTCACCAGCAAAGTTTGTCGAGTCGCTTCCTTAGTCAATGCTGTCTCCAGGTTGTCAATCTTTCTTGGCGGACGCCATGCGCCGGCGTTGCATAATCACGGCCTTGGCGCGGCGCATGTGCTGCACCAACGGCCGCAGCGACGGGCATTCGTAGGCGCAGGCTCCGCATTCGAAACAATCCATCACGTGGTACTGTTCGGCCTGTTCGATGTCGTCGGCCTCGATGGCCTGGCTGAGGACCGAGGGCATCAGTCGCATGGGACAGGCCTCGACGCAGCGTCCACAGCCAATGCAGGGCTGGGAGCGGTATTGCACCACCGCGTCGGAGGACAACAACAGCAGACCCGATGAAGTTTTGGTCATGGGCACTTCCAGGCTGGGCAGGGCAAACCCCATCATCGGGCCGCCGGAAATCAGCTTGGCGGGCGGCATGCTGAAGCCCCCACAGGCCTCTACCAGGGCGGCGCAAGAAGTGCCGATCGGCGCCAGCCAGTTGGCGGCCCCCATGATGGCATCGCCCGCCACGGTAATGGAGCGCCAGGTCAGCGGACGCCCCTCGACGACCGCCTCGCGCACCGCCAAGGCGGTCCCCACGTTCTCGACGACGCAGCCGACATCCATCGGCAACCCACCGTTGGGCACCCTGCGGCCGGTGACGGAAAAAATCTGTTGTTTCTCGCTGCCCTGCGGATAATGCGTCCGCAACGTCACGAGGGCCACGTCGCCCTCGGCCTCGCGCATGGCCTCAGACATGGCGGCGATGGCCTCGGGCTTGTTGTCTTCGATGGCCACCCGCACCCTGTCGGCACCCAGGATGTGGCGGATGATGCGGCAGCCTTCCCAGATTTCCCGGGCGCGTTCGATCATCAACCGATTGTCGCCGTTCAGGTAGGGTTCGCATTCGGCGCCGTTGAGGATCAGGGTATCGATGGGCTTGTCCGCCGGGGGCGAGAGTTTCACGCGGGTCGGAAAGCCCGCGCCGCCCATGCCGACAATGCCGGCGGTGGCCAGGCGTTCGAGCAGGGGTTTGGTTTCCTTTTTCTCCCAGTCCGGGATCGGCGCCAGATCCTCGGAAACCTGTTCGTTGGCCGCATCGGTCTCCAGCACGACCGCGGGGGCCTCGCGTCCGACCGGCGTGGGGGCGGATTGAACCGCGACCACCCTGCCGGCGCAGGGGGCATGCACCGGCGCGGAGATCATGCCCTGGGCCTCGCCGAGCACTTGTCCGGTCAGGACCGGATCCCCCGCCTTGACACGGGGCGTGGCGGGCGCGCCCAGGTGCTGGGCCATGGAAATGACCAGGCGGGGCGGAAGCGCGAGCCGGCGCAGCGGCTCGGCGGCGGTCGCGGCCTTGTGGTCCGGCGGATGCACGCCTCCGCGAAAAATGAATCTGGCTGGAAAAATCTTCATGCTACACCTTGCGAATGCATTTGCCCGGACACTTTTCCACCACCACGTCGTTTTCCAGCGGCAGGTCGTAATTGACTACCGCCAGCGTGCCGTCCATGGCAATGGCGCCGTCGGCGAACTTGGTACAGATACGACAACCGATGCAGCCGACGGAACACACCTTGCGCACGGCCGCCCCCGGCGCCCTGGAACTGCACAAAACGTGAATGTGACGATTCTCGGGCACGAGCTTGATGAGGTTGCGCGGACAGGCGGCGACACATTTGCCGCAACCGATGCAAATCTCTGGATGCACGCGCGCGAGGCCGTCCACGATTTCGATCGCGTCCACGGGACAGACCCGCGCGCAGGAACCGTAGCCAAGGCAGCCGAATTCGCAGGCCTTGTCGCCCCCCGCCGTGGCGGCGGCCGCGGCGCAGTCCACGATGCCGTTATAGGCAAAACGCTTGCGGGCCTTGGTGTTGTCGCCCCCGCACAACACCAGGGCCACCTTGCGAACGGCGGGCTCGCCGGCTTCGACGCCCAGGACCTCGCAAAGCTTGCAGGTCAGTTCGGAACCGCCCGGCGCGCAGAGGTTGGCCGGCGCCTCCCCGGCGACCATGGCCGCCGCATAGGCGGTGCAGCCCGCATACCCGCAACCGCCGCAATTGGCGCCCGGCAGCAAATCGGCCAGCTTCCCGATGCGCGGATCCTCCTTGACCCCGAAATAGCGCGACGCCAAGGCCAGCGCCAGACCACAAACGAGCCCGATCAGGCTCACCCAGAGAATCGATTGCAGCAAAATACTATTCATGAGGCTAGAGTCATTTCACCAATCCGTTGAATCCCATGAACGCCAGGCTGAGCAGCCCGGCCGTCACCAGCGCGACGGCGACCCCCTTGAACGCGCGGGGCGGGTCGGCCCGATCCAGTTTTTCGCGCAACCCCGTGAAAATCACCAGGGCCAGCGCAAAGCCCAGCGCGGCGGCAAAGGCAAAAACCACCGCGGGCAGGAAGCCGCGCGCCGGTTCCTTGGCGTTCATGACCGCCACGCCCAGCACGGCGCAGTTGGTGGTGATCAGGGGCAGGTAAATCCCCAGGGCCGCATGCAGGGGCGGCGCGAAGCGCTTGAGCATGATTTCGACCAATTGCACGAAGGTGGCAATCACCAGAATGAAGGCAATCGTGCGAAGGTACTCCAGGCCGAAGCGCCGCAGCACGAAACTTTCCAGGCACCAGGTCACGGCGGCCGCCGCGGTCATCACGAAAATGACGGCCCCGGACATGCCCAGCGAAGTCTGCAACCGTTTCGAAACCCCCAGGAAGGGGCAAATCCCGAGAAAACGGCTTAAAACAAAATTGTTAACAAATACCGCGCCGACGATCAGCAGCAAATAAGCAGTCATAGGACAATGTTATGGATTCCTTGGCAAAGCCATGAACATACACAAAATCATGCAGCGCGGGCAAGAACAAGTCGCCAAGACTCAGCAAGATAACAGCAATGACCCTGCCGTTTCGTACCAAGTTTCTCACGCGTCGCGGTCGGAACGGCACCAGAAGCCCCAGCCCCGACCGCGGTTCGAGGAAAAGGCGACCAGAAGGTCGTTATCCCCTTGCGCCAGGTCGACATACCGCGCCAATTTGTCGGGAACCGCCGGATTGTTTCCGGGGCCATAATGGATTTCCCGCCCGTTGAGCCAGATGCGAATGGGGCCGTCGTACCCGAAGTAAAGCGTTTCGCTTCCGGCCTGTTGGCGGGAAAGCGTAGTCCGGGCATACACCACGCCTTCGTTCCCCTGGATCGCGCTTCTGAGATCGGCAAATCCCGGCAGGGATTCGGAAGGAACCAGGGGGCTCCAGGACAACCGTTCCGCGGCCTCCGGTGAGGCGTCGACGAGGTTGTGCCGATCGACCCGGGGCGTGATCCGCCAGTCCTGGATATAACGAGAGGGTGCGGGCTCCGGATCGGGCTCGATGAAAAACGGCTGCGTCCAGGCCATGGCCTCGCCGCGGCCCCAGCATTCGAAGCGCACATAACGGGCCTTGGCGGGGATTTGCGCCTCGATCGTTTTGGAATCGACGAGCGCAAATCGCTTGCCGTAATCCATGCTTCCGACGATCCGGTCAGCGTTGTCCGTCTCGATGCAAACCTTGTCGCCCTCCAGGCGAATGTCGCGGATGGAAACCCCGGTCGAGGCATAGAAGCGTCCGGCTTTCAGGGCCTCGACCACGCCGGCGGGAGATTTTTCCCGGGCATAGACCACGTTCCACCCCAAGCCGGATTCGGAAGCGCCGCGATGGCTGTCGTCGTGGGCAAAGCCCCAGATTCGGCGCGCCTCACTCAACAACAGGTCCCATTTGTCGAGGGCATACGAGGAACCTTCCTGTCGCCCGATCACCCCATTGTAGATTTCCATGCCGAGGTATCCGACCCATTCCCGAAGCTGTTCGATCGAGGCATGGTCGTATCGCGATTGCCAATTGGGATGGTTGACGACCGCAAATCCGCGACCGGATTCCCGGGCGATCTCCTGAATGCGTTGAAAAACCCGTTGCCGCGGTTGGTTTGGCGAAACGGGTTGCGTCGCGTCCACGTACAGGACATGCGGACCGCCGGCAATTTCCACGCCGGGGATCAGGTGCAGTCCCCGGG
>CAZIUM010000170.1:0-6497 GCA_964542285.1 uncultured Lentisphaerales bacterium
TCGGTAACCGACGTTGCGATCCGCTTGATGGCGTGCAGTCGCACGCGAACGTAGGGTGGGCCTTCGCCGGATGGATTCTGGTGGCGGGCTTTTTTGCGGCTTCCCGCGCTGAAGCCGCCAAGGAATTCATTCAAGTCATGTTGTATTTCATCCTGGGATCGAGCCTGGCCGCCCATGCCCTGCGGATTGGCGGACAATCCTGGTTGCGGCGAGGACTGCTGGCTTTTGCCGCCGTCGGAGGAATCGTTCTGGCGCTGGCCCTGGTTCAATACTGGTTTGGAGCGCGGGAAGACCCCCTGGCGGTACGGGGCAGTTTTGGAAACCGCAATGTTTTCGGGGGATTCCTGGCGCTCTACGTTCCGCTGATTTTCGGTTTTCTTTTGTCCACGTCGTCCGTCCTTCCGGCGGTCCTCCTGGGTCTGGTAGTGGGCCTCGCGCTGCTGGTCTGCCTGTCCGGCCCCGCCTGGATGGCAATCGCCCTAACCTGCATGGTTCTGGCGGCACGTCGGGGCTGGCATTGGTTCGTGCCGACCTGTATCTTGATTCTGCTGCTTCACACCCAGGTGCTGCCCCGGATGCCGCGCGCCAACGACATCGAGCTGTTCGATTCCATGGCTCTGTACGACAATCTCACCGGAAAACCGAAACGCCGCTATCCGGAATGGCAGGCGGCGGCCATCATGGCCATGGAACACCCCCTGATCGGCTGCGGTCCGGGCAGCTACCAGGAGCATGTCGGCCCCTACTACGGCGTGGTTCCGAACGCGACCGGCCCCGCGGAACCCGACATCCAGAACCTGTACCTGGTGTTGGCCTCCAGTGCCGGCTGGCCGGCCGCGATTCTGTTTGTCGTCATGCTGGCCACCGCCATTTCCGACTCCACCTGCCTCCGGACCCCGCCGCGTCCTCAAGGAAAGGAAATGTTTTCGCGCGCGGGGGTAGGCGCCGCCTTGGCGGCCTTTGCCCTGGTCGCCATCTGGCATCCTTTGCTGGTTCGAGGCCTTGGCCTGCCGCTGGCCATGCTCCTGGCGGTCGCGCGGAGCCCCCTGTCAACCGACCCCTCCGCATCCCGGATACAACCGTGAAACCAAAATCAAACGCATCGGACGAAAAGCCGTTTAAAATCGACACCCAGACGGTTGCCAACCCCGTCATGCGTGTTGGGTTGGGCCTGACGAAAGGAATCATCGAAAAATCCCTTTGTTTCCCGGCCATGAACCAGATCTACCTCCAAGCCGTGGAGAACCGGGACGTTTCCATGTCCTTCGTCTGTCGCGCCCTGCAGGCCATGAACGTCAGTTGGCGGGTACAGTGTGCAAGCAACGATCCCATTCCTTCCGAGGGGCCGGTCGTGGCGGTGGCCAACCATCCCTTTGGCGGCATCGAAGGCCTGCTGCTGCTGGCCCTGCTGGAACCTGCGCGTTCCGACGTCAAGGTCATGGCCAACTACCTGCTTGCGCGCATGCCCGAAATGCGCGAGCGTTTCATCTTTGTGGACCCCTTCGGCGGACCGCGCGCGAAGGGATCCAATATCCGGCCGCTGAAAGAATCCCTGGCATGGCTCAAGCAGGGGCATGTCCTGGGCGTTTTCCCGGCGGGCGAAGTTTCCAGTGTCGACATCCGTTCCGGCAAAGTCCGCGACCCGGCCTGGAGTCCATCCATTGCCGCGCTGGTCCGTCGAACCCAGGCGACGGTCGTTCCGTTTTTTTTCATGGGACACAACGGACCGCTCTTCAATCTGGCCGGGTTGCTGCATCCCCGCTTGCGAACCCTGATGCTGCCCAAGCAATTGGTCAACAAGCGCAATCGTGAACTGCTGGTGCAGATCGGCCATCCCATCCCCTGGCGTGAACAACAGGAATACGCCACCGACGAACAATTGATTCAATACCTGCGTCTCCGAACCTATATCCTGGCCGAACGTAACGACGTCAAGCGACAATTGGTCCGCATCCCCTTTGCGAAACGTGAACCGCGTCGGCAACAGCACGACGAATTCGCTCCTCCCGGAAGCCCGGATGTCCAGGAACGCGAAATCCACGCCCTGCCGGAAAAGCAGCGGCTTCTATCCTCCGGCGAGATGCAGGTTTATTATGCCTCCGCAGCGCAAATTCCCGCCGTCCTGCGCGAACTCGGGCGCCTGCGCGAGATCACCTTTCGCGAAGTAGGGGAAGGAACCGGTCGGCCACGCGACCTCGATCGTTTCGACGAAACCTACCTGCACTTGTTCATCTGGAACAGCGCGGCACGAGAGCTTGTCGGCGCTTATCGCATGGGGTTGGCGGATGAACTTGTGGCCACACAGGGGGTCAGGGGACTCTACACCCACACCTGTTTTCGTTTCGACAAACGCTTGATGGATCAATTGCAGCCCGCCATCGAGCTGGGACGTTCCTTCGTACGCCCGGAATACCAGAAGGCCTTTAGCTCGCTGTTGCTGCTTTGGCGTGGCATCAGCGCCTTCATCATCCGGCATCCACGCTACAAATACCTCTTCGGCCCGGTCAGCATCACCAATGAATTTCGCGACGCCTCGCGCAATCTCATGTTGCGTTCGCTGCGGTTGTCCAATTTCGAAAACGAGCTGGCGCGCCTCGTCAAACCCCGGCGCAAACCGCGTCGGCCGCGTCGAGCCGAATGGAACCTGCCCGACTTTCATCCCTATATCGACAACCTCGAATTGGTCTCTAAACTGATCCAGGAGATCGAGAGCGACCAGAAAGGCATTCCGATCCTGCTGCGCCAATATCTCAAGCTGGGAGGACGCCTACTGGCCTTCAACGTGGATTCCAATTTTTCGTACTCGCTCGACGGGTTGATCGCCATCGATTTGCTCAAGGCCGACACCCGCGTATTGAAACGCTACATGGGCACGGAGGCAACCGAACGCTATCGCGCCTGGCACGGCCTGCCGCCCGACGAACATGGAGAACCAACCTCATGATCGCCATGCTGCATGGCCACTTGTATGCCAAACAACCTTCCGAAGTGATCATCGAAGCCGCCGGCGTGGGCTACGAGGTGCTCATTCCGCTCAGCACCTACGACCGGCTCCCCGCCACGGGTTCCGACTGTCGTCTGCTGATTTCCCACATTGTCCGGGACGACGACGAACTGCTGTTTGGGTTTGCCTCCGCCGAAGAGAAGGAAGCCTTCCGGCTCCTGCTGACCATTGGAGGAATCGGTCCCCGCCTGGCCTTGTGCGTGCTCAGCGGCCTGCCCATCGCCGAACTGAAACGCTGCATCGCGGAAGGAGACATCAAACGGCTGAGCTCCGTCAAGGGCATCGGCCGCAAGACGGCCGAGCGCATCGTGGTGGAATTGCGCGACAAGATCGACCCGGTTGAAGCCATGGCGCTGCGTCCGGCGGCTGGTCATGCACCGGGAACCGAAACGGTCTTCCGCGACACGCTGATGGCCCTGGGGCAACTGGGATATTCACAAGACGCCGCGCGCAAAATGTTGCAGGACGCGATCGACAAAGGTATGGAGACCTCTTCCTCCGAGGTGCTGCTCAAACGCATATTGTCGGGACGATAAAGAGCGCCCCCTGTCAGACTCCGGACGCCGAGAAAGGCGCTCCGGAGGGCAACCCCAGGCGTTGTTCGATCCGGGCCGCCGCGCGCGCCACAAACGCCCGTTTATCGGCATAAGAACCCGGAAAAAACGCGCCCTTGAAGCCTCCCAGCACCAGGCGGTGCAACCCCGCCCTGTCCAGGCTCGAGGCCTCGAACACGCGCCAGATTTCATCCGTCAGGCTGGTGTGCGACACCAGCCGGTTGTCGGTGGCGATGGCGACCGACAAGCAATGATCCAGCATCATGTGCAGGGGATGCGAGGACAGGTCCGCGATCTCGGGCATCGTCTGCAGATTGCTCGTCGGACAGACTTCGATCGTGATATGGGCAAAGCCGATGTAGTCAACCAGCGACCGCACAAATTCCGGGGCATTGTCGATGCGGGCATCGCCGACGCGATCGGCGGCAAACAGCCAGGTGCCATGACCGATACGATCGGCATGGCACAACGTCAGGGCTTCATAAATCGATTCGGGACCGTAGGCTTCACCGGCATGCACGGTCTTGTGCATGAAATGCGACTGCGCCTGCTGGTAGGCTGCCACATGATGCGCCGCGCGATACCCGGACTCCTCTCCCGCCAGGTCAAACCCCACCACCGGCAACCCCAGTTCGTCACGCGCCCGGATGGCCAGTCGCGCGGCTTCCAGCGAAGCCACGGCCACCAGGTTCTTGTGGGGCATCTCCGGCAGCACCCCGGCCAGATCGGCGTAATACGTACTCATGGTCGGCGCAAAATTACGCATGGCACAGCAAATGATGCCGTAGTGGAAGGGCAGATCGTCACCGGAACAAACGGCCGCGGCTCGATTGTGCCGTCGGGCGGCACGCTCCAACCCCCTGGCCGCCGCGGCCAGGGCCTGGAGCGCCTCCTGTCCGCGAGCGACATGCAACTGCGGAGCAAACCGGGTCTCCAAGTAGCGAACCCCCTCCCCAATGGTGTCTTCCGCCAATTCAAAAGCGATGCGTTCGATGTTTTCGGGGTTCCGCATAACCGCCACCGTATATTGGAACCCCTTCAAATAATCGGTCAGATCGGCGTAGTGCCTCTTGAACACCAGTTCATTCAACCCCTCTTCCTCGTTGGATGGCAGCAGAACCCCCGCGTCGCCCGCCAGTTCGATCAGGGTTTGCGCCCGCAGCGATCCATCCAGGTGTACGTGCAAGTCACTTTTGGGTAAGGAACCAATCAGTTCCCGTGTCACCACGGGTTGGACATCGGTTTGCATCGTGTGGTTTCTCTCCGGTTCCAGCCCGTACAACCTCCGGTTGTCCGCGATCAATGGGGCAAAGGCCCCGCATACGGCGGCCTTTCGAAGCGGCAGGGGATTTCGTTGACGCGGGGGTCGCCGTTTTCGCTCAGGACGTCGAACATCTTCCGCCGCAACTCCGCCTTGATTGCGGCCAGAGCATCGTCTGCGGCCCGGTTTTGCATGTAGTGAGGATCGCTCCGCAAATCGTACAGTTCTTCCGCCGGGCGCTTGCCGAACCCAAGTTCGAACGCGTTGCGCACATCGACCCGTGCGCGATTGTGAACCATCCAGGCTTTGGTGGGGCTGGCATCCAGGTCCGCATAGGCACAAAACGTATTGCTCGCGAGTTCCTCTTGCGACGGGGACTCCCGGTCGGGATCGTCCAATCCGCACGGGTCCCCCATCGGCCAGCGCTCGGGGGCAAAATTGACCACGTAAAGAAAATCGTCCGTTCGAATGGCACGCTGGGGATACGGCAGGCCCCCGGCCCGCGCGGCGGCCACGTGCCGTTCGCGTCCCGTCACCACGCAATCCCTGGCGGGGTCCAGGCGACCGGACGCGGAATGATCCAGCAGCGGCATCAGGCTGTGGCCGCTCATGCAGGCAGGAGGCTCGACGCCCCCCGCTTCCAGGAATGTCGGCGCCAGGTCCATCAGGTTGACGAAATCGTCCACCCGGCGTCCGGGATGTATCCGTCCCGGCCAATAGGCCGCCAGGGCGACTTCGCACCCGATGTCGTAAAGATTGCACTTGGCGCGTGGCATACCGGGAATGCCGTGGTCGCCACTTACGACCACCAGGGTGTTCTCCAGCTCGCCGATTTCCTCCAGGCGCCTCAACAGAACGCCCAATCCGCCATCGACCGCCTGGCATTCCCCCAGGTAGTCAGCCACATCCTCGCGCACTGCATGCACGTCGGGCAGAAAATCAGGAAGACAGCCCTGGAGAGAATCCGGATCGATCCCCCAGAGATTCTTGCCGCTGCCTCGTTCCCAGGCACGATGGGTGTTGGTGGGTCCCCACCAGTAGCAAAAGGGTTTGCCGTCGGGACGCGCGGCCAGAAACTCGTCGAAATTGCGCCGCGTTTCATCGTACAAGACCTGCTTGGCCCCTTCGACGCCCCGTTGTGGAACCAATTTTGTCGCGACTTGCGAAAAACTGTCGAAATTGTGACCGGCGGACATGTACCGCGTACGTTCCCCGCCGTAGGGCGCATTGACCGGTTCTCCCGGAGCCCAGGCCTTGTAGGTATACCCGATGTGGTATCCGGCCTTTTCCAGCAACAGCGGGTATGTGGGGATAGATTCGTCCCAAAGCGCCCCCTGCAAAATGGCCCCCCGGCCACATTCCCAGAAATAACGGCCACTGAGAACCGAGCTGCGGCAGGGCGTGCAGGACGGCGCCGGCACGAAGGCGTTGGTAAACAGGACCCCATCCCGTGCCAGACGATCGATGTTCGGGGTCTGAACCCTTTTGTTCAGGGGGTCCGCATGCGCGCCGCCTGCGTAAACCGAGGCGTAGCGCCCCCAGTCATCGGCGAAGGCAAAAACAATATTCGGCCTGGATGCCATCGGCAAGACTCCTCTACGGCGGAGCGACGCAAAGAGAAAGATGGAGGCGTGAAGCGGAGTCGAACCGCTGTACGAGGTTTTGCAGACCTCTGCCT
>CAZIUM010000171.1:0-6476 GCA_964542285.1 uncultured Lentisphaerales bacterium
AACCCGTGTTTATTTATCATTTCAACCGCCTGATCCGTAATCGGTTTCTCTGGTTGTTGTTTGCCGTCATCGTCGCGTTTGCCTTTCTGTCGGTCGATTCCTGTGTGCGTTCGCCCGACGGCGGCGGACGCAACCAGGCCGGCACGCTGGGCGACCAAACGGTTGGCGCGGAAGACCTGGCCATGGCCGAGCTGTTCGTTCGCGGCGGGCGCCGCCAGAATCGGGACCGGCCCCCGGCCGTCGTTGCAACCCAGGCCTGGAGCCACCTGGCCGCGGTCCGCACCGCGCACGAGCTGGGGCTGACAACCGATGCGGACGAAATCCGGCATGCCATCCGCGAAGCCCCGGCCTTTTCCAACCAGGGACGCTTCGATCCCATGATGTATCGCCAGGTGGTCGCCGAGCAACTGGGCGTACCGCCCTCGGTGTACGAACGCCTGATGTCCGATCAGATCGCGCTCAACAAGCTGGCGATCGCCCTCGAAGCCGCCGCCTGGGTCTCTCCCATGGAGCTGGCCGACGAGACCGCGGCCTGGACCGACCGCTTCACCCTGCGCCATGTCACGATCAGCAACCATTTCATGCAGACCGACGTCACCCTCGGCGAGGACGATTTGCGGCGTTTCTACGCGGAAAACCGCGAGCTTTTCGCCTTGCCGGAACGCGTTGGCGTTCATTATGCCATCCTGCCGGCCGCGCGATATCTCCAGTCCGTCACCATTCCCGAAGTTGACATCGAGGATTATTACGACGCCAACGCCTCGCGTTTCGTTCATACCACCACCAACGATGTCCAGGAATCGCTGCCCCTGTCCGAAGTGCGCGACGAAATCCATGCCGACCTGGCGATGGAGGAGGCGCGCTTCATGGCCGGCACCAATGCCGTCCATTTCGTGGAGCGGCTGGGCATGGCGGACCCCGAAGAATTTTCCTGGCGCGCCCGCGCGCGCGGCATGCACGTCGCGCAATCGGACCTATTCGATTATTACGACCCGCCCGCCGCGATCGAACCGGACGCCCGCGAGGATTTCGCCCGCGAGGCCTTCGATCTCGATCCCAATCGGCTGGACGCGCGTTTCGCCGTCGTGCCCGGCGTAACCAACGTGTACATCGTTTGTCAATGGACCAATTCCCCCGCCCATACCCCCGACTTCGAAGCCGTTCGGGACCAGGTTCTGCCCCAGGCGCTCGCCCAAGCGCGCGAGAAGGCGTTTGCCGATTCCCTGGACGAACTGCACGCCGCCCTGTCCGACAAACTGGAGGCCGGCGCCGACTTTGCCGCCAGCGCCGCGGAGCACAAGCTGAATGTCAGCACGGCCATGACCTTCACGGCGCAGGAAATCATGAACACACAGGAATTGCCCAACGCCCGCACCGTCATGCAAACCGTAATTTACCAACGCCCGGGCGAGCTTTCCAAACCCATCCATGTGCCCGGAGGCGCCATGTTGGTTTACCTCGACGACCGCCAACCCGGGGAGATGCTGACGGTTGAAATGCTGCGATCGCAGGTGCGCGATGCCCTCGTGCGCCGCCGGGCCGAGGCCGTTTTCGGTCAATGGCTGCGCGCCAACCTCGAGCGCATCGGCTTCGAACCGGCCTTCCCGCCGGCGGATTACGACGAGGCCGACGACGACACTTATTGACGTTGGGCCGCGATCAGGGTGGCCAGGGTGATGGTTTCCCAGCCGGGCAACCGCAGGAAATGGCGCAGCAGCAGGGCACAGGCCACGGCGTCGTAGTAGGCGTCGTGCGGCGCGC
Source organism: uncultured Lentisphaerales bacterium (assembly GCA_964542285.1). Classification (GTDB taxonomy): domain Bacteria; phylum Verrucomicrobiota; class Kiritimatiellia; order RFP12; family JAAYLN01; genus CAZIUM01. The sequence continues at coordinate 1,762 of CAZIUM010000171.1, forward strand.
GGTCCGCGCAGAAGCCCTGCACCGCGGACTTCAGCCCCAGGGCGGTCACGACGTCCTCCAGCGCCGCGGAGGCCAGATCCGGATAATGCCTGCGCACCAGCCGCAGGGTGTCGATCCAGGGACCGAAACGATGCAGGGGCGCGGCGCGCTGCAGCAGCCCGCGTTCCGTGCCGATGTTGTGCGCCACCAGCGCGCGTCCCTCAAGCCAGGGCGCCAGGCGCGGCCAGAGTTCGCCCAGGGTGGGAGCCCGGGCGAGTTCCCCCCGCAGCCGGGCGTGACGTCCCGGCGCATGCGGGTTGAAGGGGCGCGCCGGATCGATGCGCAGCAGGCTGTCGAAGCCCCCGTCCAGTTCGTCCCGGCACAGGGAGACCAGGCCGATCTGCCAGGGTTCGAGGGTCCAGCCCGGCACGCTGCCGGTGGTTTCGAAGTCCAGCACCGTGAAGCGGCAGGAGCGCGCGGGCTGGAGCAGCCTTTCGGGGGAAATCGTCATGACGGAGGGTTCGGGGCCGCGTTGGCGTTTCGAGCCGGGTGTAGTGGGCGGAACTCCCGCAGCAACCGCTGCGCCGTTTCGCGCCAATCGGCGACGAGGCCCACCTCGGCGGCATTAAAAATGGGGGCCTCGGGATCGCGGTTGACGGCCACGACGGTCTCCGCGTCGGCGATGCCGGCCAGGTGTTGGATTTGTCCGCTGATGCCGAAGGCGAGGTAGAGCCGCGGACGCACCGTCCGCCCGGTCTGCCCCACCTGGCGGGGATCGGGCAGCCAGCCGGCCTCGACGGCCGCCCGCGATCCGCCCACTTCGCCCCCGAGCGCTTGCGCCAGCTCCCGCAGCAGATCGAACCCTTCCCGTCCGCCGATGCCCCGTCCGCCAGACACGATCACCCTGGACTCGGCCAGATCCACGCCGCCACCCGCGGCGCGAAACGCCAGGCGTTCGCTACCGGACGCATGTCGTCTTTGCGGCGCGGGAAGCCGCCGGACATGGCAGAAACGGTCCGAACGCGGCGACGGCACCGACATCACGCCGGGGCGCACGGTGGCCATTTGCGGACGACACTCGGGCGTGACGATCGTGGCCATGACATGGCCGCCGAAGGCCGGTCGCGTCTGGAGCAAAAGGCCGTTTTCGGGATCGATCTCCAGGCGCGTGCAATCGGCCGTCAACCCCGTGCGCAGGGTCACGGCCACGCGCGACGCGATGGCGCGTCCCCGGACGGTCGCGCCGAAAAGCACGATCTCCGGGGCGTGGCGCGCGGCGAATTCGGCGATGGCCCCGGCCAGGGATTCGTCAGCCCAGGGTTGCAGGCGCGGGTGCTCGAGGAGCAGGATTTCGTCGGCGCCATGCCGGCCCAGGAGCGCGAGGTCCTCCGGCGCCGCCTTGGGGGCCAGGAGCAAGGCCGCCACGCGGCCCCGCCGCGCGCGCGCCAGGTCGCGGGCGGCGCCCAGCAATTCCAGGGTCACGCGGCAGACGGCACCCTGCTGGAACTCCACCGGCACCCAGACGGACGGAGCGTTCGGGTCGGCGGGGGCGGGCCGTGCGTTCCGGTCCGAACTCCGCCGGACCCCCTCGTCGGGACGGGCTTCTCCGGCGTCATCGTTCCGGGGCGTGGCCGTAATGTCGGCCAGCGCCGCGACCCGTTGGCGCAGCCATTGGGCCAGCGCGTCGACCCCGGACAGCCGCCGGCACCCCCGGCGCGCCGGGGGAGCGAACACCTGCTTGACACGCGTGGGCGAGCCCTTGAGCCCCACCTGCTCCCGGAGGATGCCCAGCGCCGCGGCATCCCATTGCGTCACGGACCGTTTACAGGACCGGATCAAGCCGGCCAGGGTCGGCAGACGCGGGGTGTGGATTTCGCGTCCGACGGCGATCAGGCAGGGCAGGTCCGCCCGCAGGCGCTCGACGCCCTCCTCGAGCATGCGTTCGGCTTCGACGGTCTTCGAAGTCAGGGCCAGAATCCGGCGGACGTAGGTCAGTTGGGCCATGCCGAGATGGGTCGCCAGCCCGGGGCCCACCTGGCCGGTATCGCCGTCCGAAGCCTGGCGGCCGCAGACGACGAGGTCCGCGCCGCCCAGCTTGCGGATGGCCGCCGCCAGCACGAGGCTGGTGGCCCAGGTGTCGCTGCCCGCAAAGGCGCTGTCGCACAGGAGCACGGCCTCGTCGGCGCCGCGCGACAGCGCCTCGCGCAGCACCTCGACGGCCCGCGGCGGTCCCATGCTGAGCACCGTCAGGCGGCCACCATGGGTCTCGCGCAGGCGCAGGGCCTCTTCCAGCGCCGGCAGATCGAACGGGTTGGTCACGGCGGGGGCCGTGCCGCGGCGCAGGGTATGGGTTTCGGGATCGAGCTGCAGCGCGGTCGAATCCGGCACCTGCTTGATGCAGACGACGATTCTCACGACGTTCGCGCGCCTCCGCGGTAGCGTTCGCGGAACAACGCGACAAACTCCTCCAGGAAGACATCCAGGTACTCGGGGGCGACGGCGGAGCTGTGCGGCGTGATCAGCAGGTTGGGCGCCGCGCGCAAGGGATCGTCCGCGGGCAGCGGTTCGCGGCGGAACACATCCAGGCAGGCGGCGCGCAAACGGCCCGCCGCAAGCGCGCGCGCCAGGGCGACCTCGTCCAGGGCGTTGCCGCGTCCGATATTATAGACGGCGGCGCCGCGCCGCAGGCGGCGGATGCGCGCGGCATGCAGCAGGTTGTCGGTGCCGGGGTCGCGCGGCAGGGCCAGGATGACATGATCGGCCTCGGGCAGGACGCGATCGAGCATGCCGGCGCCGACCACGCGGTCGCCGGGGGTGAAATACGGCGGTCGCGGCGCCGCGCGCGGATGGCGCCGCACCCCGGTGATGCGCGTTCCGAAGGGTTTTAAATAGTGGCCGATCCAATAGCCGATGGCGCCGAAGCCGACAATGACCGCATGGGTGCCCCGGAGCATGCGCATGCCGCGCGCGACCTCCGCCCGCGGCCAGGGATGGCCCGCCGACTGCTCGCGGCAGGCCGCCAGGAGGCCGCGGTTCTCGGCCAGCAGCATGGCGGCGACCGTCTCGCCGATAAAGCGGCCGTGGAAGCGGCCATAGGTGAGGGTCAGGCCCGGACGCGACACCGAAAAATAGTCGCGCCCCGCGGCCGGCGTGGCGATCCACTCCAGGTAACGCGCGCGCGCGAGCCACTCCTGACGGCAGACCCAGGTCAGGGCGACATGGGCCCGCGCCAGGGCGCGCCGAAAGCCGGAGGCCTCCCGACAGACCGTCAGGCGCGCCTCCGGCAGGGCCCGCGCCAGGGCGCGCCGATGCCGGAGCGAAAAATTCCAGCAAGCGGCGCTTGGGTCGGTGAGCCAGACGGCCACGCGCACGTCCTGCCTGGGAGATGCCGCCATGGCTCCTTAGAGAATCTTGATTTCGCGGCCCTTGTCGGCCGAGGCATAGATGCCGTCGATCATCTTCTGCACCATCTGTCCGGCTTCTCCCGGCGCCTCGGTGGGCTTGCCATGGAGCACCGTATCGACAAAGCGGCGCATTTTATCGGCAAAGCAGGGATAATCGGGCACGAAGGCCGGCGTCTTGTCCATCATGTAGCCGTTCTCGTCGGTGCGCAGCACCAGCGGATCGAACTCCGCGCCGCCCTTGGTGCCCATCAACTGGAAGGTAAAGGCATTCTTGGCATGGGCCGCGAAGCTGCTCTCCACGTGCATGATGGCGCCGTTATCGAAGCGGATATGGCCTACGGCCAGGTCCTCGACGGTGTAGGTCTTGTAATCCCAGTCGGGCCAGTTGCAGGCCACGTCGCCGGGCTTGTCGCCGATGTAGCGGAAGGTGTTGCCGGAGGCCGCCACCGGGCGGGGGGAGCCCATGACATAGTGCGCCATTTCCATGATGTGTACGCCGATGTCGATCATCGGTCCGCCGCCCTGCAGCTCCTTGCGGCCGAACACGCCCCAGTTGGGGATGCCGCGGCGCCGGATGGCCTGGCAGCGCACAAACAGGACATCGCCGAACATGCCGCTGTCGGCCATCTTCTTGATCAACTGCGCCTTGGGATGGAAGCGCCACTGGAAGGCAATGATCAACTGGCGCTTGGCGGCCTTGGCCGCGGCGAGCATCCGCTGGCCTTCCCTGGCATTCATCGCGAGGGGTTTCTCGACCATGACATGACAGCCGGCCTTGAAGGCATCGAGGGTCGGCTGCAGATGCAGTCCGTTGGGCGTGCAGACCGACACCGCCTGCAGGTCCTCCTTCTTGAGCATCGTCTTCCAGTCGTCATAGACAACGCCGACGCCATGGTCTTCCTGGCATTTCTTGAGGGCGTCCTCGCTGACATCGGCGGCGGCCACAAGTTCCGCATCCGGAAATTCCTTGAGAATAGCCATCTGCGACCGCGCGATTCCGCCGGCGCCAACAAACCCGATCCGCAATTTCTTCTTGCTCATGTTGCTTTCCATGCTGGTGTGTTTTCCGCCACCGCCCTCCGGAGCGGTAGCAACAAGTAAACCCCGGCAGTTTCCCACGTGCGCGGCGGGAAAGCAAGCGTTTAGGCGACCCGCGCCCCCCTCCGCGCCGGGAACCGGCGCGGAGGGGGGCGGTGAGAGTATGTGGGTATGGGGGTGTGGGAGAAGATCGAGAACGAGAACGGGTACGGGTGCGGACGGATGGGGAACGCGCGGGGAACCCGCGCGCGGCGGCGAAGGGCCTCGCCGCCCTACCCCTCAACCCTCAACCCT
>CAZIUM010000172.1:0-6404 GCA_964542285.1 uncultured Lentisphaerales bacterium
CAACCGAGGGGGGTGAGTCATCGCCGAGTCGGTTATCGCGAGGAGTGTGCGAAGTCTCACCCGGCACGTTTTGGATGCCGGCACGTTTTGGATTGCAAAACCTCAATGTTCGATGTTCAATGTTTGTCTTGAACGTTTGACGATCCCGTACGCATGGGGTTGCCCTTGAGTCGTCGGAAACGCCGAAGAACCTATGAAGCTTACGTTTTACAATACATTGTCACGCCGGATGGAGTTGTTCGAACCCCTGGAGGCCGGACGGGTCCGACTCTATACCTGTGGCCCCACCGTCTACAATTACGCGCACATCGGCAATTTCCGCGCCTATGTTTTCGAGGATTTACTACGCCGAGTGCTGCAATTCGCCGGATACAAGGTTACGCAGGTCATGAACTTGACCGACGTGGACGACAAAACGATCCGCGGCGCCAAGGAATCCGACCTCACGCTGCGCGAGTACACCAAACCCTATATCAAAGCCTTTTTCGACGACATCCGGCGGTTGAACATTGAGCCGGCCGAGCATTATCCCGCCGCCACGGACCACATTCCCGAAATGATCGCCCTGATCGAGCGGTTGTTCGAACACGGCCTGGCCTACCATGCCGAGGATGGTTCGGTGTATTTCAACGTTGCCCGGTTTCCCGGCTATGGTCGTCCGGCGCATATCGACCTGGCGGGACTGCGCAGCGGAGCGCGCGTCGCCCAGGACGAGTACGCCAAGGACAGTGTCGGGGATTTCGCCCTCTGGAAAGCCTGGGACAAGGCCGACGGCAACGTGGCCTGGGAAGCGCCCTGGGGACGCGGCCGCCCGGGGTGGCACCTGGAATGCTCCGCCATGAGCATGCGGTACCTAGGGGAAACCTTCGATCTGCACACGGGGGGCATCGACAATCTTTTCCCGCACCATGCCAACGAAACCGCCCAGTCCGAAGGCGCGACCGGAAAACCCTTTGTGCGCACCTGGATGCATTGCGCTCACCTGCGCGTGAACGGCCAGAAAATGTCCAAATCCCTGGGCAACTTTTACACCTTGCGGAATTTGATCGACCGCGGATGGAGCGGACGCGAAATTCGCTACGTGCTGCTCAACGGCCATTACCGACAGACCCTGAATTTCACCTTCGATGCCCTGGCGGCGGCCCGTGCCGCCCTGGCGCGGGTGGATGTCTTCGGCGACCGTTTGAAGGCCAGTGCCGGCGGGGCTAGGGCTCCGACGTCCCCGGACCTGCCCGACTTCGCGGCGCGCGCCGCGAAGGTCTTCGCCGACGCGCTGGCCGACGACCTCAACGTGCCCGAGGCGCTGGCGGCCCTGTTTGGTCTGGTGCGAGAAGGCAATGCCGCGCTGGACGCGAAACGCCTGACGCCCGACGAGGCGTCCGTCGTATCGGACCTCCTGAAACGCTGGGATGCCGTGCTCGGCGTCTTGTATTTCGAACGCGGGAAGGAGGACGGAGAAGCCCCGCCCGAGAAAATCCACGCACTGTTGAAGCAGCGCGCCAAGGCACGCAAGGAACGTGATTGGAAGGCGTCGGACCGGCTTCGCGACGAATTGGCCACCGCCGGCTGGACCGTCCGCGACACCCCGGAGGGGCAACAGGTCAGGCGATCATGACACGTGGCAGGTTCATCACCTTTGAAGGGCCCGAAGGCAGTGGGAAGTCCACTCATCTGCAACGGCTGGCCGATCACCTGCGTCGCCGGGGACGTCGGCTGGTGCTGACGCGCGAACCGGGCGGAACCCCCCTTGGAGAAGCTCTGCGAGGCTTGTTGCAGCACGACACCGGCGGCGAAGCCCCCGCCGCGCGCGCCGAAGTGCTGCTGTTCTGCGCCAGCCGCGCCCAGTTGGCGGAAAAGATCATCCTGCCGGCACTGGAACGTGGGGAATGGGTGCTCTGCGACCGTTTCAGCGACTCCACCTTCGCCTACCAGGGACACGGGCGCGGGTTCGATCCGGAGGATCTGCGGATCGTCAATCGTTTTGCGACCGGCGGGCTGGAACCCGACCTGACTTTGTTGCTGGACGTCGATACGGCCACCAGCCGCAAACGTCTGGCCGACCGGCAGGGACGCGGCATCGTCAACGACCGTTTCGAGCAGGAAGGCAATGCCTTCCACGATCGCCTTCGCAACGGATTCCTGGCGCTGGCGCAACGGCACCCGCACCGGCTGCAGGTCATCGACGCCCGCCGTGAAATCGACGTGGTGGCGGAGGAGATTCGCCAACGCGTCGACCGCCGCTTCGAAGCGTTACAGGAGGACACCTGATTCCATGCGTCTTCAAGAAGCCCAACACATGCTGGAACACGCCTACCGGAAAGGACGCCTGGCACATGCCTACCTGGTGACGGGATCGCCCAGGGGCGCCGCCGGGGAGCTGGCGCTGCATGTGCTGCGCCTGCTGGCCTGCCGCGCCCCGGAGCCGCCCTGCGGCGAATGCGACATTTGCAGACAGGTTACCGCGCGCACCTGGTGCGACAATTTCTGGCTGGCCCCGCAGAAGAAATCGCGCGTCATCTCCATCGATCAGTTGCGCCACAGCGCGCGCTCCTCTTCCGGCGACGGCCCCCTGCTGCTTCCCTGGCTCAACAACACCGCCTTTGCCGGAGGCTGGAAGGCGGCCGTCATCGAATGGGCCGATCGCTTCAACGAAGCCGCCGGCAACGCCTTTCTGAAAATGCTGGAGGAACCTCCGCACGACACCGTCATGTTGCTCCTGACCGAGGCGCCGCAGGCCCTGCTGCCCACGATCCGCTCGCGTTGTCAGCGGGTAGACCTGGAAGAGCCGCCCTCCGAGCTGCCCCCGAACTGGCGCGGCCAATTGCTGGAGGTGCTGGACGGCCCCCCCATCAAGGGCCCGGCGGCGGCCATGGCGGCCGCGGCCAGGCTGTCGGCGCTGCTCAACGAAATGAAAGCCACCGCCGAAGCCGCCATCCGGGAAGAAACGCAGGAAGTGGAGGATTCCGGGCTGGAGGAATCGAACGCCACCGTTTCGGCTCTCGTCAGTTCCCGCTATCGCGAATCGCGCGGGCTGCTGCTCATGGGACTGCTGCGCTGGTACCGCGACCTGCTGGCCCTGCGCTCCGGTGCGGACGAAAGCGTCGTGTTTTACCGTGACCGACTGGAATCGTTGCAGCGGCGGGCGCAAGGCCTGACCCTGGCCCAGGCGCTGGACAACATTGAATCCGTGGAGGAACTGGGACGCCAACTGGAGCGCAGCCTCAACGAAACCAACCTTTTGTCTTATTGGCTGGATCGCCTGCAGGGTGGAACCTGACCGTGTATTGGCTCGTGCAGATACCCGACGAACGGCAACCCTACGCCGTGGAGATCGCCGACGACCATCGCGTTGTTCGCGGCCAACAGGTCGTCTTCGCCGAGGAACATGTGCTGGAACTGGGACGATTGGTTTGCCGTCTAACCTCCCGTCCCGACGATTTTCCCGTGGCCCGCCTGACGCGTAAAGCCACCGCCCTGGACCTGCGACAGGTCGAGACCAACCGCAATGCCGCCGCCAGCGCCATGCGATTTTTCAACCGCGAGTGCGCCTCCATGCATCGGAATGCCCGGGCACGAGCCGTCACGGCGCATTTCAGCCTGGTCCGAGAGCGACTCGATCTGCACTACCGCACCCAAAAGGAAGTCGATCAGCGACAGCTCGTCAGCCGCCTGCAACGTCATTTCGGCGCCCGCGTGAAGCTGCATCAAACCGGCGTGCGCGACGAGGTGTCCCTGTTGGGCGCCATGGCTCCCTGCGGACGCGTCACCTGCTGCAGCAGTTGGCTGCGCCATTTTTCCACCGTGAGCGTGCGCATGGCGCGCGACCAGAACTTGTCCGTCAATCCCTCCGCCATCAACGGCACCTGCGGACGCCTGAAATGCTGTCTGCGCTTTGAGCACGATTTCTACCTGGAATGCCAGCGAACCATGCCCCCCACCGGCGCCATCATGATCCTGCCGGATGGCGATCAGGCCACGGTGATTGGGATCGATGCGCTGAAAAACCAGGTCAAAATGCGAAAAGCCGACGGCATGGTTGTCAAGTTGGAAAACGACAAGGTCACCCGGCTCACGCCGGCCGCGCCGTCACCGGCCGCGGGGCCCGAAGGAGATCGGAATCATGAAAATACGACTGATCAACGGTCCGAACCTGAAGCTGCTGGGGAAACGTGAGCCCGCCATTTACGGGGTCACAACCCTGGACGACATCGTCGGCATGGTGCGCGACCAGGCCGCCCGGCAAGACATCGACGTCGACAGCTTTCAAAGCGATGTCGAAGGCGAGCTGGTGCGCTGCATCGGAAACGCCATGGATGAAGTCGACGGCCTGATCGTCAATCCCGCCGCCTACACCCACACCAGCGTGGCCCTGCGCGACGCGATTGCCGCCACGACCCTTCCCTGCGTCGAGGTGCACTTGTCGAACATTTACGCGCGCGAGTCCTTCCGCCACAACAGTCTGACGGCTCCGGTCTGCCTGGGCGTCATCGGCGGATTTGGCGCTTTCGGCTACCTGCTGGCGTTGCAGGCGTTGGTGCGCCACTTGAACGAAAATAAACGGCAGGCGGAGACATCATGAAGGGCTCGGCTCCTTGCCCCCGCTACCGTCGCAACGGGATGCGCTTGGCCCTCACGGCCGTCCTGGGGTTGATGGGCTCGCTGGGGTTGATCCTGGTGCTGCTCTGGAGCCTGGGCTTCAGCGGCGAACAAATGCGCACTCTCTTCGCCCATCCCGTCTCCGGCGGCACCGGCATGTCCGCGGCAGCCGCCGTTCGGGACATTGCCACGACCCCGGACATCGCGCGCGCCGGCCTGACCGCTTGGGACTATGCCGTCATGGCGGTCTACCTGGGGATCATGCTGACGATCGGCTGGCTTGCCGGTCGCGGAGTCCGCACCGCGCGCGGACTTTTCCTGGGCGGCGGCCGCATGCATTTTTTTCTGGCCGGTATTTCTCTCCTGGGCGCGTACCTTTCAGCCCTGACGATGATGGGCCTGCCGGGCATGTCCTTTGGCGAACATGACTGGACCTACATGGTCCAGTTGCCCTTTCTGGCCCTGACCGGCTTGATCATCGTTGGGTTCATCCTTCCCCGCTACCGCGAAGCGGAAGTGGTCAGCATTTACCAATACCTGGAGATGCGCCAGCATGTGGTGGTCCGCCTGCTGGCATCCACCAGTTTCCTGATCTTTGCCGTGGGGCGGCTGGGACTGGTGTTGTATCTGCCCTCGCTGGTGCTGCACACCGTGGCCGGACTGCCGCTGGCCGGCTGCATCGTGGCGATGGGGTTGGTCGTCACGGCCTACACCGCCCTCGGAGGGCTCAAGGCCGCCATCTGGACGGATGTGATGCAAGTCTCGATCTTCGTGCTCGGCGCCTTGTTTATTCTGGCGCAAATCTTCGGCGATATCGGGGTGGATGGGTTTCTCCAGGCCGGACTGGCGGGCAACAAGTTCCGGCTTCTAGTCCTGTCCTCCGACTTCCACCGCATCACCAGTCTGTGGCTCGTGCTCGAAACCATTTATCAGACCGTGCGTATCTACGGGACGCAACAGGACATGGCCCAATTCTATCTCAGCACCCCTTCCACCGCCAAGGCGGCCAACTGCGTCTGGATGGCCGTGCTGCTCTACATTCCCCTGGGATTTCTCTTCTACTTCATGGGAACAGCCTTCTTCGCCTTCTTCGAGGCGTTTCCGGACCCCAACCTGCCGCCCAAGCCGGACCAGATCATGCCCTATTTTGTCGTGCGCCATCTGCCGGCGGGTCTGGCCGGCCTGCTACTGGCGGCGATCTTCGCCGCGGCCATGTCCAGCCTCGACGCCTGCATGAATTCGGCTTCCACGGTCTGCGTCGAGGATTTCGTCCGCCGGTTCAGCCGCCGCATCCGGCCGGAACGCTTCTATCTGCGCCTGTCGCGAAGCCTGATCCTGGTATGGGGCGCCCTGATGATCCTGACGGGACTGTTGTTCATGGAGGTTCAATACGCCCAGATTGTCTGGGGCAAGCTGATGGGGTTCTGCACCAACGGGGTGCTGGGCCTGATGCTGCTGGCCTTCCTGCCCTGGCGTGTGGACTGGCGCGCTTCGGCTGCGGGCTTTGTCCTGTCCTACGTTTGCCTGGTCCTGGCGGTGCGCGGGGGCATCAACTTCCTGCTCTGGCCGGTGATCGGCAACACGGTTTGCTTCCTGGCCGCCCTGCTGTTCAACTGGATGTGGCGTGGCGGCGCCGGGCGCCGAAACAGTAAAATTCCGCGTGACGGTCACGTTCAGCGAACCCCTACATAACACTCTTTATCGTAATCCCTTCAATGGCCCGCTTTATCGATTTTCGATTTTTCGATTTTCGAGGTCGATTGACAAAGTAAATGCGCCTTTGGCAGAGTAAGTTAGCCTGGAGGGGC
>CAZIUM010000173.1:0-6366 GCA_964542285.1 uncultured Lentisphaerales bacterium
CTAACCGGGCAAGTGTGGGGTGGAAGTGTTGCGACGAAGGGTAGATGCGGAGTTTCAGCGCTCTTAAGCGGATACTTCATCGCTTGCTTAACCGCCACCAGTAATCGGATACGCTTAACCGACGCACTTGATCGCGTTAAGGAAGGCACCCGTTCTCATCGGGGCGCACGGAAGCACCAACTTGCATCGGGAACCCCGCGCCCCCCCCCCCCCGTGAACGGCTACAAATAAGGATCCCCCCCCGAGGTCGCGCAGCCCAGAATCGCCGTCAACAGAAGCAAACCGCCGCACCGCAACCCAATACCCGCGAGATAGTTTTTCTTCCCGCCACCGACGCGACATCGCCAACCTCGAAATGTTCGTCGTTTCATAACGCCCCCGAAGGAACCGCCGGTTCCATTAGAATCCACCGCGATCCACAGGACACGAACTACCCCGTTCGCTTTATCCAGCGAAAAAATACTTCTCCCGACGTAGGCTGTCAATAGCTTATGGCGGCGATAAATGTGGAAATTCGGGACGCCAATCGCCCGTCCGGTTCCGATCGCCGCGGTAGAGGGTGCCCCGGTGATCCATGGCAAATCCCTGGACCGGCAACCTGGCCCCGGGACCTTTCGTCGCGGGAAGGCAGATCGCCAGGTATTCATCGCATTGCGGGTAATTCGCCGAAATCAACAAGTCCTTCATCGAAACATAACGGGGATCGATCCGGACGGAATCGTTCTGTAACAACCCGGGCAAGTCCCGGACGGCAACCAGGGTGTTGCTGCCCGCATAGGTTCCGTGCCGGTCGAAATATTCGTCCTGAGCGATTTTCACGAGGCTCAGGGCACGGACCACTTCGGTTTCGTAGGCATGGACCCGGACGGCACGATAGATCAGGGGGACGCTGGCGGACAGGATCGCCAGGACGCAAAGCAAGGTCATGCCCTGGACCATGGTATAGGCGCGTAAACGGGGAGATAAAAACTCCCACCCGTTCCGTCCGGTCGCCGACAACACCGTCACGCGAGCGCCACAGTGGGTCGAAGATTTTTGAGCATCGGTTGATTTCAACATGATTTTTCCGGGATAGAAGACGAAGCGCCTTCCGGCCCTCCCCTTACCCACCATCATAGAATCTCATTGCGCCGAACACGACCGTAAAGTGTCCATATCCAGTGGGCTGCCAGGCCCAATGTAGCCGCGACTGAAAGCAAGCCGTTTGAGCAAGATTCCGAATTCCTTCGCTTCCTTGGCGGAGACGATATGCGACTCGCACAGAGGGCCACCGGGCGAAGACAAACGTCACGCAGGGCGTTCCTCCGATGCAGGCATGAAACCGTTTCGGAATCCCCGCACCCCTTGCCCCCGGCCGTCACTTCGCCGTCATTCTCGATTCAAAATCGCCATCTTGACGAGAACCTGCCGCAAAACCGTTTCGCACTGGCCGCAGTGGCTGCACTGGGTAGCACAAGCGCCGGCGATTTCGCGCCAGTTGTCCGGGAAGCGCCGGTTGTCGAGAATCCAGGGCGCGAAGGCGCGCGCGAACCCGGGCTCGGTCAAATCCAGCAGGTTGCCGTCGAATTTACGAGAAACGTAGGCTCCGATGACCATGCGGGGATGCGAATGCTGGCGGGTGGCCAGCTTGACAACCTTGAAATAGGGCTCGTACGCCGGCAAATCCTCGGGCCGAATCCAGGAACCGCGCAGAAATTCGACGAAATTTTCGGGATTCCGGTAGAGTTTCCAGCAGAGGTGCGAAATAAAATCCTCGACGTTGCGCTGCTCGGCCACCGCGGCATCGTGCGCCACCAAGTTGTCGTGGAAGGTTTGATACGGACAGTTGCGCAGACACCCGCTGTTGGCAAGTAGACACAACGTCTTCTCGTGTCGCTCGCACCAGTCATAAAAGCGCGCCACGGTGGATAAATCCCGTTGCAAATCCCGCCGCAAGTGAAACGAATCAAAAGTGTCCGCAAGATATTCCAGCGCAAGCGTGGAATCCAGCCGCATGTTGACCGAGGCACGTGTCTCGATTTCGGGAAAGTGTCGTTTGACGACATGCGCAACGAAAGGGCTGGCGGTCGTTACGATCTCCGGGTCGATGCCTCGATCCCGCAGGTAGGACAGCAGGGAGCCGATTTCGTTTTCCAGCGAGCGGCTGATGGCGCGTTCGCCGTAACAATTGGCATTGAGCAACAGGTCCAGTTTGAGTCCCTGTCCACGAATGGCAGCCAGGTCCTCTTCCAGGCGCTGCTGGGCGGCCCAGTCTACCGCACCACCGGAACGGTCCCAGGCCGTCCGACCGCTGGCGCTGCCTGGCCAGGCGAAATACACCTCCGCCAGGTCGGAGGCATAATCCGCCGTTAGAGCGGAAAAAGCCTCGCCATTGTCCGGTTGCTGATATCCAACGGCAAACTTCATACGGGCTTCTCCTCCACGCGAAGCGTCAATGCATTTTTCATCCCGCAGCAAAATTCCGCCGCCTTCCCGGACAATTCGTGGATCGGATCGGGAGGCGGATTCTCCACGCTGAAGCCCAACGCGAACGTATCGGGGACCGGAAAGGCGATGGCCAGCCGATCCGGGCGCAGGTCGATCGCATAGCCCCGTTCGCGGACCCGTTGCTTATGCTCCATGAAGGCCTGCAATGTGCGCCAACGCACGACGCCATATTCTTCAAAAGGATAATGCCGTTCGAAAGAGGACGCATTTGCCGAAGTCGCCTGAAGACAAAGGGCGGTCTGCGTAACATAGGGCATGATCTGCCGGTCCAGCGGCCGTTGGATTTCTCCCGGTCGATCCGGCGAAACACGCAGGCGGCAATGGATGGCCGAGGGCGTCAGTTCCGAAAACGTCAGGGTGGCCTTGGGCAGCATGGCGTGCAAGCGTCGCAACTGGCGTTCGGCGACCTGGAGTCGCAGGTTGCGCGACCGCAGCGCCACCAGTTCGTGGGGAGCGGACCCGAGCACGAAGCGGTTGCCGCCGGTCTTCTCGATGAAGCCACGGGCACAGAGCGTGCGCATCAGGTTGTGGGCGGTGGTTTTCTTCAGACCGGTTGCACGCAACACATCCCCGAGGCGCAGACCATCGGGCGATTCGGCCACAAGCCGCAAAATGTCCAGCGCCTTGATAACCGAAAGCACCATGTCGGATCCCGCCATACGGTCGTCTCTTCCCTATCAATCCGCATCGTCCCCGGTCGGACTTCGAAACCGGGACCCTTCGCTGTATTCCGGCTCGCGCGACCAGTCGATACGCCAGGTGGGCCGCCGCCGGAATTTGTCCTTAAAGGTGTTTTGCAGGACGCCTCGGGATTCGAGGCTGATCATGCAGGCACGTGTGCACCCGCGGGCGCCACAGACCGCCTGTCCGGTATTGTAGAGATTGCGGGGCTTCTTGTAGAATGGGCTCCAGTCGCCCGGCCGCGTGTTTTCGGAATGATACTGGTCTTCCGCGGGAACGTTCTCATCGACCTTTTGAGCTCCACGAAAGGCCACGTCGCATTTATGCGTATCCAGATCGATCCATTCCACCTCGCGTCCGGCCAGGTTCACCTTGACGCGCTTGTCGGTATCGAAACATCCCCCGGGGCAGGCCTTGACGCAAGCCATGCACTGGTTGCAGAGCCGCGGTCCGTCATAGAGGGGGTCCGGCGCCAGCTCGACATCCGTCAGGATCACGCCCACCCGGTTGCGCGGACCGAACTGCGGCGTCAACAGCATCTTGCTCAAACCGATTTCGCCCAAACCACACAGGAACGCGGCGATGCGCAGGTGGATCATTACATCCGGCGAAGCTCGACCCGGCGCAACCGGACGACTGAAATTGCGCCGCAGGTAGCCATCGCCATCAATACTGCGCCAATCGCTCTGGTGCCCCATCGGCACCGCTTCGTTGCCCTGGTCCTCGATGAACTTGGCCAGGTTGATGACCGTCATCGGCATGTACAAATAGGTGATGCCACCATAGCCCATGGAAGAATAATTGCTGAAATAGGTGCCTTCCTCGATGCCGCGCATACTGCCACGGTGCACCCGAAACGCCATGGCAATAATCGATTTGCATTCCGGCATGATCTGTAAGGGATCCATTTGAAGCGGAGCGCCCTTCCAACGTTCGATATTGCCAATCCCCACCGCATCGGCACCAAATTCCAGCGCCTTGCGCTTGATCGTGTCCGCGGCAATCACGGGATCGGATAAATCTGCCTGGTTAAACTCGCGCGTATAAACGGCCATGCGGTCTTCTCCTATCGTATATTCATCAATGCGGAACAATTATTCCTGATACATGCAAGACCTTACCCTAATGGCATGGGAGGTAGCAACCGAAAAAACAACATCCCGGAGTCAGCACAGGGTCCGAAGGATTCCATGCTAAAAGTTGATTGCGTTTGCTAAACTGTGATTTATGGAAACGGATCATACACCGGACAAGGGCCCATTCATCGGAGACGATGCCCTGCGAACCTCTTCCGATCCTGCGCGTGCAGGCTCAACCGCCAAGAATTTGCGGAAACGACTGGACCAATTGATGCGAGCGCAAGGCGTTCAAACCGTGACCTGCGCCACGAACACCGGAGAAATTCGCACCGTGCAGTGTTATACCGGATATGCCGGCGGGCGGTTATACGGTTGGGATCAGTATTTTGAAACCATCCTGCAATTGCATCTCGGCTGGTCGACGGATTTGAGCCGGGCGGGTCTGTGCCTGTTTCTCGACCAGGCGGATCGAACCGGTTACATTCCGCGCACCCTGCCGCGCATCTGGTGGGGCGAGTTTCATCAACAACCCTTTTTGTGTCAGACAGCCCTGCTTCTGCTGCGCGCCGGAGACCCCATGGACTGGTTGTTTCCCCAACGGTACTACACCCTTAAGCATTACCTGCTGCGCTGGTTGGTGAACGAAGACCGCCGTGGGGCCGGATTGAGCACTTGGGATCACAGTGGCCATTCCGGCATGGACAATCAGTATGAACGGGCCGGAACGTTTCACGACGCGTTCTGTGAAGGTGTGGATTTAAACGCCTACCTGGTGCGGGAATGCGAGGCCATGGCCCTGTTGGCGGACTCGGTGGGCCCCATGGCCATACAGGATGCCGCGTTGTTTCGCGATCATGCCCGGCGACGCAGGGATGCGATGCAACGCGAATGCTGGAGTGAATCGCGGGGGTGTTACCTGGATCATCACGCCCGGTTACATCGACCGATTCCGGTTCGCCACGTCGGCATGTTCGCCACGCTGTGGGCGGGCATTCCTTCTCCCCTCCAGGCCCGCCGGCTGGTTGAAGAACATTTGTTGTCAAAGGACGGATTTTGGCGTCCATGGCCGCTTCCGGCGCTGGCGGTGGATGAACCCGGATATACCGAAGGGTTTCTTGAATGGGAACCGCCGGATTTTGCCTGCAGCTGGCGGGCCCACAGTTGGATGCCAACAAACTACATCGCCGTTCAGGGCTTGCTCCGTTACGGATTCCACGAAATCGCCCGGCAACTGGCGACACGGAATCGAACCATGTTCGAAAATGCACCCTTTCGAGAGTATTATGGTGCCGAAAGCGGCAACGGCATGGGGCGAAATCCCTTCTGGGGCTGGTCCGGCCTGGCCTTATTTATGGAAGAGGAATGCCGCCATCCCGAATACGGGCGGGACCCCTTGTTCCCCGGGACCTTGAATTCGTCCAAAAAATTCTGCCCCGGGCGTTAGTGCCGCACAGGGGTCGCCGATATTCATTATGATGTCGCCGACAACGCGAACGACAAAGAAGTCACCCGGAAATTCCGGAGACCGGCCGGAATTGCTGAAAGCGCGCTCTCGCGATTGACATGCCCGGGAGAATTGTTAGAATGATTTCCCGCATGTTGCTGGCTGGATCGCGGTCCGGCTTGCGCGAAAACATGACCTGTCGTCCGCGCGGTATCTGATGACCGTTCGTCCAGGTATACAACGAATTCCGGAGAAAGAAAGATATGGCAAAGTACGTTTATTCATTCGGCGGCGGCACGGCGGAAGGCCAGGGATCCATGCGCGCGTTGCTGGGCGGCAAGGGCGCCAATCTGGCCGACATGGCCAGCATCGGACTGCCCGTGCCCCCCGGTTTCACGATCACGACCGAGGCCTGCGCCAAGTTCGACGAAATCGGCCCGAAAGACCTGCACAAACTGATCGACGACGAAGTCGCCCAGGCCATGGGAACGCTCGAAAAGATCACCGGCAAGACATTCGGCAAGGGCCCCAATCCCTTATTGTGCTCCGTGCGGTCGGGCGCCGCGGCCTCGATGCCCGGCATGATGGACACCGTCCTGAACCTGGGGCTAAATCCCAATACGGTGGAAGCCATGATCGCGCGCACGGGCAATCCACGCTTTGTGCTGGATTCCT
>CAZIUM010000174.1:0-6361 GCA_964542285.1 uncultured Lentisphaerales bacterium
GGGGGGATCGCGCGGAAAATCCGCGCGCGGCGGCGAAGGGCCTCGCCGCCCTACCCCTCAACCCTCAAACCTCAAGCCTCAACCCTGCCAGGCCTCGCCGCCCTACCGTTTCGGCGCATGCGCGGAACAATAATACTCCGCGGAACTCAAACCTCAACTCTCAACCCTCACGCCAGCGCGGGGAAATGCCTCCCGCGGAGGCGGGAGGCGGACCCGTCGGACAGAGCACGGACAGATGCCTTAGCCAATCGCTATCGGGATCAGAATCGACTCGACGTTCAATCTTATCATTAGAACTCCGGCCACCGATATCGTGATGTTTTGTTCTTGCGTCTGCAAGCTTGACGGACTGGTCATGACAAACGGGGCGAGCCGAACCGTGGCGGGTATCCGGGTGGAGGCCGTGCCGGCCTACAACATCGTGAACATGCGCGAAACCGGACAACCTTTCCACCCAAAGGGCGAGGGTAACGGCTACCTTCTCACCTTCGGAGACAGACGAGTATACGTGGCGGGAGACACCGAAAACACGCCCGAGATGCAGGCGCTGAGCGGCGTCGACGTGGCCTTCCTGCCCATGAATCTGCCCTACACCATGACGCCCAAGATGGTCGCGACGGCCGCAAGAGCCTTCAGGCCAAAGGTCCTCTACCCCTACCATTACGGTGACACGGACCCGGCCGAACTTACGGCTTTGCTGAAAGACCTGCCCGAGATAGAAGTCCGGATCCGCAGGATGCGTTAGCCGGTCTTTCGCTATTCAAGCGTACTGGATGCCGGGAAGCATTGATCATCGCAACGGCAGATGCAAAAACACGAGTTTGTTGCTGACGGACCGCACGGTCGAAAAGGGTGGCTGCCCGGCTATCCCATCGCCACCAGGATCAGCCCAACAAACATCACGATCACTCCGGACACCTTCGGGCCGTAGGGCACCTCCTTTAACACCAGAATGCCTGAAACGGCTCCCAACGGGATGCTGATCTGGCGAAAGCTGACCACATAACTCACGTTGTCGACAAACGACAGCGCGAGCAGAACAAGGGCATACGAGAAAAATATCGCGAGCCCCGCCAGCATGGCCACGGGTATTTTTACGCGCGGCCATTGAATCCGCCTTATACGTCCTTCCCGGCGCAACATCACAAAAAGAAACAACCAGGCTGAAGCCGCCAACGCTTCCAGCCCCGCGTACACGAGGGTCGTGCGCGTATTTCCGATCGTGGTCCTCGACCGGAGCAGACGCAGCGCCTCGTCGTCCATAATCGAGTAGCCGGCCGTGCCGATGGCGGCAAGCAGCGCCAGGCCGCAGATCGGTTTGACGTAGCTTCTCAGGCTCAAATCCCCCAGGCGTTTGAGTGGAATCAAAAAACATCCCGCCACCACCAGCACCATTCCGGCCAGGCACAGGACCGAAACCTGGTCGCCCCGCCCCAGGATCAGGGTGACCGCCGTCACGACAACGATTGGAGCAGATCGGGCCATGGGATAAGCGACGGACATGTCGCCCGCTCGATAGGCGCCGGCAAGCGATACATAGTAGAGGGCCAAAAAAAAGCCCGCCGCGAGCAGAAAGGCCCAAATCCGCGCGGTCATGTCCGGCACGACAACCCCGCCGTACAGCCACACAAAAGGGGAAAGCAGCAAGGCTCCGGACAGACAAGCGACCAGGAAGAACGAAGGCGACGGATCATGGCGTTTGCTGAGCAGGTTCCAGCCCGCATGCATGACGGCGGACAGAATCACGAGCAGGATGGCGATAGGGGTCATTTCGGACTGGCGCTTTTGACGACAACGAACCGCGCGCCGTCATTCCTCCTCGGAAACGCTTGGTTGCGGATCGTTCATTCTGACGGGGTACTGCTTGACCCATTCACAAACTTTTTTGATGGTTTCGGGGTTGCACAGGGGAGGCATGACACCGGCCGAGGTGACGACGATGCCACGATGATGCGGCAACACATCCAGGTCCTCCTCGATCTTTGCAATGATGTCCGCCGCACATTTCGTCCACAACATGGCGTTGGTACCGCCAATAAGACACTTATCGGGGCAGGCGTTTCGTCCATCCAGCAGAGTTGTGTTGCCAAGGGTCGGGGAAGTGAACGCTTCAAAGGCCTGTGCCGGAATTTTGGCGAGGTCCGGCAGGAGAGCCTTCAGATGCCCACACATGTGCAAGATCAGGTTGCGTCCCGCGCTTCTGGTCATCCTGGCGTATTCACCAACGTGTCGCGCGCAGTACTGCCGGTATTGGCCGGGTGAGATCAATGTCGTCGAGGTATTCTCGATCAGGTAGAGCACATCCGCGGGACTGTACTCGCACAGGAGTTGTGTCTTGGCCATCAGGACGGCATGCATCGCTTCAAACAGGGTTTCGACCTCGTGTTGTTGATCCGCAAGCAGAAAATGCGCGGTTTCCACTCCCGCCAGCCACTCCACCCAATGCATCAGGGGCGATTCGCCAATTCCGTTGGTCGTGAGTGCATTCGCCCCGATCTGCTCCGCTTGACGGTTGGCTTCACGGAGGCCATCCGGATCCAATTCGATAGTCACGTCGCTGAAAATCTCCGTCATCGCTTGGATGTCCGCGCGCGTTTTCACGGGAAACCGGGTCGGATGCCACGAAGTAGACGGTTCGTCAAACTGGCGGATCATCTCAAGCTCACGGGAAGGGGTCCGGAACAGGGTTCGCATGACGCCGCCGGTGCGCGTGGTTTCCACGGTCGTGCGCTTGCGGGTCTCGCGGATACATCCGGCGATCCCAATGTGCTTGTCGCTCCCGATCCCGTTGTGCAGTCCATCCAGGTCCAACTGACGAAATGGCGCAGTCTGAGCCAGGGGATAGGCGCCGCTGAGCTTGGGCCAAAACGGCAGGCGGTCCACGGGCTCCATCTGGATTGCGGCCAACCATCGTTCCTTCGGTGTCATCCGATCCTTCATGAACTTTGTCCCCTCCGAGCATAAAACCGCGGAGGCCTGTACCTTCCGCGGCCATCATGCTACCCGTTTTACCGCGAAGACAAAAGACCCATCCGGCGACGGGTGAACGAAACGAGGAGGCGGGAGGGGGGACGAAGGGGAGGGATCGATATCGCGCGCGGGTCTCTCGTGCGATGATTAACCAAGAAGCTCACGAAAGCTTGAGGTTTGAGACTTGAGGGGGAGGTTATTGTTCGTTGCAAAGCGCCGGAAACGATAAAACCCCGCGCGGAAACCAACCCTCAAGCAAGGCACTCTCCGCGGGAATTCCCCTTGCTTCACCCTTCCCATCGTTTCGCATTCCTGATACGTTAACGCCGGACATTGAGGAGTAAATTCATGAGATCGTATCGCAAAGAACTCTGGTTCGAAATTCCCGCCCGCCGCGGTTTCGTCAACATTACCCCGGAGGTGAGCCAATGTCTTGAAAGCAGCGGCATTCAGGAAGGGCTGTTGTTGGTCAACGCGATGCACATCACCGCCTCGGTTTTCATCAACGACGACGAAAGCGGGCTGCACCGCGATTTTGAGAAATGGCTGGAGGGACTCGCGCCCGAAAAACCCTATTCGCGCTATGCTCACAACGGCGCCGAGGACAATGCGGATGCGCATCTCAAACGATCCATCATGGGACGCGAAGTCGTGGTGGCGGTTACCGAAGGGCAGCTTGACTTCGGCCCCTGGGAACAGATTTTCTATGGCGAATTCGACGGTTTGCGGCGCAAAAGGGTGCTGGTAAAAATCATTGGCGAATAATTCCCGCTCCGCGACATCAACCAGGATAGCAACAAAATTTTACGTTCATCAACAGGAGACACTACCATGAAAAAAGCTCAGGCCGCGGTATTTTGCGGAGGCGGCAAACCTTTCGATCTACGGGAATATGAAGTCCAGGCTCCGGCGCCGGGTGCAGCCCTGCTCAAGCTGACCGCCAGTGGAATTTGCGGTACGGACATCCACATTGCCGACGGACGCCTTCCCATGGGGTCCCCCGCCATCATCGGGCATGAATTCATCGGCCGGGTTGAACAACTCGGCGCCGAGGTGCAAACGGACGGCCTTGGAACGCCTCTCGCGATCGGCGATACGGTGATTGCCTGCATCGCGTTGCCCTGCGGGAAATGCCCCAATTGCCGCCGCGGCGAAACCGCCAGTTGCATGAATTTTGGGGTAACCAATGCCGGCGATCCCGACACCCCCCCGCATTTTCATGGCGGCTTTGCGGAATATCTGCACCAGCCGGGCCATACACTGGTCAAGGTCCCTTCGGAACTCGATCCCCTGGCCGTGGCCGCTTTCCCCTGTGCCGGCCCCACCGCCATCCGGGCATTCGCGTATGGCGGCGGACTGGAACGGGATGATTTGATGGTGGTTCAGGGTCTCGGCCCGGTGGGGCTGTTCGCCGTAGCCTGGGCCGCGGCCGCCGGCGGCCAGGTCGTGGCGATCGGTTCCGGAAAGAGCCCGGAGCGAATCGCCAAGGCCCGAGCGCTCGGGGCAAGCGAGGTTTGGGATTACCGTAAAATGTCGCCCGAAAAACGCCAGGAATCGATTGTCGAGATGGCCCGCAAACTCGATCGCGGCAACGGCGCGGACCTGGTTTTCGAGGCCTCCGGCGCGCCTTCGGCCATTCCGGAGGGCATGAACCTGCTGCGCACCCGCGGAAAATATCTCGTTCCCGGACAGTACAGCGCGTCCGGGCCGGTGGAGATTCATCCGGAACTGATTACCTTCAAGGCCCTGCAAATCATCGGAAGCGGCCAATATACCATGGCGGATATTGCCACCTACATCCAGTTTCTGAAAGAACATCCCGACGTGGCGGCGCAATTTTCCAACTGCGTAACGGGAAAATATCCCCTCCGCGAGGTCAACCGGGCCATTGAAGATGTCCGCGCCGGCAAGGGGATCAAATCGGTGTTTGTGGCGGGATAACTCCATGCACGTCTCGGGATGGGTGTTCGACATTCAGCACTTCTGTACACGGGATGGCCCCGGGATTCGCACGACGGTTTTTCTGCAAGGGTGTCCGTTGCGCTGCCGCTGGTGTCACAACCCTGAAGGGTGGGAACCCGGGCCGATACTGGCTTACAATGCCGCGCGCTGCACCGGTTGCGGCCGTTGCGTAGCAGCCTGCCCCGCGGGGGTGCATGTGATGCGCAACGGGCAACACCAGCTTCACCGCGCAAACTGCCGACACTGTGGCCGGTGCGTTGCCGTGTGCCCGTCCAATGCACTTGAGATTGTCGGGCGCAAAATGACCGCTTCCGAGGTTATTAAGGACGTGATGACGGACCGCCCTTTTTATGTGGATTCCGGCGGCGGCATGACCCTCTCCGGGGGCGAACCGTTGTCACAACCGCAATTTTCGCTGGCGTTGCTGACGGCGGCCCACGATGCGGAAGTGCATACCTGTCTCGAAACCTCCGGAGCCTGCGCGACGCGGGATCTGCTGGCCATGGTCCCACGGACCGACTTGTTCCTCTTCGACATCAAGCAGATGGATGACGACCTGCACCGGCGCTTCACGGGCTGGTCCAACGCACCCATCCTCGCAAACCTGGAGGCGCTTGACCGCACCGGTCGCCCCATCCGTCTGCGGATTCCCTGGGTTCCAGGCGTCCATGACCAGAAACATCTGGACGCCGTGGCGAAGCTTTACCACCGGTGCCGTCATGTCGAAAGCGTGGAAATCATTCCCTACCATGCCATCGGCACCTCCAAGGCCAACCGTCTGGGCGAAGCCTATGCCACCGAAACGTTCACGGTTCCCGGTGATCAGGAAATCGATGCCTTGCGCGAGCGCCTTGCAAAAGCCGGCGTGCCCACGACGGATGCGTAAGGGTGTTGCGGCGCATAGCGCCGAACATAAAATTCAGGAGTCCGAAGTCCGAATGGGAACGGACTCCATCGCGGGGGAAGGAGAGGGAACTCAATGTCCAATATCCAACAGACCAACACCCAATGTTCAAGGACCCGCGCGCGGCGGCGAAGGGCCTCGCCGCCCTACCCTTTTGGCGCAAAGCGCCAAAACAAGAATTCCCGGCACGGCTCCCAAGCCTCAAGTCTTCCTTCGTGCTCTTCGTGGTGAATCATCGCACGGCGTGCACGCCCTTTCCTCCTGTGCGCCGCAATCAGGACAGTGTGCGCCAGAGATCGACGTCTTCCAGCTTGGCGCGCACGGCATTGGCGAACTGCGCGCCCGTGGCGCCGTCGACAATGCGATGATCGGCTGAAAGCGTCATCTTCATGATCGACCGTACCGTCACGGCCCCCTCGTGCACTACCGGCATTTGTCGCGCGCTGGACACCGCCAGGATGGCGGCCTCGCCCGGATTGATGATCGCGCTGAAGTTTTCGACATCCAGCATGCCCATGTTGGACA
>CAZIUM010000175.1:0-6330 GCA_964542285.1 uncultured Lentisphaerales bacterium
ATCGATGATGCCGGTGCCGATGGGTGTCATCCTGCGCTCGTTATTTTCGCGCCGGACCTTCACTCCGAGGACGAATCGGCGCGCTTCAGCGGATGACGAGCAATGTATTGCCGATGGATTTTATAAACAGGGCGGTGCCAAAGCCCGGAACGCGCCATCCCTCCCCTTGTAATTCCAAGCGTTGCGTCTGTCCCTTTTCGTTCCTGCCCGCCATTGAGGTCGCGGTTCCAATCTACGGTCGGGGCTGGACGGAACGATTCCTTTGCGGCAAAATCCGGTGCATGAATGCAAAAGGTCGTGGCCGGAAATCCCTTTCCAACCGCGCATCCCGGCAGGGGGACGCGCGCCGGGGGAGTCTTCGACGTGCTGGAACCAAGGGATGAACAAGACGTTTGACGGGGCCTCCGGGCTTTTGGAATGGTTCGAGGCTCATCGGCGACCGATGCCCTGGCGGGATCGGCCGACGCCCTACCGGGTGTGGGTCAGTGAGATCATGCTCCAGCAGACACGGGTCGATACGGTTCTTCCGTATTTTGACCGATTCATAAATGCTTTCCCCGACGTTCACCGCCTGGCCGGGGCTTCGCTGGATGTCGTGCTCAAACAATGGGAGGGACTGGGGTATTATGCCCGCGCGCGCAACCTGCACCGGGCGGCGGGCCTGGTGGTGTCGCGTCACGGGGGGCACCTGCCGTCCGATGTCGTGACCTTGCGGTCCCTGCCGGGCGTGGGGGAGTATACCGCGGCGGCGATTGCCTCCATAGGCTATGGAGTCTCCGTTCCCGCGCTGGACGGGAATGTGCTGCGGGTGATGACGCGATTCTACGCCATCGAGGAGGAGATTACGCGAGCCTCGACGCGACGGACCATTGCCCGCCGCCTGGAGTCCGGCATGATCGGGATCGCTCCCGGAATCTTTAACCAGGCCCTGATGGAACTGGGATCGCTGGTCTGTCGGCCCGTGGCGCCCGACTGTTCCTCCTGTCCCCTGCGGGTTGGCTGCGAAGCGCGCAGACAGGGACGCGTGGACGCGTTTCCCGTGAAGCCGGCAAAACGCCCCGTGCCCCACTACGATATCGGGATCGCCGTGGTGCGGCGCAGGGATGGAAAAGTGCTGATCGCGAAACGGCGCGAAGACGGTCTGTTGGGCGGGTTGTGGGAATTTCCCGGGGGCAAGCGGCTTCCGGGAGAATTCATGGAAGAAACCGTGCGGCGGGAAGTTTTCGAGGAGACCGGTCTGCGTATTCAGGTCGAAAAAGCGATTTGCGTGGTGCCGCACGCCTACAGCCATTTTCGCATTACGCTGCATGCGTTTCATGCCCGGCATCTTTCCGGACGGGCGCAAGCCCGGTCCTCGCAGCGGGTGCGATGGGTTCGTCGAGCGGAGTTGAAGAACTACGCCTTTCCGGGCGCCAACCGGAAGGTGATTGCGCAATTGTTGTGAATTCATGGATTTGCTGTTGCTTGGGGCACAAACCTGATACCCTTCGAAAAACCATGTCGCGTAAAGGCATGTGACGAGTTTTAGGTGACGATGTGGGGAGTTCGGTGTAATGAAAGCCATACTGATCGATGAAGAACGGAACCTGGTTTGGTCCGAGGTGCCCGAGCCGGTTTGCAAGCCCGGGGAGATCGCGATCGCGGTGCAAGCCGCCGCGATCAATCGGGCCGACCTGATGCAACGAGCCGGCAATTATCCGCCGCCTCCCGGTTGGCCGGAGTGGCCCGGGCTGGAAGTGGCCGGTACCGTTGCGGAAGCGCCGGATTCGGGCCGTTGGCATGTCGGCGACAGGGTTTGCGCTTTGCTGGGCGGGGGCGGATACGCGGAGCGGGTGACCGTCCCGGCGGAGATGGTTCTGCCGGTGCCGGAGGGGATCGGCTGGACCGAGGCGGCCGCGATTCCCGAGGTTTGGGCCACGGCCTATCTCAACCTGGTGATGGAGGCCGGCATGCGGGCGGGCGACAGGGTGCTGATCCAGGCCGGCGCCAGCGGCCTGGGGCTGGCGGCCATTCAACTGGCCCACCAATACGGCGCCAGGGTGGTCACAACCGTTGGATCGGAGGAAAAAGCGGCCTTTGTCAAGACGTTGGGCGTGGAGAAGATCGTCCAGCGCAAGACCCAGGACCTCGGGGCGGTGCTGGAGGCCCTTCCGGTGGACATCGTGCTCGATTGCGTGGGGGGGGCGCGCATGGGCGCGCATCTTGCGAAGCTGGCGCCCGAAGGACGCTGGATTCAGATCGCGGCCCTGGCTGGACCCCGGACGGAGCTCGACCTGGCCACGCTGTACCGTAAGCGACTGCGCATCATCGGCAGCACGCTTCGTGCCCGCACATCCGCCAAGAAAGCCGAAATTCTGCAGGCGCTGGAATCCGAGTTGTGGCCCCGTTTTTCTTCGGGCGAAATCCGGTCCATTCTTTACAAAACGCTGCCGATCGCCTCGGCCAACGAAGCGCAGGCAATACTCGAACGCAACGAAAACATCGGCAAGGTTGTCTTGACCGTGCCATGATCCGCCGGCAACGGGCCGGCGCTCGAAGGAAACAAACATGGATGCATTCAAGGGAAAATCCGCCATCGTATCCGGCGCGGCGCTGGGGATGGGGAACCTCATTTCGCGGCGATTGGCCCAGGCCGGCGCCAGGGTGTTGCTGACGGATATCGACGAGGAAAAGATCACGGAGACCGCGCGCGAGATTCAAGCCGAGGGGGGTGTCGCCATGGCAATGCCCGTGGATGTGCGGCGGTATGAAGCGGTAGAACGAGCCGCGGAAAGGGCCAGGAAAGAGTTTGGCGCCATCGACTTCCTGCTGAACTTCTCGGGGGGGTCGCCTTCGCGCGTGTTTGGCCGCAAGGAGTCCTTTGCGCAACGCGATCCGGCCCTGCTCGAATGGGGCATCGATGTCAACTTGCGCGGCCCTCTTTTCTTTGGGCGGGCGGTCTTTCCGCACATGATCGACAACAAGGGGGGAGTGATCGTCAACATCGGATCGGTCGACGGCGTGACCGGCTGCGGCGCGGTGGAATACAGCGCCGCGAAAAGCGGCATGGAGGGCCTGACAAAGTCCCTGGCGATCGTCGGAGCCCCGCATGGCATTCGCGCCGTGTGCGTGATTCCCGGACCCGTTTTGACCCGTCCGGCGCTCGCGCGCATGAAAACGCTGCTGGGCCGCGCCGCCGAACCCCATGAGCTGGTGGACTTTGTCCTCTATCTCTGCTCGGACAAGGGCGCTTTCATTACCGGATCGAGTCACTTGATGGATGGCGGCCGAGCCTGTCTCGCGGGGGTATGATTCCCCCTCCCCCCCGGATACCGTGGGGATTCCGGAAAAAAGATTCGACGGAGAAACGCGCTTTTCGCGGGGACGCAGCGGAAGCGGGAGCGGGCAGACATGACAAACGAGACAGCAAAGCGGGTCGTCATCGTATTCGACACTTCGCGACCCATGTTTGGACTGCATGGGCTGCATGCGGCGTTTCGCGATCTGCCGGGAGTCGAGGTCACGGCCCTGGCCGACGGCGGCGACGAGGTTGCCCGTCGCGAAGCGGCGATGGAAGTCTCCGGGGCGCGGCGTCACTATCGCGACATCGAAACGATGTTCGACCGCGAACGGCCGGATATCGCCGTGCTCTGCTCCCGTCATCCGGGGGACCATCCGGCCCAAATTCGCGCGGCGGCCGCGCGTGGCATTCATGTTTTTTGCGAGAAACCGATGAGCGCCACCCTGGAGGAGGCCCGGAAGATCGAACGCGGTGTCGCGGAAAGCGGCATTAAACTCTGCGTGGCGCATCCCGCGCGTTACGATGCCGCTTTTCTGGAGTTGAAGCGACTTGTCGAAAACGGGGCCATCGGGCGTCCGCTCACGGCCATCGGCCGCGGCAAGTGCGATGCCCGCGGCGGCGGCGAGGACCTGATCGTTCTGGGAACGCACATCCTCGATTTCATGCTCTACATGTTTGGAAATCCCCTGTCCGTGACGGCCGACCTTCGCGTGGAAGGACGGCTCGCCACCCGTGCAGATTTTCACGAGCCGACCGAGCCGGTGGGGCCCGTGGCGGGCGACGATCTCCTGGCGGTGTTCAACTTTCCGGAGGGAGTGCGTGGTCTGTTCGAGTCGCGTAAAGGTTTACGCGGACAGGGAAAATCCGGCGACACGGTCATGGGTCTTGCGGTTGTCGGAACCGAGGGAACGCTTTCGCTGCGTTTCGACGATGTCCGCCGGCGCGAGCTGAAGATTTCCCGGTGCCGTGTCGCGCCGGACGACGAGGCCGTTTACGAAAACGTTCCGGTCGTGGACGACCGCCGCATTCCCGGGGCCGGACCGGCCGACCTGTCGCTTGGCGGGCGGCGTGACATTCCGCGGCCCCCCATGTTCGTGGAGGCGCCTCGATTTGCCGCCTGGGATTTGGTGCAAACCATCGGAACCGCGCGACAGCCCGTTTCCAATGCGGGCAATGCCCGTATTGTCAGCGAGATGATCCAGGCCATCTATACCTCCCATTTTGAGGGTCGGCGTATTTCCTGGCCGTTGGCGGAGGTCTGACGCGCGGGTCTCCCGCGCGAAACTTCAGAAATTCTTTACCCCCCAGGCCGGACGCCGCCGGAAGGGACGGCGAAAGACGGTTTCGACCTTGCCACCATCTTCCAGGCTGGCCAGGCAGGCACGTGTGCAGGCGGCGGCCAGGCGATTGGGGGGCGCCTGCGGGCAGGACGTGTCGGGAAAGGCGCCGTTGCGGCAGAAGCGGCAGGATTCCTCGTGGAAGCGGCCGATTTGAATGGTCCGATCGCCCACCTGCATTTCGGTCGGTTCGGCCGACAGGGCCCCGTTCGGACAGGCTTCCACGCAGGCGCGACAGTGGGTCCGGTCGCAAAGGCTGCCGTCGGCCAAAGGTTCGTCGGCTTCCAGATCCGCTTCGGTGATGAACATTCCCAGAGCCTGGCGTACGCCGAATTGCGGGGTGAGGAAGGCGCCGTGGTAGCCGATTTCGCCCAGCCCGGCCAGTTGCGCGGCCACCCGTACATCGGGGGCGACGTTGGGCGCGGGCTTCTCCGGCGCGGCGGGGACGCCGTCGGGCCAGCGTTCGGGGGCCAGCAGGGAACAGGGCACGGCCAGGCAGCCGTTATCCTCAAAGCGACGACAAAGGAAATAGCCCGGTTTTGGCGAGAGGTAGCGATTGACGCGCATCCAGAGTGTGCCCTCCTCGATCCCGCGGAAATAACTGCGTGGAATTTCGCGGCCGAAGACCACGATCGCCCGGGCTCCCGGCAGGATGCTGAGCGGATTGTATTGCGGGGGCACGGTGCGGTACCGATCCGGCGAGGCGACCCCGATCAGGTCGAGGTCGAGTTCGCGGGCCCATTGGTTAAGACGTTTCCGGGGGATTGTCATGGGTTAGCCTTTCGTCCCGCCCGTGAGCCTGCCTTTCGCCTCCAAGTGAGCGTTGCAGGCTTGAATGCAGCCGACGGCGCCGCAAATCGATCCTGGCCGGCCTCCCTGAGCATGTTCCGAAGAACCCTTCGACACCAGGTCCATGTAGGCGATCCGCGGGGCCAGGGCAAAGCCCAGACGGTAAGCGGAATACCAGTCGAGCGTGATCTTGTCGATTTCCATGTTCAAGCCGGGCAGGTCTTTTTTCACGAAGGGCGATGCGAGCGGATTCAGTCCCCAGTGGGTTACCTTGCATTTACCGCAATCGACCGCGCCCCAGGCAAAGGTGCGGTCCTCGACGGTGATCGCCTCGCGCCGGCCGCCGAGGGCATGGCCGGGACAGTGCCGGACGCATTCCATGCAGCGGTCGCAGAGGGGTTCCTCTTGCAGGGGGTCGGGATCGAGTTCGGCATCCGTGAGCAGGATTTCAAAGCGTTGCCGCGGCCCGAACTCGGGCGTCAGGAAGACTTTCGACCAGCCCAATTCACCCAGGCCCGCGAGCGCGGCCGCCAGGCGCATGTGCAGCGTGATGCAGGGCGGCAGGCGTCCCGGTCCCAGGGACGGACGGGCGGGCGGCGCCTCGTCGAGCAGGGTATGGCTGCCGGGGGCGTACACGGCTTCGTGGCCATGATCCTCCAGGAGATCGGTCACGGCGCGGGTGGCGTCGCCCAGGGCGCCGTAAATGCCGCTGCCGTAGCTGTAGACCCAGTAAGAGGACCAATCGGTTCCCTCCTGGATGCCGCGATAACTGCCCTTGAGAATGCGACTGGCAAACACGATGACCGAACGGGCCTCCGGAAACAGGGAGTTCGGGTGGGTTTCGGGCGGCGCGTCTTTAAACCGGTCCACGCCGGCGATGCCGCAAAGGTCGGCTCCCGCGGCCAGGGCGCATTCCTTGACTTG
>CAZIUM010000176.1:0-6323 GCA_964542285.1 uncultured Lentisphaerales bacterium
CACCACGGCATAGGTGTCCGGGAGCACGGCGGTCTCGGTCAGGGAGCGATGGTAGAAAAGCGGCGCCTTGGCGAGGGTCCAGTCCAGGTTGGCGGCCTGGATGGCCTCGACGGCCGTTGGCGGCTGCATCAGCGCCACCCCCTCGCGATGCCAGGGGACCTCCTCCACATAGAACATGGCGGCCTTGCCATGATCGTCGAACATCAGTTCATGTGACATGATCAACCTCCCTCGATTGGCTTGTCGTTGTTACGTCCGCCTCTTCCGCCCCACCCCGGGGCGACAGCGAAATCACGCGTTTGACGTCGACCGGAGCGTTTCCCGGCGGCAGCTTGCGGTGCTTTTTGCGGTGGATCGCCGCGACACTCTTGAGCCGGGAAAGGCGCCTGCTCCCCTGGATGGGAACCCGCGTCTCGTCATACCAGGAGAACCACGGCAGCCCCGCGTCGGTATAAGTCCGGGCGGTGACGGGGGTTTCCGGCGGCGACTCGCCGGTAATCCTCCGCCACTGCGATGCATTGGCCAGATGAACGAAGCAGCGGCTGCGCTGCTTTCGATCCCAGTCGGCCACCCGGTAAGGGTCTTGGGCAATTTCCTGCCGCATCCGTCCGCCGGGAGCCAGTCCCATGGCGTATTCGCAACCTGATTCTCGGACAATCAAAGGCCGAGATTCAGGTATTCGGTAACAGAGTGGAAATCGATGGGCAAAAACTGCGCGACGCATGGGCATCGCCTGGAGCTGGAGACCGCCGGTTTCCGCGCCCCCGGTGACCTGCTCTTCGGCGGTACCCCCCGCACCGAGCGGCATGGCCACAAACTGACGGACGATCCCCCTGGCGACGCAGAAGCCATCGAGCCAGGGCTGTTCCGGAACG
Organism: uncultured Lentisphaerales bacterium; assembly: GCA_964542285.1. GTDB lineage: Bacteria > Verrucomicrobiota > Kiritimatiellia > RFP12 > JAAYLN01 > CAZIUM01. Next base: position 876 of record CAZIUM010000176.1, read on the forward strand.
ACCAGATAGTCTTGATTTGGACGCCGGTGAAGCACTGTCGACCAGCGATCGCCGGTGACGGCGTCGATCTTGCCGCAAGCGACCTTGACGGCGAACGGATAGGACGTCCGATAATCTTCCATCCAATCGCTCTTGAAGTGGAGCCACAACGCTTCCGCCGGGTGCATCGGCAGCATCACGCCCCCGTGCCGCAGCCAGGACTTGGGAATGCTTGTGATGGGGTCATCGACGTGACGCAGCGGAAAACTGCCCAGACCGGGCGGAAGCGGGTAATTTTTACCGCCATCGGGGATGCGCAACGTTCGCCGAAAGGTTACGGTGAGCCTGGCGGCAGGGTGGACCTCCGGGAAGGTAAAGACCAGGGCATTCTCGTTGAGTTCAATCATGATATTTCCTCCGCGGTGCGACTTACCATTTTCCATCCCTCACTTCCCGCACCACGCGATAGATGGCCGCGTCGGGCGTCTCGCGCAGTTCACGGATCAAATCGGCAAACAGCCGGGGACGTTTCATAATCACTTCCCGCAGGTCCCCCGAGACCTTTCCGGCCAGGGCCAGCAAAACATCCGGGTTTTCCCCGAGGTCGATTGCCAGTTTCTTGATGACACCCTCCGACGGGGGACCGCAGGTTCCCCGCTCGACCATCGAGAGAAAGGCCGGTTGCACCCCCAGACGGCGCGCGACCGCCCGCAGGGTGAAGTTCCGCGGCGCCTGCTGCTGGAGCGTCTCCCGGCGCGCCCGGACATATTGACCAAAGGCTGGTTGCGCTTTCATAAGTATGTATATTATACGGTTATTCTTTTCGCGTCAATGCCCTTTCTGATGGGTTCTCGAAGGAGACTTAGCGCACCGTGTTGACAACCCAGGCGCCATCTACTGGGGGATCATGGAGAGGCGCGGCAAGCTGCAGGAGCATCCGGCCTCGCTCAGGTGCGTCCAGCGGGATGGCCACAAACATCTGGAAAAAGGAGTCAAGTAGGCACGAAGAGCGGAGGGTCGAAGTTCCAGGACATGGTTCCGGGATCGGCATGTTGAAGGGGGGTCAATTCAGGGGAATGCTGGAAGGAGGAAGAAGGTCCCCCACGGTCGCAGCCGCCCGGGCCGAGTGGAGAATGGCGTCGCCGATGTGGGCGCGGAATTCGGGTACGTTCTCGGTGTTGCGCCGCTTGCAGTTGGCGGCTTCGTACCAGGCATAGCCGGCGAAGCCCGCCCGCCGGGTGTCGCGCAGCAGGGCTTCGGCGCGTTCGATCGCCCGCGGCGTTTGGTTCAACGAACAGTTCCGGTCGACGATGTGCACCGGGATCCCGTGCCGCCGGGCCAGCGGAAGGACGCATTCGTGGATAAAGGGGTTTTGCGAGAACCACCACTTCAGGATCAGCTCGTCGGCGATTCCCTCGCGGATCCAGGTTTCCCACTCCAGGTTGAACTGCATCCGCTGGGCCAGCGTCGGCGGCACCTCGATACCGGCTTCAAGGTGTAGTGCAAGCGTTTTCCCGGCCCCGGCCGCCAGGGATTTGGCCTGGCGCAGAAAATCGGTATACGCCTGCCCTCGTAATTTGCGCACCCGCACGGCGTCGTCCCAGGTCGGTTCAGGATCGCGGCCGTGTTCGGCGCGGAAACGCGCCCGCACAGCGGGATGAAAGGCCATCGAGAGATAATCCATCACGTTGTTGTGGTGGCACAACGTGCGGATGCCAGCGCCGTCAGCGTCGGTATCGAGAATGCGCCGCACATGCGCGAGCCAGATCGCCTGCGCCCCTTCGCAGCAGGGTTCCAGCAGCGTGGGCTGGGACAAACGCCGTTCAAAAACCAGGCCGTGCATGCCCGGTCCCCAGGTGACGTCTTCAAGCATGCGGGGCGACGTGTTGGCCCAGCTCATCCATTCCTGCCAGTAGGAAAATCCCTGTTCGCAGTCGCCTCGGGTGGCCAGGGTCACCGGCAGAGGACGGCCTTCCCCGTCCCAGGCTTCGGCGAAGGCATGCGCGCGGCCACTCAGACGTACATCGGCCCGGATGTCGAGGGCAACGTACGGCGTTTTCAGCCGCAGACCGTCGAGTTCCAGCGCGAAAAGGGTTTCCCGAGTAGTTTCATTGACGTTGCCGGCCGCCGTCCACCGCTGGTGCGGACGGCGAACACGGCGTATCCGGACCGACATGGGGCCCCGGTAAGGCTGGTAGCGCCGGTTGTCGGCGCTGACCCACAGACGCACCTCTTTGCGTGTCAGGGACGGCAGACGCTCGCGTGAATACAGGCGGAAACGAACCGCCCGACGCCCGTCCGCCGGCGGCAGCCAATCGGGATGGACCGCCTGGGTGTCGTCCTGCCGCCGCGCCATGGCCGCGGGCAGCCAGAGTGCGTGTCCTTCCAGGTTGCGTACGGACGTGTCGCCGGAGGATTCCGGGTCCGGGGTTCCATGCCAGTTCGTGCCGTCGATGGCCAGGTCGAAGGGCTTTAAAATTCCGACAAACTTCATCCGGCGCGCCCGGGCCAGCTTCGCTGCCAGGGGCAACAGGTCTCCGCACTGTTGGTGGGTCCGAACGGATTTGGAACTGTGGGCCGTCCATTTGGGAGCCTGGAGTGTTTCGGGCGGGTAATCGATCCAGTGAATGCGATCGATGCCGTGGCGGCGCATCAGGTCGAGTTCTGCCGCCAGGGCCTCGGGGGAGTACGGGAGGGGGTCGCAGAGGATGTCGTCGGGCACATCGTAGGTCATGGCGACCGCGAAAGGCGCCTCCGCCGCCGGCGCCAGGTCAAAAGCCAGGTACCGGGGTTCAGGCGGAAGGCCGTCCGCCTCGGCATAAAGCCGGTAGCGTCCCGCCACCGGCGCCGAGAGGCGGGCGCAAACTTCCCAGTGCGACTTTTGGCGTCCGCTTTCGATAGTCACAGGATCTCCCCGCGGATCGACCAGGCGGAAGGTCAACCGTTTGCGCGCGGGGCTTCGGCCCGTGATCCGGATTTCGACCGGGCCCGAATCCGAAGCGGTCACCCGGCAGCTTGCCTCCGAGGCCCAGGCAAGCGGGGCCGTCCGGTACAGGCGGCCAAAGCTGGTGGCATCCTGCATGCCATGTCCGCTGCAGGGATTCCAGGTGGCCGGTTCGTGCCGGTTGCCGGGATTGCGCGCAAGGTTGAACCCGGCGACCGTGGCGCCATCCCGGAACACTTCGTCCGCGTCGAACCAGGCGAACAGCCAGGCCGTGGAAGCGGTCTGCCGTCCGGCGGCCTGCCCCGCCTCGCCGGCTTGCGCGGATGCGGGCAGGTCCCACTGCGCCTTTACGAGCCGCATGTGCCGGAAGGCGGAAGAATGGGCCGCCTCGTAGGGCGTGAAATGATATGGACCTTCGGTTCCCCGGGACGAAAACAGGAATTGCTCGTACCCGATACCGTCGTTCCAGGGATTAAACAGGATCTCCACGCTGTCGCGGAAAGAGCCGGGCGTCTTTTCCGCAAAGCCGGCCAGGTCGCGAAGACAGATCGCAATCAGAATACGGCGTCCGTTATCGTACACGCCGAACTGCGTCTTGGCCGTAGCGGGCAGGGCCGTGTCGAGGGTGCGAAAGTCGCCGGTCTCCGGGGACTTTCGCAGCAGTTCACGCCGGATTTTCGACAGGTTGAAATGTTTGACCGGCACCGTAACGTAATGACGGTGGCTTAGGTGAAGTGGCGGGCTCAGCGCTAGGGTCATCATGTCCGTCCTTTGCCGGAGTTGAACCGGTATTCAGGGTAGGGGGTTCACCCCCTCGGAATCGGCATTTGCTGTCTGGGTTTTTGAATCGTGCTTGTATTGTCCCCGAAGGTCCGACGCGCGTCCAGATCGAAAATCGAAAATCATGCGGTGCCGGCCAGCCTGGATTTCCTCAAGAGCGCCACACCTTTGTTTCAGAGTGAACCCTCGCTATGCAATCATGCAATCATGCCCGAACTGGATGGATGCATCAGGCTGAGTTTGCTAGCTTTCGCATCATGAAGGCGCCCTTCAGACAGGTTCCAACCTATCGGCGTACGATCACGCACAGGCAGGCGGGCGGGTGCCGTGCCGTCTGAAAAGCGATTTCTTATCAATTAATTACCATGGCCTTGACCACCCCGTCGGCATAGTCGGCCACCAAATCAAAGGCCTTCCTGGCCTCCGCCAGCGGAAACCGATGGGTAATCAGAGGTTGGATATCGATCGTGCCGTCCCCGAGCATCGCCAGTGCCGTTTCGAGGCATTGATTTTGCCGACGCACGTTGTAAACCGTCAATTCATTGCGCCGCAGGATATCGATACACAGCGAGATCCGGCTCCCCTCCGGGATTCCGACAATCGTCAGCAAGCCGCCCGGTTTCAAAAGGCGAGTCCCCTGATCCAGCGCCTCCTGCTTGCCGCAGCATTCAAACACCACCGGGAACCCCAGGGGCTCCCGTTCCGCCAGCGTCTCTTCCAGACCGGGCTCATCCGGGTGCGCCGTCCAGCAGGCCCCCAATTGTCGCGCCATGGCCAAACGTTCTGGAATACGGTCCGTCATGTAAATCCGCTTCGCTCCCGCCCGACGAGCCGACAACAAGGTACACAGTCCGATCGGTCCGGCCCCCAGGATCGCCACCGGCGTCTCCGGCGTCAGCGGAATCGATTTCTTGACCGCGTAGACCGCGATCGACAACGGCTCGGCAGCGGCGGCCTGTTCGAACGTCATGACGTTGGGCATTTTAAAACAATTGCGCGCGGGCAGCGCCACCACTTCGCACATGCAGCCCTGCAATTCCCCGGCCGAACTCATAAACTGAATCTTGCGACAGGTATTGAAGCGCCCTTCGAGACATTGGTCGCAGACGCCGCAATGCATCGCCGGTTCGATCGTAACCCGGTCGCCGGCCGTCAGCCCCGACACGCCTTCGCCCACGGCAAGTACTTCGCCGGATGCCTCATGCCCGGGTATAAACGGATAGTCAACCTTGCGGGCGCCAATCCCACCCTCCAAGTAATTATGGACATCCGAGCCGCAGATTCCAACCGCCCTGATTCGAACCAGCGCCTGGTCCGCCGCCGGTCCGGAAGGAGGCGGAATTTCCCGGACGTGGAGTTTACGGATCCCTGTTAATTGTGCGGCCTTCATACGATCTCCCGGATAAACACGTCACTCCGTATAAACTGAAAGCACCTTTACTTGTTTATCCCTTGGTTTCACGAGAATACAGAATCGATCCAACGAGAACAAGCCGTAGCGCCGGAGCGCAGCGGGGAAGGAAGGAGTGGGCAGCGGGATCGCGCGGGGAACCCGCGCGCCGGAATTCAGAATTCCGAAGCCAGAAGGACAGCGGACTCCATCGCGGGAATAATCTCCCGCGGAGGCGCGGTGGCGCTGAGGCAGGAGAGCGAAGGGAACTCAATGTCCAATATCCAACAGACCAACACCCAATGTCCAAGGATCGCGCGGAAAATCCGCGCGCGGCGGCGAAGGGCCTCGCCGC
>CAZIUM010000177.1:0-6218 GCA_964542285.1 uncultured Lentisphaerales bacterium
GGGGAGGGGCTCTGGCGCATGTGGTACTCCGGCGGGTGCCTGGCCGTCTCGCGCGATGGCGTGGAATGGGAAAAACCCTCGCTGGGGCTTTACCGGCATGAAGGACTGGACACCAATTGCTGCATCTTCGAGGACGGTTCTCCCGTGCGGGGATGCCGCGCGGTGTTCGACGATCCGGCCGAGTCCGATCCGTCCCGGCGCTTCAAGATGATCTGCTACCTCCCCAGCTATTACCTGGCCTTTTCGGCGGACGGAATGACCTGGCGCTGGGCCCAAAACGATCCCGTCTGGGCCAACGGTGCTGGGGATGGATTGGAGGAGACCTCGTTTTTCCTGCGGGAACCGGACCGGGGGCGGGTTCGGGGATACATGCGCGTCTGGAAGCGCCACCAGACCGTGCGCACGCTTTCGCTCGGGGAGAGCGAAGACCTGTTCCACTGGAGCGGACCGAAAATCATCTGGGAGGCCATGCCCCATTACGGGCAGGGGGCCCAGCTCTACGGCATGGCCGTCGTACGGGAGGGCGGCCTGTACTGGGGACTGCCCTGGATTTATTACAACGACGAACCCCTCGATCCCGCCCTGCGCCAGACCATCCGGCTGAGGTTGGCCTGGAGCCGCGACGGCATCGCCTGGAACGCCCTGGCGCCGGAAATGGATGCGGTTGAAATGGGCGCGAGCGGGGCCTTCGATTGCGGCATGATCCTTTCGCGCTGCCCGGTCGTGAAACTCCCCGACCGGCTGCGGCTCTACTATACCGCCTGGAACGGTCTGCACGATGTGCCCGGGAACGGCCGTGGTTCGGCCATCGGAATGGCCGAACTGCGGCGCGACGGGTTCCTCTCGCTGCGGGCGGACGGGGAAGGCCGGTTCCTGACGAAACGGTTTCTTTTCCGTGGCGATTCCCTCGAGATCAATGCCCGCGTGGATTCCGGGGGGAGCCTCGTTGCCGAATTGCTGAGCGACGGCGGCGGCGTTCTCAAACGCTTTTGTGCCGAGCGGTTCGACCGGTTCACCGGCGACGCGGTCGACCATACGCTCACGTGGGACGGTTGCGGCGACCTGGGTGGCCTGTTCGGCCAGAACCTGATGCTGCGCTTCACCCTGGTTCACGCCGACCTGTTTTCCTTTCGGGCCGTGGGAGCCCCGGAACGGTTTACGGCGCCGCTGGGGCCCACCCCGGTCTCGTGCCGGGGGTTGTGCGCCAAGCCTCCGGTCATTGACGGGCAACTGAACGATCGATGCTGGCAGGACTTCGACCACTGCGGCGTGGCCGACGCCTTTGTCCAATTTCACGAAAACCGGCCCGCGGAACCGAAAACCCGGGTGTTGGTGACCCGCCACGCGGAAACTCTCTACCTGGCCATCGATTGCGAGGAACCGCTGTCGGACCAATTGCCGGAAGAGGCCCCGGACGATACGGTGCGGTATGCCCGCGACGAGACCGTCGAGATCCGCCTTAATGCGCCGGGGCAGGGGACCTTTTTCAACCAGTTGATGGTCTCCTGCACCGGGGCCGTCCAGCACAACTGGTTCAGCGTCGAGGAAGGCGGCAGCCGCAATGTCTCCCCGGTGGCTTGGCGAGCGGAAGTTTCGCGCATTCCGGGACATTGGTACGCGGAGCTGGCCGTGCCGTTTGCCGCGCTCGATTCCGATCCTCCCGCCCCCGGCGATGCGTGGCAAATGAACCTCCTGCGCCATCGCCACCTTGCCGGCGAAACCGAAACCTCCTGCTGGTCCTGCATGTTCGGCGGCAATCACCGCAACGATCGCAGCGGACGGCTGCTTTTCGAGGCGTGAGACGGGCGGAGCGAAATGTCGTCGGGTTTCTCCCGGCACAGCAGGGGTCAGTAGCGTAAGTGAAATGCAGAAATCGAAACCGTGAACAAGCAAGTGGATCACCTCACCATTCACGACATCGCACAACGGGCGAAAGTATCCGCCCGTACGGTTTCGCGCGTGTTGAATGGCAATGGCTACGTCTCGAAAACCGTCAGGGAACGCGTGCTGCAAGAAATTCGGCAGGCCCGTTATCGTCCGAGCCATGCCGCCCGGTGGCTGCGAACAGGACGTTCTCAGGAAGTGTGCGCCGTGATTAAGGTGCGTCCCGGTGACATGGCGATGGAAGAACTGGCCGCCGCGGAAAAGGAGTTGCGCCAGGCCGGCTACTGGCTCAGCACCCTGCAGGTGGACGGGCATGACGCCGCCATGGCCTCCGTGGCGGCCGACCTCGCCACCCGTCGCCCCGCCGCCCTGATCACAGTCTACAGTCGCAACATCCTGCGGTTTCAGCAGATCTTCGGTTGCCACCTCAGGGAACAACCGCATGTCATGATCGACCTGCGCGACCCCCGCTCGCCGTTGGACGGCGTGGTAATCGATCGCCACAGCGGCATTCGCGACGCCATCCATTATCTGCGCGATCGGGGCTGCCGCCGCATTGCCTACCTGGGACTTCCCTCCGACCCCAGCCGCGTGGACGGCTATCGCTCGGCCGTTGCGGAACTGGGACAAAAGCCGATTATGCTGCCGTTTCGGGACATTTCCCCCGCCGATCCCGATTTGCCCGCCAACCGGTTCGAGTCCGGACGCCAGGCCGCGGCCGCCGTTTTGGCCGCGAATCCGCGACCGGACGCCATCCAGGCTTTTTCCGACGAAGTGGCGCTGGGGTTAATTGCCGGCCTGCACGCCCTGGGACGCCGGGTGCCGCGCGATCTTCGGCTGGTGGGCTTCGACAACCGCCAGGCGGCGGCCTGGTGCACACCGGCTTTGACCACCGTGGCGCAACCGGTGCGTGAAATCGGTGTCGCCGCCGCTCGTATTCTGCTCCAGCGCCTGGAGCCTGAAAAGGCCCCGGCAAGGCCCCGTCATGTTACTCTGCCCACTCGGCTGGTGGTGCGGGAGTCGGCATGAAAACAAGCCGGGAAACCTTGACATTTTTGCCTGCAAATGGCACAATGCTTTTTCGTTATCCGCCCGATTTTGATGCAATGGGAGTCTTGAAATGTCCGATTTGATCGCCCAACTCGAAAAAGAAGCCGCACCGCGGAAACCCACGCCGTTCGATCCGGGTTTCCGGCCCGCCGCCTTGTGGACGCGGGCCTACCGGCGGCGCGTAACCGCCGAAAAACAGCGCCGCAAGGTGCGTATGGCCCTGTCGCGGCCTGACGGCAACGTGTTCCAACACAACATTGAAATTTTGCCCTGGAGCGACGATACCGCTCCCGCGACGCTGCGCTACGTCGAACGCACCGTTAAATACCTGCTGTGGCAGAAGGGCGCTTCGCGTGTGATGTTGAGCGGCTGTCCCGAAGCGGCCGCCGCGCTGGCGCGCTCCTACGCCACGGGAGGCGAACGGGCCTTCGACGCCGAGGTCATGGGGGGGCGCATTTTCGGCACGCCCTTTTCAATCGGTTCCTGCCGCGAATCGGAACTCCCGGCGGCCCATGAACCCCCCATGAGGGTCGGCGGCTGTTGGAAGGGCTGCCGCGTGGGCTTCGACCTGGGGGGGAGCGATCGCAAATGTGCGGCCGTGATCGACGGCAAGGTCGTGCATTCCGAGGAGGTGCCCTGGTCGCCCACCACCTCTTCCGATTGGCGCTACCAGCTCGAAGGCATTGAAGACTCGATCCAACGCGCCGCGGCGCACCTGCCGCGGGTCGACGCCATCGGCGGCAGCGCCGCGGGGGTCTACGTCAACAACGAGGTTAAGATCGCCTCGCTGTTCCGCTCGATTCCCCAGAACGATTTCGACAGCCATGTCCGACGCATGTTTATCGAGATCGGAGAGCGTTGGAAGGCGCCGCTGGTACTGATGAACGACGGCGACGTCACGGCCCTGGCCGGATCGCTGGCGCTCGAGGACCGGCCCGTGTTGGGCATGGCTTTCGGCACCAGCCTGGCGGGTGGCTATTGCGACCCCGACGGCAGCCTCAAGCCCTGGCTGAACGAACTGGCCTTCGTGCCGATCGATTTCCGCGCCTCCGGCGCGCCCTGCGACGACTGGTCCGGCGACTACGGCGTGGGCGCCCAGTACCTGTCGCAACAGGCGGTGGGGCGCCTGGCCGTGGCAGCGGGCGTCGACTTTGCGCCGGAGTGCGAGGGCTTGCCCGAGCGTCTGGCCGAAATGCAACGGCGCCTGGGCAAAGGCGACGACGTGGCGCGCAAAATTTTTACCGCCGTGGGTCAGTTCCTGGGCTACGCCGTGGCGCATGCCGACGAATTCTACGCCTTGAAACGCTTTCAGGCCATGGGGCGCGTGACTTCCGGCGAAGCCGGCGACATCATTGTGAACACCGCCACGGCCGTGTTGCGCGAGGAATTTCCGGAAATCGACGAAAAAGTAAAACTGGAAGTCCCCGACGAAACCCAGAAGCGCCATGGCCAGGCCATGGTCGCCGCCAGCCTGCCGCCCGACGAGCTGATCCGGGACTGAGAAGGCACGACCTTTGAGAAACCAACCACGAACAGGAACGGAAATGCAATTCTCCAAACAGGAAGCTTCGTTGTTTATTCCCGACGGCATCGACGAATCCCAGGCGCTGCCGCGCACCACGCACCTGGGCGTCGGCGCGCACCAGGACGACCTGGAAATCCTCGCGTTCCAGGGCATCCTGGAATGTTATCGCAAGCCCGGCAAATGGTTTGCCGGCGTCACCTGCACCAACGGCTCCGGCAGTGCCCGTACCGGAGATTATGCCGACTGCAGCGACGAGGACATGATGGCCATCCGGCGCGAGGAGCAGAACGCCGCTGCCACCATCGGTCAGTATGCCTTCATGGCGCAACTGTTCTTCAGCAGCAAGGAGATCAAGAACGGCGCCGACAAGTCGCCGGTCGACGATCTCGAATGCATTTTGCGCGCCACCCGGCCGGAAGTGGTCTACACCCACAATCCTGCCGACAAGCATGACACGCATGTGGCCGTATTGACCTCGTTGCTGGAGGCGCTGCGACGCCTGCCGTCGGAAATGCGCCCCGAAAAATTCTTGGGCTGCGAAGTCTGGCGCGATCTGGACTGGATGCTGGACTCCGATAAAGTGGGACTCGATGTCGGGGGACGCGATCATCTGGCCATGTCCCTGATGGGGCTTTACGATTCGCAGATTGCCGGCGGTAAACGCTATGACCTGGCCACCATGGGGCGTCGGCGTGCGCATGCCACCTATGCCGAATCCCACGCCGTGGACGCGGCCGAGCAACTGACCTTTGCCATGGACCTGATGCCGCTGTTGAAGGACGATTCGTCCGATCCGGCCGATTATGTGTGCGCTGCCATCCACCGCTTCGAGGAGGATGTCCGCCGTCGCCTCAAAATCCGCACCATGGCTTGAGCAGAGGAACCCAGATCATGAAAATTGCCATTTTTAGCGACGCAGCGGCGGCCACCAGGGCGGCGGCTGCGCGGATTGACCGCGCCTTGCGCGCCAAGCCGGACCTGGTGCTGGGGCTCGCCACCGGGGGAACGCCCGTGCCGATGTACCGCGACCTGATTCGTCGTCATCGCGAGGAGGGACTCGATTTCAGTCGCGCGACCACCTTCAACCTCGACGAGTACCTGGGTCTGGCGCCGGATCATCCGGCGTCCTACCGCCGTTTCATGCGGGAAAATCTCTTTGACGCCATCGACATCCCCGTCGGGAACACTCATGTGCCGGACGGGTTGGCGCGGGACGTCGAGGCACATTGCCGCCAGTACGAAGCCATGATCGCCGCCGCCGGCGGCATCGACCTCCAGGTGCTGGGCATCGGCTCCGATGGGCACATCGGGTTCAACGAGCCGTCCTCCTCGCTGGCTTCGCGTACGCGCCGCATGGCGCTGACCGCCCAGACCCGCGCCGACAATGCGCGCTTTTTCGAGCGCCCGGAGGATGTGCCCACGGAATGCATCACCATGGGCATCGGCACCATCCTCGAAAGCCGCATGGCCCTGATGATGGCCTTCGGGGCCGGCAAGGCCGAGGCGGTTGCCGCGATGATTGAAGGACCGCTCACCGCCATGAACCCGGCCTCGGCCCTGCAGTTACATCCCCAGCCCGTGATTCTGCTGGACGAGGCCGCCGCCGCCGGACTCAAGATGCGGGAATTTTATGACCTGTGCCGCGCCCGCGATCCCTTCTGGCAGGGCGTGAGGGTTGAGGGTTGAGAGTTGAGGTTTGAGTTCCGCGGGGTATTGTTCCGCGCATGCGCGGAAAGGTAGGGCGGCGAGGCCCTTCGCC
>CAZIUM010000178.1:0-4788 GCA_964542285.1 uncultured Lentisphaerales bacterium
CGTTCGCGAATCTTCTCCAGCGCGTTTCCGTTGGCCTCGCTGACCACATCGTCGCCCACCCACACCCGGCCCTGATCGGGCGTCAGCAGACGCACCATGTGCTTTAGCGCAACGCTTTTGCCGGTGCCGGACGGACCGACAATCACAAAAACCTCTCCCTGCTTGATTTCGAAGGACAGGTTTTCGAGCACGGTCCGCGGACCGAACCGCTTGGTAACTTGTTCGAAACGGATCATCAGTTGTAAAAAATGCGGGAAATAAAATAGCCCAGAACCAGGATCAACAAAAACGAATCGATCACTGACCGACGTGTCGCCAACCCCACGCCCACAGCACCCTGCGTGGTGGTGAATCCTTCATAGCAGGCCATGGTGGCAATCACGGCGCCAAAAAGGGTCGATTTCAGCAACCCTACATACAGGTCCTTGGCCATGGCAAAATCCATGGCGTTGGCCATGTACTGTCCCCATCCCAGGTTAAGCTGGGTCATGGCGACCAGACCGCCTCCCACGACGCCCATCATGCAGGTATAAAATCCGAGCACCGGTGTCATCACCACCATGGCCGTCAAGCGGGGAGTCATCAGGAAGCGCACCGGGTCGATCGACATGATTTCCAGGGCCGCGACCTCGTCGTTCACGGTCATGGTTCCAATTTGCGCGGCCATGGACGATCCAACGCAGGCCGCCAGGATCAGGCCCGTCATGAAGGGGCCCATTTCCCGCAACATCGAGAGCATGACGGCCGAGCCCACGAAGACCTCCTGGTTGTAGCGGCTCAGCGCCAGTCCCGTCTGCAACGATAGGATCATGCCGGTAAAAAGCGCCACGATCGTAATGACGGGCAGACTGCGTATGCCGGCCAGGTACATCTGCGCCACCATTTCCTGGCGCAAGCGTTGAGAACCGAAAAGTTGCCGCATGGCGACAAGAGCCTGCCCCAGCAGCACCGTACAACGGCCCGTCTCGGCCAGGACGGACAGGCATTCGCGTCCCAGGGCCTGGCGCAGCGATTCCGGCGGCGGCAGCAGCGGTGGTTCGCGTGTAATCATGATTCCTCGTTCTCCGGCTTATCCATCTCCGGCGGATCGAACGGTACGCGGGCACCGAAACGCAGTGCCCACAAGAGTTGCAAAAAACCACGATCCCGTCCGTCACGCCCCCAGGCGCACAGGCCCCAAAAAAGATCGTTGACCCGTGCGCCGTCAGCATAGGTCCGCCGCACAAAGAACGACCAGAAAGGCGCCCAATTCCGTTCAATCGAGGCGTTGTCCGAGAACAAGGACAACTCGGGCGCGCGAAAACGCGTTTCCTCTCCACGCAGGGACCATGAAAACAGGGGCCAGATGCGGCGATATTGACGGGTCGTGACGGCATGGACCTTCCGGTCGCCCTCGGTCTCCCATTGCGTGCGGCGCTCGCTGTAATATACTGGAGTGATGTGAAATCGATCGATACCCGTGCTTTTTCTTTCCTCGTGCGAGGACCTGATCAAGGGCCAAAGGCTGTACCACCGCGAACGGCCGGCGGATTCCTGACGCCCATAGAACGGCCACCAATGCCGCTCGTGTCGATCGCGATCGTCGATCACGCGGATCACAGGCCAGGGCGCATACAACCGGCGAAAGCCGTCAGGGCCCTGCACATGACTGAAAAACGGCGGCAGCAGCATCCAGCCCTCGACATTTTCCAGTTGAATCCGTCCGTAAAAGGGAAACAGCAGCCAGGCATGGCCATCATCGATATCGGCTCCTTCAACGTCATATTGCGTCCAGAACGGCCAGAGCACAAAACGGCGGGTCTCCGTCTGCCTGCGACTGTCCACACGCCGTCCATAAAAAGGAAACAGGCGCAACTGGTCGACCTTCGGTCCCTGGCGGCGCAGGTACAGGGGCCAGAGAACGGTGCGGGTTTTCACTTCGTTGCGATCGGACCGGCCATACAGGGGAAACAAAACAAAACGGACGCGTCCCATCATAGGAAGTCCATCGATGGAACCGCCCAGGGGAAACAAGGCGCGGTATTCCTCGCCATCCCGCGTGCGACCTTCGAAATAGATCGGGAGCAGACGAAAACGATACGAGGCAGAAGGCTCCACCTGCTCGTCACGTCCGCCGTAAAAGGGGAAGAAACGCCACAAGGTGTGTTGACCCCGCCGTTGAATGTTTCCGAGCGGCCACAGAATGTCGGTTACGCTGTAAAACGCATCGTCCACGTCGGTCTCGCGGCTATAAAAGGGCCTGACCGCCAGCATGCGGTTGCCTCCGGAATCCTCGACCCCTTCGAGAAAGGGCCCCAGGCGCCAAGCATCGACACTGCCACGGGGCGCCAGCGGATGGGCGCAGCCCGCCGCCAGCATCAAAGGCACGAGAATGAAAAGGCTTCGCAACATGACAACATCAAAACAGGACACGATATTCAAGCGAAACGACACTTTACATGTTCGCGCGATGGTAATCAAGAATGCGTCGCTCACATCCGAAGGTCACGGCAATCAGCGCCGCTCGAATCCACATTCCGTTGCGCATCTGGCGCCAATACACAGCCCGCGGATCGCGATCCACCGCCGGGTCGATCTCGTCACGTCGCGGCAGGGGATGCATCAGGACCGCATGGGGACGTAACTGTTCCAGTTCGTTCAATCCGAATTTAAAACGCGACGTGTCGATGTGTGCACTTTCGCCGTGGATTTTGTCCCATTCGTCCTGCACACGAGTCATGTACACCGCGTCGGCTCCCGAAATGCATTCGGCCAGGTTGTCCGACAGTTCGAAATCCACCCCGGCGCGACGGAGCATCCCCTGGATATCCTCGCCGATCTGCAACACCGGGGGAGCCACGAAGACCTGCTTGATGTTTTCATAGCCCGCCAGAAGCATCGAAAGGGAACGAACCGTGCGCCCGCGCGCCAGGTCGCCCACCATCACGACCACGCGGTCGCGCAGTCCGCCAAAACGCTCGAAACTGCGCTGCAAGGTGTAGATGTCGAGCAATGCCTGGGTGGGATGCTGATCCTTGCCGGATCCCGCATTGATCACAGGAATGGGACGCTCGGAATTGGACAGGACCCAGGCCATGTGCTCCGCGAGCCCCTTTTCGGGAGATCGTAGAATGATCATGTCAAAATACGAACTGAAGGTGCGGACTGAATCTTCGCGCGATTCCCCCTTGTATTCCGAGGAGGTTGCGTTGTCGCGCACTTCTCCCAGGCGCATGCCGAGAATCTGGCAGGCCGAGAGAAACGACAAAAACGTGCGGGAACTGGGCTGGGAGAAATACAGCATGGCCCGTTTGTGGCAGACCAGTTCGTGCAGGAAATCCATTCCGGCCCTGGTTTTGGCAATGGCGCGGATGCTGTTGGACAAAACACAGAGACGATCCAGCAACGGGACCGTAAACTGCTGTGCAAAGAGAGTGTGGAACGGGGTGCCGTCGTCCTGGCAGAGGAAGGGCACCTTTTCCTCCAGTGGAAGGGACACGAACTTTTCCCATGCAATATCGATCAATTTATTGCGCATCATGAATGCCTTCCCGTTTTAATATCAATATTCCTCATGCTGGCGGATCCGCCAGCGCCGAGACATACAACGCCTTGATCGTATGCATGCGGTTTTCAGCCTGGTCGAATACCCGCGAAAAAGGGGCTTCAAAGACCTCGTCGCTGACCTCCAAGGCCCCCGTTTCCCGGGTAATCGCGGTTTGATTGTCATGAAAAGCCGGCAGGCAGTGCAGGAACAGCAACTCGCGGTCGGACAAGCCGGTGGCGCGAATCAGTTTTCGATTTACCTGGTAGGGGCGCAGGGTGTTCATGCGCATGGATTGCTGTGCTTCCTCGCCCATCGAAACCCAGACGTCCGTGTAGAGAACCTGAGCGCCACGCACCCCCTTGCGCGGGTCGTTTTCAACACGGATTTGCCCCCCATTGGCTTCCGCCAGGGGCCGAATGCTTTTCACCAGGTCGGCATCGGGCATCAGTTCCGCCGGTGTGCAGTTCACGAAGTTCATGCCACTTTTGGCACAACCCACCATCAGGGTGTTGGCCATGTTGTTGCGTCCGTCCCCGACATAGGCCAGCGTAATGCCCTGGAGTTGCCCAAACCTCTCACGCACCGTCATCAAATCGGCCAGCACCTGGGTGGGATGAAAAGCGTCGGTCAGGCCGTTCCAAACCGGCACCCCGGAGTGACGCGCCAGTTCCTCGGCCATTTGTTGCGAAAAACCGCGAAAGAGAATGCCGTCGAACATGCGTCCCAACACCCGCGCCGTGTCCGCAACCGATTCCTTGACGCCCAGATGAATATCTCCACGCGCCAGATATTCCGCGCTGCCGCCTTCCTCGCGCACCGCCACCGAGGCGGCACAACGGGTACGGGTGGAACTTTTCTCGAAAATCAACGCGATCTGGCGACGGTGGAGCAAATCGCCACGTACACCCGCCGCGCGACGCCGTTTGAGCTCCACGGCCAGATCGATGATTTCCAGCATTTCCGCATCGGTGACGTCCAATAACGACAGCAACGAGCGCCCACGCAGCGCGTGATTCCATTTTAAAGCCATTCTTGGGACCCTCAGCGGTTTATCACTGGCATTGAATTTGCCTGAACCAGCCAACCGCTTTCGGCATAAAATACAATATTCATCCCCATCATGGATAGCAAATAGATGCACATCTCGCTCTGCCGCCACTCCCTGCGCTGGATGGAAATCCACCTGTATACGGACGGCGGCAGGCGATTTCAGCGACATCGCACAGAATTCGTGGACGCAACCAAACCTTCTCGGGTACACT
>CAZIUM010000178.1:4888-6194 GCA_964542285.1 uncultured Lentisphaerales bacterium
TTTCAGCGACATCGCACAGAATTCGTGGACGCAACCAAACCTTCTCGGGTACACTCTATAACCGTTCAGGCAAGGTGTAATCGCATGCAACACATAAAGAATCGAATCGTGTGGACTTCCACGCGCAAGACTGGGAGGAAACGCTAGTGTGGCAGTTCATGACCGACTGGTTTCTGCCTGACGGCCTGCGAACGGCCCCGGTGTATTATGTTCTTGTGGCGATGACGGCCGTCTTCCTGACGGGATTCAGCAAGGGTGGGTTCGGCGGTGGACTGGGAGTAATCTCGACCCCGCTGCTGCTACTGGTCCTTCCCGGTCCGGTCGCCGTCTCGATGATGCTGCCGATTCTAATCGTCTGCGACTTCTT
Organism: uncultured Lentisphaerales bacterium; assembly: GCA_964542285.1. Taxonomy (GTDB): domain Bacteria; phylum Verrucomicrobiota; class Kiritimatiellia; order RFP12; family JAAYLN01; genus CAZIUM01. The sequence goes on from CAZIUM010000178.1 coordinate 5,256, forward strand.
CACCCTGCGCCAGTTTCCAAAACAATGGGACCGCCCAAGTTTTCGGTGGTTTGTAACCGGAGCCTGCCTGGGTCTCTTCGGAGGGTTCGGATTGCTGCTGTTGCTGGGGCGCAAGGATGTTGATGCCGACCGCTGGATTCGTCTGATGGTCGGGGTTATCTCGCTCGGGTTCTGCCTGCTGCAAATCGTACGAAGCCGTTTGAATCTCCAGGCGACGCGGCATACGCCGGTCGGCAGGCCAACCGGGTGGGGAATGGGAATACTGGCGGGAGTTACGACGATGATTGCGCATGCGGCCGGTCCTGTTGCCAATATGTTTTTCCTGCTCCGACGCCTTGACCGACAGCATTTTGTCGGAACCTCGGCCCGATATTTTCTGCTGGTCAACTGCATTAAAATTCCCTTCTTTCTGGTGGCCAGTCTGCTGGCGGAACGCAGTTACCTCACATTGGACACGGTACGTTGGGGGCTTTGGTTGCTCCCGCTCTGTCCTTTGAGCGTGGCGTTGGGCGCCTGGCTGAACCGACGGCTGAGCGGGGTTCTGTTCACCCGCATCATCTATGTGCTTTTGTTCGTCACGGGAGTGAACATGATGTTTCAGGCGATCCACGGCTAGCGATCAATTCCGGTTTCCACCAAGTTCCCTTGCGTTCTTGAACGGCGTTTCGAACGCCGGCGGCGTGAAAACCCAAGGCGTCATGGAGAACTTGATCTTCGGATTAGGCCCTTAGAGCGTGGGCGCAAACATTTTTCACTTGAACTTCACTTGGTTAGTTTCGTATTCTATTTTTTTTACGCAACCATAGCGACCAAGGCTTCCTGCTGTCGAGGCAAGGGTGATCGCACAGGTCAACAGGTTGTTATTCCGGGCCGCTAGCTCAGTTGGTAGAGCACGTGACTTTTAATCACGGGGTCGCGGGTTCGATCCCCGCGCGGCCT
>CAZIUM010000179.1:0-6125 GCA_964542285.1 uncultured Lentisphaerales bacterium
GAGGCAATGACGGCGCGAATTTCGATGTAGGCTATCCGCGCATGATCCAGCGCCCCGACGGAACCCTGGTATTGGTCTACTACTACAACCACGCGCTGCGGGAAACCCCCTCCTGGCGTTCGATCGAAGCGACTTTGTGGCGCCCATGAAATCCCCGAATTTTGTCATCTTCGTGTCGGACGACCTCGGGGAACCCGTTGATTTGGCCGGGCAATATCCCGAACTCGTCAATAAACTCCAAGCCGCGTTGCGGGAATGGGAAGAGGATGTCGATGAATGAGGATCAATCTAAAAAGGCAAGACCCCGGCTGGAATACGAGGTTGCGGTTTGCGGCGGCGGCCCGGCCGGGATTGCCGCCGCGTTGGTCGCGGCCACGGCAGGCCGTCGCACCCTCTTGATCGAACAAACCGGTCGCCTGGGCGGCATGGGGACCAATGGCATGGTCAACCAATTCAAGGTGCCGTCCAATCCCCCCGTCTTGCCATCGCTCCTTGCCGGGGTTCGGGGGCACGAAAACGACGGTGAGTTTCTCGATCTGCTCTACGCCGACTGTGTTATCGGCAGCGGGGCCGAATTGATATTGCATGCCGCGGTTTTCGATGCGATCGTCGAACCTGTTGCCGGACGCGTCACCGTGCGGGGCGTTCGGGTCGCAAGTCCTTCCGGTCCGCTGGAAATTGCGGCCGATCGGGTGGTCGACGCCACCGGCGATGGAACGGTGGCCTGCCTGGCGGGAGCCCCTTTCGAGATGGGGCGGGAACGTGACGGGCTGATGCAGCCGACGACCATCATGTTCCGCGTCAGCGGGGTGGACCACGCTCGTTCCATGGAGGCCAACGGCGGGCGCTCCCGTTACCGTTTTCCAGAAGGCTCGTGGAATCATGTCGCCATGGCGGCCCGCGAACGGGGTGAACTGCCCTGGAATATCGGCATGGTGCGAACGTATGAGGCGGATCGGGAGTCGGACCGGTACGTCAACGCCACGCAAACGAATTTCATCGACGCCACCAACCTGTTTGACCTGACGCGAGCCGAGATCGAGGGCCGTCGTCAAATTCTCCCCGTCATGGAATTTCTGCGCCGCCATGCGCCCGGGTTTGAAAACGCCTATGTTGCGGCGGTGGCTGGAAGGGTGGGGGTACGGGAAACGCGCCGTTTCCACGGCCTGGTTCGATTGACGCGCGAGGACTGTTTGCGGGGTCGTCGCTGGCCGGATGCCATCGTGACCGGTTGCTGGGCCACGCTTGATGTGCACAATCCCGCGGGGCCGGGTCAGGCCGAGGGCGTTTCGTACGAGCATCCGGCCGGGCGGGACCCCCGTCCCGAGCCCTACGACATCCCGTATCGCTGCCTGGTTCCGGTGGAGACGGACGGGTTGTTGCTGGCCGGGCGTTGCATCAGCGGGGATCACCATGCGCATGCGTCGTACCGCATGCAGGGCATCTGCATGGGCACGGGGGCGGCGGCCGGGTTCGCGGCGGCGGAATCGATCCGGCAGAACGTCCAACCAAGGCAGTTGGACATCGCGCCCGTACAAACAAAACTCGGTCTCCAGGCGGGAGCCGGTGGCGAGGATTCAACCCAGACGGGTTCGGGCAAGGTCGGACATCCCGGAAGCCCCGTTGAACGGTCCTGATTCGAAAAATGGCTTGGAACCGACTTCGATTGGAGAACGAATGATGAACAAAGATACGGACATCCTGATCGAGGCGGAGCATTTTGACGACCTCGGCGGATGGACCCTGGACACCGAATTCGTGTCGACCATGGGGTCGCCCTACCTCATGGCTCATGGTCTCGGCAACCCGGTTGCCGATGCCGTGACAACAATCCGGCTTCCAAGCGCGGGCCCCTGGCGGGTATGGGTGCGTACGCTCGACTGGGTTGCGCGCTGGCAGGCCCCCGGCACGCCGGGCCGCTTCGAAGTCCACGTTAATGGACGTCCCCTCCAAACGGTTTTCGGAACCGAAGGCGCGGATTGGCACTGGCGGGACGGCGGCATGCTCCATCTTGATCGTCCCGAAATCACCCTTGCATTACACGATCTCACCGGGTTCAACGGGCGTTGCGATGCCATCCTGTTCCGTCGAGATCCGGCGCCGGTGCCGCCGGCACCCGACGCGCGCCCCGGCGGCGTGCCGCCGGTCCGGGACGCGGCAACGGCTTTCGATCTGGTGGTTGCCGGAGGGGGGTATGCCGGTATGGCCGCCGCCCTGTCCGCGGCGCGCCGCGGCCTGAAGGTCGCCCTGGTTCAGGACCGTCCCGTGCTGGGGGGGAATGGATCGAGCGAAGTCCGGGTGCCGTTGCGGGGGTTGCTGCCGGAGTCGCCCGCCTGGCCGGCCCTCGGGAGTGTCATGGCCGAGCTGCAATCCGATCCCCATCCGAACGCAGCGCGCCCGTTCCAGAGGACGACGCACGGCTGGAGCAGGTGCTGCGGAGCGAGCCAAACCTGACCCTGCTTCTGAATCGTGTTTTGACCGCCGTGGAGATGGACGGTCGGCGCATCCGCGCGGTCCTTGCGACGTCCACCCGTCGACCGGAGGTCCGGCGCCTGCGCGCCGGTCTGTTTGCCGACTGCACCGGACATGCAACCCTGGGCGCGCTCGCGGGTGCCGACTTTATGATGGGCGCCTGTGACCCTGGCGCCGACTATGCCGTGTCGCGCGAGCAGCCGGTGATGGGAATGAGCAACCAATGGTTCTGGCGCACGACCGACCACCCCTGCTCCTTTCCCGGCGTGCCCTGGGCGCTGGACCTCTCGCCCGAGGACCTTCCCGCACGGATACTTCACGCACAATGGAGCTGGGAAAGCGGGTTCTACCGTCACCCGATCCGCGACCTCGAAGCCATCCGCGACTGGAATTTGAGGGCCGTGTTCGGCGCCTGGAACGCCCTCAAGAACAAGCATCCCACTCATGCCTATGCCCGTGCCGAGCTGGACGTGGTGGTCGCCATCGGCGGCCCGCGCGAGTCGAGGCGCCTGCTGGGCGACTACGTCCTCACCAGCGAGGACATGCTCAAGCGTGTCGCATTCGAGGACGGGCTGGTGCCGGTTTCCTGGCATCTCGACCGCCATTTTCCGCAACCGGCGATACTTGAACAGTTTCCCGACGATCCCTTCCTGGCGGTGGGCACGCACCAGCCCGGCACGGCGCTGGAAGACCGTCCCCGGCACGACGCCCTCTGGACAGGAATTCCGTATCGTTGTCTTTACAGCCGCAACACCGACAACCTTTTCATGGCTGGACGCAATATCAGCACCACCTATTGGGCGCTCGGCGCGGTACGCGTCATGCGAACCTGTGGCATGATGGGCGAAGTGGCCGCGGCGGCCGCCGCGGTTTGCGTGCGACACCAATGCCTGCCGCGCGAAGTCCGGCTGCAGTATTTGACGGAACTGAAACAACAAATGTAACGCTTCCGGGTGGATTCGCACGGTCTGATGTTTTCGCTTGACGATTTAAGCGGTTGGCTGGTATAACTCCCGCCACTTGCCTGTCATCGGCGGGGCGCATAGCTCAGTTGGTTAGAGCGCTACTTTCACACGGTAGAAGTCACAGGTTCGAATCCTGTTGCGCCCACCATTCAAGTTCCAATTCGAGTCAAGCAACGTCATATTTCGCGCTATGTTTACAGGCATTGTTCAACAAACGGGGCGAGTTAAGACCCTGGCGCGCGTCGCGGGGGGGTGGCAACTGCGTATTGCGCATTCGCCCTGGGAGAATCCCCTGGAAATCGGAGAAAGTGTGGCCGTCCAGGGTGCCTGTCTGACAGTCGTGGAGGCGCGGAACGAAGAATTCATCGCCGACCTTCTGGATGAAACCTTTGCGCGAACGGCGTTGAGTTCACTCTCCCGTGACCACCGCGTGAACCTGGAACGGGCCCTGCGACTGGGCGACCGGGTGGGGGGCCACATGGTCAGCGGTCATGTCGATGAAACCGGGAGCGTGAAGGCCATCGAGTCGCGGGGTCGCGATTTTGCCTTGCGGATCGCTTGCAGTTCCCGCTTGTCGCGCCTGACGATTTTTAAGGGCTCCATCGCCATTGACGGGGTCAGCTTGACGGTCACGGAACTGGACGATGGGATTGTCGGCGTGGCGGTGATCCCGCACACCTGGCGGAAGACCAGCCTGGGCGACCGGCGTCTCGGCGACTTGGTGAACTTGGAAAGCGATTTGCTGGGCAAGTACGTGGCCCGGTTGCTGGGCAAGGAAGACGGACCGGTGGCCGAAGCGTCCCCCAAGGTCAGTTTCGACCTGCTGGCGCGTGCCGGGTTCGGCTAAGCCTTGTGCAACTCCGTGTGCAGTGACACTCCAAGCATGTGTTGGGCGCCCGGCTCGATGACGACGGCGTCATCGTCTGCGTTGGTGGTTTCGATGCAAACAAAATGGTTGAAATCTTCGTTGCCCAGATCGGGCAGGCGTTTCGATTTTTCGATCCAGGGATTCCAAACCACCGTCGATTGGCTGCCGCGTTTTTTGATCGTCACATTGCGTCCGATGCCGTTGTCCACCAGGGTACATTCCCCCTTGGTTCTCTGATAGATGCGGTCCACTTCGTCCTTGACTCGGATCGCTCCTTGCTGCTTGCCGTGGTTGGCGGCCGCCGTGGTGTCGATGTATTTAACGCCCTCCAGTCCGCGAATCTCAATTTTCCGGATATCCCGGGTCAGGAAATAGCTGTGCAGGGCCTGAGTGAGGGTCATGGGGCTCTTGTCACGATTGGTGGTGGTCAATTCCAGGTGCAAGCCGTTTTCGACGACGATCTTCAGTTCCAGACGGAAGGCATAAGGCCACATTGCGTGGGTGGTTTCGTCGTCATGCAGTCGCAGGCAGGCGGAGGTGCGCTGGGAATCGTATTCCGTACGGACCAGTCGCCAGCGACGCAGCCGCGCAAATCCATGCAGGGGAAGATCGGCTTTGTCCGGATGTGGGCCGAACCAGGGCCAGCAAACGGGAATGCCGCCGCGGATCGCACGGCCTCGGGGGGTGAGCAGGGCGTTTTTTGCCATCCACAGAACCGGGGCATGTCCCAGCGGACGATAGGATAAGACCTGTCCTCCGTATAATGCCACTTCGCAGGCGCCTCGGTTTTCCGCCAGGGACATCAGGGGATATCCGCCGGGGCCCTTGCGAAAGGCAATGCGTCCGGTGGCGCCATAGTTCTTGTTAAGAGTGTTGAGATCGTCGGTTGGCATGGGATAGGGGCGTTTTTGATACGACAATTCTGGCGCTACAGGGCTTGCCCCAGGCGTTGCATGGCTTCCTCCACCTTGTCACGGCGGTTGAAGGCGCTGATGCGGATAAAGCCTTCGCCGCAACGCCCGAAGCCTACACCGGGAGTGGTGACTACCTGCGCTTTTTGCAGCAGGCGATCGAAAAACGACCAGGAATCGCCATCGGTGCGAATCCAGATGTAGGGGCTGTTGACGCCGCCGGTAATCTGGTATCCCTTTTGTTCGAGGGTTTGGCGGATGATGCCGGCATTGCCGAGATAGCCGTCGTTGAGCCGGCGAATCTGCTCCTGCCCTTCGGGCGAGAACACGGCGGCGGCCGCCCGTTGGACCGGGTAGGAGACCCCGTTGAACTTGGTGGTGTGGCGTCGGTTCCAGAGAGCGTGCAAGGCAACTTCCGATCCGTCGGACCGGCAGGCGTGACAATCCCGGGGAACTACCGTGTAGGCGCAGCGCAGGCCGGTGAATCCCGCGGTTTTGGAAAAACTGCGGAATTCGATGGCGACTTCACGCGCACCGGGAATTTCGTAGATCGAATGGGGCAGGTCCGGATCGCGGATGAAGGCTTCGTAGGCGGCATCGAACAGAATCAGTGCCCGGTTCCGTCGCGCATAGTCGACCCAGGCCGCGAGTTGTTCGCGCGTGGCGGTGGCTCCGGTCGGGTTGTTGGGAAAGCAAAGGTACACCAGGTCGACCGCCTTATCGGGCGGTGAAGGAACAAACCCGTTCTCGGGGGTTCCTTCCAGGTACGTCAGGCCCTCGTAGCGTCCGTCCCGCCAGGCGCCGGTGCGTCCGGCCATCACGTTGGTGTCCACGTACACCGGGTAGACCGGGCCGGGAATCGCGACCTCGATCCGCTCGGAGAAGCGCTCCTGGATGTTGGCCGTATCG
>CAZIUM010000180.1:0-6065 GCA_964542285.1 uncultured Lentisphaerales bacterium
CACCCGCCGAAACAGACGAAACAGACGAAACAGACGAAACAAGGAAAGCAACATGGCACAAACAGGTTATACCGACACCCCCATGATCCCCGGCACTCCCTATCATGTGCACGATCCCGAACGACCGGAGCCCCGCGTCGTCGCCCCGGGCCACTTCAGCACCCAGACCGAGGTGGGCCAACCGCCCGCCGACGCCGTCGTTCTGTTCGACGGCACCTCGCTGGACGGTTGGGTCAGTTGCAAGAATGACGGTCCCGCGCCCTGGAAGCTCGAAAAGGGCTTCATGGAAGTCGTTCCGCGCAGCGGCAACATTCGATCGAAGGCGGCCTTCGGCAGTTGCCAGTTGCATGTCGAATTTGCATCGCCCGCCGAGGTCAAGGGCGAAAGCCAGGGACGCGGAAACAGCGGTGTTTTTCTGATGGGGCTCTACGAGATTCAGGTCCTGGACTGCTTCGAAAACCCAACCTACGCGGACGGCACCACCGGCGCGATCTATGGGCAGTTTCCTCCGCTGGTCAACGCCTGCCGCAAGCCGGGCGAATGGTCATTCTACGATATCGTCTGGGAAGCCCCCGTTTTCGAGGGGGACAAGTTGGTCCAGCCGGCCTGTCTGACCGTGCTGCTGAACGGTGTTCTGCTGCACCACCGCCGTGAATTGATCGGAAAGACGCTGCATCGCGAGGTTGGTTTCTACGAGCCGCACCCGTCCCAGGCGCCCCTGGAACTGCAGGATCATGGCGACCTGGTGCGCTTCCGCAACATCTGGTACCGCCCGCTGGAAAATCAGCGGTAGTCTCGATCAGGGTAGAATTTTAGCAAAGGCCGGCAAGGCGGCATCACGCTCGGAAAGCACGATGTCGTCCGTCGGCCATTCGATTCCCACGTCCGGATCGTCCCAGCGGAAACCACCTTCGGAGACGGGGCGGTACGGTGCGGTGCACTTGTAGAGGAAATGCGCTTCGTCGCTCAACACAACAAAACCATGAGCGAACCCCGGCGGCACCCACATGGCATACCGGTTCTCCTCTGAAAGTTCCTGCCCCACCCATTGCCCGAACGTGGGAGCATCGCGCCGCAGATCGACCGCCACGTCCCAGACCCCGCCCTTGAGCACCCGGACGAGTTTTCCCTGGGCATACGGTGTGCGTTGAAAGTGCATGCCACGCAGAACTCCCCGACGGGAAAACGAATAGTTGTCCTGTACGAATCGCTCCGCAATGCCGGCCTCCCGAAAAGACTCGTCTTGATAAATCTCGGCGAAAAAACCGCGCGAATCCTCGAAGATGCGAGTTTCCACCAGGATCACTTCCGGAATGGCCAAAGGGGTAAAGGTAAAAGGCATGGGGATGGTCTGTTTTGAAAGTTCGCGATTTGTCCAAGGCGCTCCCGCGCTTGCGGAGCAACATTGAACATCCCCCGCCGATTTTTGACAATCAAAATAATTCGTTCGGCGGCATCGGAACCAACGGAAAAGGCCTGCAAGGCGAAAGGATCTTCTGGGAAAAGCGGACAGCATCCGTGCTCATCCGTGGTTCAATCCCATCCCGCGACAGAACTTCTGGATTCCTTCGTAATGCCCAAAGGCGAATCACAGACCCGGAGACATTGCATCGTTCGGTCGCATAAAATTTGCTGGCAAATACGTTCTGTCATGATAGCATTGCATCCAAGCCATGGAACTTGAAACGTTTTACCGACAAATCGAACACGGCGGGTACTACCATTCGCCGGCACAAGCACTGCGTCAGCCACCGGTCAAGGCCGGCTCGTTGGCGGCTTTGAATTTTTATGCGGGCGGCTTGGGCGCGGTGGTGTTTCGAGGATTGGTGGCGTTGTGTCGCGGCCGGTTCGACAACCGCACCCTGGGGCATCTGTCTTACCTGCTGCTTCGGAAAGCCGAAAAACTGGGCACGCCGGTTACGTTCTCCGGTTTCGAGGCGCTCAAGAATCACCAGGGCCCCCTGGTGTTCGTGGCCAATCACATGAGTCTGATCGAAACCATTCTGCTACCCTGCGGGCTCATGGCGTTCGGTCCGTTATCGATTGTGGCGCGACGCAGCCTGGCACGCTACCCCGGCTTCGGGCGTGTATTGCGGGCAACGAAGCCCATCCTGGTGACCCGGAGCAACCCGCGCCAGGACCTGGCCGACGTGCTTAAGCAGGGCGCCGAGCACCTGGCGGCCGGACATACGGTGCTGTTGTTTCCGCAGGGAACGCGCACGCGCGCCTTCGACCCCGCCCGTTTCAACTCCCTGGGCGTCAAGCTGGCGCGCCGAGCGGGTGTCCCCCTGCTGCCGATCGCGGTAAAAACCGATTTTGCCCTGACGGGACGCTGGATGCGGGAATTCGGCCCGGTCGATCCCTCCCGTGCCATCAAGTTTGCCGCCGGTCCGCTGCTGCCGCCGGATGGCTCGCAACGCGAAATTCAAAATCGTTGCGTGGACTTCATTGCCGGGCAATTGCGCGCCTGGAACCTGCCCGTGAAAGCCATGCGCGAAAGTCCGCAAAGCCCCGCCCCCCCCTCAACGAAAACGACATGAGCAACGACAAAAACATGGTTCCCGATCTGCAGGCCAGCCTGTTGTGCGACGATGTGCGCCAGGAACGCAACGGAAAATTCATTTTGATCGGTATTTTCGACGGGTTGGCCCTGCCTTCCTTTCCGGCCACCTTTCCGCGTCTCTGCATCGCCAACCGATGGTGCTGCGGCGAAGGGGAATTCGAGCAACGCACCCGGCTGGTGACTTCGGACGGCAATGTCTTCGTCGAAGGTCGGCCCGTGAAAATGGTTTTGCCCGACGAAAACAAGGTGTCGACCACGATCGAGTTCTTCGTCAACCTTAAGATTCCCGCACCCGGCGATTACTGGGTGGAAGTTTTACTGGATCGTCAACTGCGTTTACGTTACCCCTTGCATGTTCAAAAAAGGAGAACATCACCCCATGAACCCACTTGAAGAAGGCACTCAACTGACGCTGGACTTCGGCAAACTCGCCAAGGTGGCGCAAAATTGCCCGGATGTCATTCCCGTGGCCGTACAAAACGCCGACACCCGCGAGGTGATCTTGGTGGCCTATACCAACGACAGCGCCATGCGGCAGTCCCTTGCGACCCGCAAGCTGGTGCTTTGGAGCACCTCACGCAACGAACGATGGGAGAAGGGCAAACAGTCGGGCGAAACGTTCGACCTTCTCGAAGCGCGCGTCAATTGCGAACAGAACTCGTTGTTGTATCTCGTGCGTCCGGCCCGCGGCGGCATCTGCCATACGCGCAATCGGCAAGGCGCGCCCCGCAACTGTTACTACCGGCGTATCGATCCGGAAACGCTGGCGTTGGAAAATCTCGATCCCTGAGTGCGATACCGCTGTCCATACTGTCACGGGAACCTGTTCGAGCCTCCGGCCACGGGACGCTGTCCGCATTGCGGGCGCTTCATGCGGTTGCCAGCCCCCGGCACGCCCGCCCAACGCGCGGCACGGCGACGTCGGCGCGAACAAATGGAGCGCGACGGCAGAATACGCGTCGAAATGGCGAACAAGACCCCGGATGCCAGCCTGCTGTATTCGCCGCGCGTGATGTTCTTCGTGCTGCTGGTTCTGGCCGTCGTCGGCATCCTGGTGGTGAAATCCACCGACTCGCCCGAAATTCGTGCGGCGCGGCGTCCCGAACTGCCCCATCGCGTGGCCCTGCGCCAGCTCAACACGCTGGCGACGGCTTTGGGACGCTATCGTTTTCATGTCGGCGATTTCCCGCCGCAACCCCCGGGGCTGACGGCCTTGTTGAACAATCCCGGGGCGCCCGGATGGAATGGCCCCTACATCAACGTGCTGCTGCGAGACCCATGGGAAACCCCATACCAGTACGAACCCTTATCCAACGGGTTGCCGCGCCTGTTCACCCGCGGCCCGGACGGCGTGGCGGACACGCCCGACGACCTGCGCCCCGACCCGAAGGCGTTCGACCCCGGCACGGACTGGACTACCGGCTGGGTGCGGGCCTCGGAACGCCTGCCCGGAATACGCATTCTGCCCAGGGCCCCGGAATTGCACGAGCCCTGAGCGGACAAACTGAATTCCAGGTGGCTTCGACAATTGTGAAGCGCACCCTCAATCATCCTTCTTTGCGACGGGCATCTTGATGTTGAGACGTTCGGCCAGCTCCGCGAAATTGCCGATCTGGTCCCGGTAACGCAAAACCAACTTTTTCATGGCATCGCGCTGCCGCGGCGACAAGGCTCCCTTACGGTTAAACTGTTCCTGAACACTGGCACGAAATTCGGCGTCATTAAACACGCGTTTACCCCGCTTGACCGGTTCCCGCCACTGGGTAACCTGCCCCAGAGCTTCCAGCAAAAGCGGGCTTTCACGATCGGGCGCCAGCGCTTCCGGCGCCGCATCGATCCCCAAACGGGCGGCAACCTCGACAAAATCCGGAATCTGCCGGGCATTGGCGACCACCACCCGGTCCAATGCCCTGGTCTGGGCCTCGCTCAAGCGCCTCCCGCTGAGCGTCTGCTGCTCCAGCGAATCGATGAAGGCGCGTTGTTCTTCCGACAGTTCGATCCCGCGCAGCACGTCGAACTTGGCGCCCGTTTCGGGTCGCGGCGGTTGCATCTCCTCGGAATCGACCAGCTCGGCGAACCCCATGGCGCGGATGCGTTCCTTGACCCCCGCAATCTGTTCGTGGTAACGCAGCGCCATCTTGACCAGCGTATCCAGTTGGCGGTCGGTCACCGGACGACCGCTTTCATCCAACTGCTTGGCGACCGAAGCCATGAAATGCGAATCGTCAAACGTTCGCCGTCCGCGCTTCAGTGGCGGAGCCCACTCCTTGACCTTGGACAGCTCGTCCAGCACGGCGCGCACTTTTTCCTTGTCGGCCGCCGGCTCGCGGGCATTTTCCATCCAGGCGGCAAACCTCCCATAAAAGTCGCTCATCAGGTTGCGCCAGGCCACGTTGCCTTCCTCGACCTCGTCGAGCGATTTTTCCATTTTTGCGGTGAACCCCACATCGAACAGGTTGCCAAGCTTGTCCACCAGCAGGTCATTGACCTGAAACCCCAGCGCGGTCGGAACGAGATTGCGCTTTTCGCGGGTGCAATAGTCGCGCTGCAGCAGCGTTTCGAGAATCGCGGCATAGGTGGATGGACGCCCCACCCCGTTGGATTCCAGCGCGCGCACGAGCGCGGCCTCGGAAAAACGCGGAGGCGGTTTCGTTTCCTTGCGGTCCTCCAGCCATTTGACCAGATCCAGCGTTTCGCCCACGTCCACTTCGGGCAACTTGGCCACCGAATCGTCCGCGGCATCGTCACGCGCTTCCTCATCCGGTTCCTTCCCCTTGGACGTCTTGCGCAAGCGATCGATGTCGAGGTTCATCACTTTGAGGAACCCTTGAAACACCACCTCCGAGGCCGTCGCACTGAAAGCATAAGCATGTTGCTGAGCCGGGGGAGGACAGGAGGCCACCACCACGGTGCGTTGCTGGATTTTCGCCGGCGACATCTGACTGGCGACAAAACGTCGCCAGATCAGATCATACAGTTTCATCTCGGTGACGCTCAGGTGTCCGGCCACGCTCTCGGGGGTGCGGGAGACCTCCGTAGGACGAATCGCCTCGTGGGCCGCCTGCGCATCGGCGCGGCCGCGATACACCACCGGCTTGTCCGGCAAGTATTCGTTGCCATAGGTGTCGCGAACAAAGTTTCGCGCATCGTCGGCGGCATCCCGCGAAACCGTCGGCGCGTCCGTGCGCATGTAGGTGATCAGCCCCACGGAATTGCCGCCTCCCAGATCGATTCCCTCGTAAAGTTTCTGCGCAATGCTCATAGTGCGGTGCGGCGAAAAACTCAGGACGCTGGAGGCCGCCTGTTGCAATGTGCTGGTGATGAATGGCGCCAAGGGGCGTCTCGACACCGTGCGCTTGCGCACATCCTCCACCCGCAGGGCGCGTCCGCGCAGGTCTTCCAGCACCGCCGCGGCATGGTCGGGATCGTGAATTTCGGGTTTGGCCCCGTCGATTCGAATCAATTTGACCACAAACGGGTCTTCCGACGTCCGGGCCTTGTG
>CAZIUM010000181.1:0-6043 GCA_964542285.1 uncultured Lentisphaerales bacterium
TACACCGCATTCAATCGATCGTGCTGACCGGCGGCGAATACCATGAATTTCCGCCTACCGAGGATGGTATCGACAAATTGATCGGCGAACTGATTGAAGACCACACCATTGGCTGAGTCAGCCTCGGGAGAACGACATGAGTGAAGTCAATCGTCAAGGCGAAGTTTGGGTTTTCGCGGAGCAGGAGGATCGACGCCTCTCCGACGTGCCCCTGGAATTGTTGAGCAAGGGCCGGGAACTGGCCGACAAGCTGGGCGTGCCTCTGGGGTGCGTCCTGGCGGGGCATTCGGTTGGCGAACTGGCCGACAAGCTGATCCGTCATGGCGCTGACCGCGTGTACCTGGTGGAGGACCCCCGCCTGGGGCACTATCAGACCTCCGGATACGCCCGGGTGATGTGCGACCTGATCGAAAAGGAACGCCCGCAAATCTGTATTTTCGGCGCCACCGCGATGGGCCGCGACCTGGCGCCCACGGTGGCCTCGACGCTGCGTTGCGGCTTGACCGCCGACTGCACCGATCTGCAGATCGGAACCTACAAGGATCCCGTGGCCCGCCAGGAACATCCGAACCTGCTGCTTCAGATTCGGCCCGCGTTCGGCGGCAACATCATCGCGACGATCGTCAACCCGCACCGTTGGCCGCAGATGGCCACCGTGCGCGAGGGCGTGATGCGCATGTCCCAGGAAGACTCGACCCGAAGCGGCGAGGTGTTGAAGATTGCGCCGCGACTGGACGACCTGGCCCTGCCGGTCGAGATTGTCGAGACCCAGCGGCGCGAAAAGAAGGTCAACCTCAAGGCCGCCCGCATTATCGTCACGGGCGGCGCCGGGGTTGGCAGCCGTGAAAACTTCCGACTCATCTGGGATCTGGCCAACGTGCTGGGCGGCGCCGCCGCCGGAAGCCGGGCCGCCGTCGACCTGGGGTTCATCGAGCACGATCACCAGGTGGGGCAGACGGGAACGACCGTGCGTCCGGCGCTTTACATCGCCTGCGGCGTCTCGGGCGCGGTGCAGCATCGCGCCGGCATGCAGGATTCGGCCAAGATCCTGGCCATCAACAACGATCGGGACGCGCCGATCTTCGGCATTGCGCATTATGGGATCGTCGGCGACCTGAACGAGGTGATTCCGCTGATGATCAAATGCATCCGTGGCGGCGCCTCGCTGGAAGAGGCCGCCCACATGGCCGCCCAGTCATAACACGTCACGTACCAGGGAGCAAACAACCATGGCCAATTTTTTCAACGACAACGAGGATATCCAGTTCCTCTTCAACCACATGAATCTCTCACGGGTGGCGAAGTTTGCGGAACAGGATTTCCGTTTTGCGAAGGAGTTTGACTTCGCGCCCGCCGATGCGGCCGACGCCGTCGACAATTACAAGCGCATCCTGGCGCTGGTGGGCGAGATCGCCGGTGAGCGGGTCGAACCCACGGCGGCGGATACGGACGAAATCGGCAACCGACTTAACGAGGACGGCAGCGTCACGCTGGCCCCCGGCATTGCCGAGGCCCTGCGCCTGATGGGGCAGGCCGACCTGATGGGCTTTACGCTGCCCTACCGCTACGGCGGGCTGAACGGTCCCCACCTGGTGTACACGATGTCCAACGACATTGTCAGCCGCGCCGACGCCTCCCTGATGAACCTGTACGGGCTGCAGGGCATCGCCGAGACCATCAACGCCTTTGCTGACGAGGAGATCAAGAAAGAATACCTGCCCCGCATGGCCAGCGGTGAATTCACCGGGGCCATGGTGCTGACCGAGCCGGATGCCGGCAGCGATCTCCAGGCCGTGAAAACTCGCGCCTATCAGAACGATCGCGGCGAATGGTTCGTACACGGCGTCAAGCGTTTCATCACCAACGGCTGCGGCGAAGTGCTGCTGGTGCTGGCGCGCACCGAACCCAACATTGCCGATGGACGCGGTCTTTCCTGCCTGCTGGTCGAGCGCGGACCGCGCGTCAAGGTGCGTCGTCTGGAGCAGAAGCTCGGCATTCACGGCAGTCCCACCTGTGAAATCTTCTTCGACCATGCGCCGGCCAAACTGATCGGGCAGCGTCAACGGGGGTTGATCACCTATGTGATGAGCCTGATGAACGGCGCCCGCATCGGTATTGCCGCCCAGAGCCTGGGCATCGGCGAGGCCGCCTGCCGCGCCGCGCGCGACTATGCCCGCACGCGCAAGCAATTCGGGAATGCCATCGAGAATTTTCCGGCGGTGCGCGACCTGCTGGTCGACATGGGCGTCGATCTGCAGGCGGCGCGCGCGCTCACCTACCATGCCGCCTTCTGCGTGGATATCGAACAGGGCATCGAACGGCGCATGGCGGCCAAGCTGGAGAACGACCCCGAGGCGGTGAAGGCCCTGCGCACCGAAGGACGAAAGTACAAGAACTTCAACAAGATGCTGACGCCGATGGCGAAGTATTATTCTTCCGAAATGTCGATGCGCGTTTCCAACAGCGCCATGGCGGTGTTGGGCGGCAGCGGATACATGCAGGACTACCCGGTGGAACGCCACCTGCGCGACAGCCGCATTACCACCATCTATGAAGGCACCAGTCAATTGCAGGTGGTGGCGGCCGTGGGCGGCGTCATGAGCGGGGTCGCCGCCGAGGTGGCGGAAGGACTGCTGGGCGAGCGCGCATGGGATGCCGCGCTCCAACCGCTCGTGGACCAGGTGCGCGAGGGACTGACCCTGCTGCGTGAAGCGGCGGATTATGTCAAGGGCCGCGGCGAGGACGCCAATGCCTACCGCGAGCTGTATGCCCGCAACCTGGTGGACATGGGCATTGCGGTGGTCGTGGGCGCCTTGTTCTGCGGCCATGCCGCCGCCGTTCCGGAGAAGAAGCTTCCCGTTGCCAGGCGCTGGCTGGCGGACAAGCTGCCCCTGATGCGCATGCTCAAGGAGCGCATCTGCTCCGGCGAAACGCTGACGTTTACCGAGTTCGAAACCCTGGCGCCGCAACTGCCCGCGACGGAATAGGCAACAAGGGGCCGTAAGCATGCATGAGGAAGCCTGGCGCAAGGTCGCCGAAGAAATCGAGGCGCTGCGTGGAACCCATCTGCGCGAATTGTTCGCGACCGACGAACGACGTGCCGCGCGTTTCACTCTCCGTGCCGCCGGGTGGACCCTGGACTATTCCAAGAACCTGGTTACCCCGCGCCTGATGCGCCGGCTGGTGCATCTGGCCGAAGCGGCGGGATTGCGCGACGAGATCGAGGCGATGTTTACCGGCGCGCCGATCAATGTCACCGAGGGACGTGCCGTGTTGCATACCGCCCTGCGGCGACCGGCCGATCGGCCCCTGGTCGTCGACGGGGTCGATGTGGTCCGGCAAGTGCATGAAGTGCGGCAACGCATGGCGACGTTTTGCGACGCGGTGCGCCGGGGCACCCGCCGGAGTGTTACCGGACGGAAATTTCGCTATGTCGTCAACATCGGCATCGGGGGATCGGACCTGGGGCCCGCCATGGCCTGCGAGGCCCTCAAGCCATTCGGCAAGCGCAGCCTGAAAATCTTTTTTGTTTCGAACGTGGATGCCACCCACCTGGCCGAGACCCTGCGGCAGGTCCGGGCCGACCAGACCTTGTTCATCGTGGCGTCCAAGACCTTCGGTACGCAGGAAACCCTGACCAACGCCCTTTCGGCGCGAGAATGGTTGCAGGCGCGCCTGGGCCGCGACCCCGAAGTGGTGGCGCGCCATTTCGTGGCGGTTTCCACGCACGCCGAACGCGTGGCGGAGTTCGGCATCGATCCCGTCAACATGTTCGGGTTCTGGGACTGGGTCGGCGGACGCTATTCGCTGCCTTCCGCCATCGGGCTGCCCCTGATGCTGAGCATCGGCCCCAGGAACTTCGAACGCATGTTGCGCGGGTATGCCGCCATGGACCGTCATTTTCGCACCGCGCCGTTCGCGCGCAACCTGCCGGTCGTCATGGCGCTGCTTGGGATTCTGTACGCCAACGGGCATGGGGCCGAAAGTCATGCCGTGCTGCCCTACGACCAGTACCTGGCGCGTTTCGCCGCCTACTTGCAGCAGCTCGACATGGAAAGCAACGGCAAGTCCGTCGATCGCCAGGGCAAGCGCGTGAGCATTACCACCGGGCCGATCGTCTGGGGCGAGCCCGGCACCAACGGCCAGCATGCCTTCTACCAGTTGATTCACCAGGGGACCCGCCTGGTGCCCTGCGATTTCATCGGGTTCTGCCGTACGCACAACCCCATCGGCGATCATCACGACAAGTTGATGGCCAATTTCATCGCCCAGACCGAGGCCCTGGCGATGGGGAAAACCGCCGAGGAATGCCGGGCCGAAGGTGTGCCCGAGGCCTTGATTCCGCACAAGACCTTCCCCGGCAACCGCCCCACCAACACCCTTTTGGCACGGCAATTGAATCCCGCGACCTTTGGCGCCCTGGTGGCCCTGTACGAACACAAGGTGTTCACGCAAGGCATCCTTTGGAACATCCATTCCTTCGATCAATGGGGCGTGGAACTGGGCAAGGTGCTGGCCGGTCGCGTGCTGAAGGAATTGCAGGCCGCCGATGAACCCGCCCTCGGCCACGACGCATCGACCAACGCGCTCATTCAACATTTTAGGCGGGAGCGGCTGTAATGTTTCCCCCGGCTGCGCCGGGGCATCGGTGCGGCATGGTGTATAGCGTGTCGATGCTGTTCAGGATGTCATGCCGCACATCGGTAGGCGTTGATTTCCAGCGCGTGGGATAAAGCTCCAGGTTATAGACGCCCCGGTAGCCCACCCTTTGAAGATGCCGCAAGCCATTCGTAAGATGTGGCGTGAGCTTCTTAATGGGCCAGTGGGTTTCCCCCTGGGACGAAAGCCCATGCAGGTGCGTATGGATAACCCTGTCGATAAAATCCCGGGGCGGGTTCGGCGGCAGCTTGCCTTGTTGTACCGAGAAAGCGGTGTGTCCCAGGTCCCAGCAGAAACCGATCCTCGCCTGTCGGAGGCGCGTGACGATCCTCAGCAGTCCTTCATAGGTGACGCCCGGAGTTACGGCCCCACGATACCGATTGATTTCGATCGCGATGACGGCGTCGCTTCCGCTGGTGCCGATCGCCGTGGCCATCCGGTCCAGGGACTGAACGGTGATTTTGACCGAGTCATTGCGGGACGCGCCGGGAGCTTCCAAGACATGCACGACCACGACGGTTTGATGTTGTCTCGCACCAATAGCATCGAGTCCGGTCGTTAGCCAGGCCATGGTATCGTTGTCGTGACATTGCGCGTCGCCCGGCGGCAAGAATCCGTGAAGCGACAGGTTTATTCCTGCGTCCAGGACCCTTTTTATGGCGTCGCGCAATCGCGCGCGGCAGACATTGGCTCCAAATTTTTGTATTTCAATCGAACGTACTCCGTGTTCCTTAAAACATGCCAATCCCTTAGCGGGTGGACCGAAGGTCTCCGCGAAACATCGAACCGGCAAGTCCCCGCTTCCGCTCGCGAGATAGTTAAGCGGCAATGAAAGTCCCAGCTTCAAAGGGAAAACTCCCGGTACCATGACGGTACGGAAATTTTAACCTTGCGTCCTCTGGCACGTAAGGCCGCCGCCGCCATGCGTGCATGCGACGTTTGCCAGCAATCGACGGGGTCACGACCGAATTCGTACAGGTGCGTCAGAAGAATCCTACGGGGACGACAGGCCAGAAAAAATTCCGTGAAGGCTTGCAGCAGTGGCGGCGCCGGCATCAAGGCTGCCGAACGGCCCAAAAAAACATGCGCGAAGACCGCGGTGACTCCGACGAACGGTCGGATATAGGTTGGGTCGTAGGTCCGAATGTCGCCGGGGAATAGAAACGATTTGTTTTTCGTTTCCACCAGGTATCCCGTGGACGCCACGGGATTGATGAGTTCCATGGAACGCCGTTCATGATGCGGAGAAAGAAAGGGGACGATGCGCAATCCGGCGATGTTAAGTTCCCGGCCGGCCACCGCCACGCTATGCGACACGTTGCGCATCGCGACGTGACTTGTAAAATCGGCCAGCATGTGATCCGGCACGATCCAATGACAGCCC
>CAZIUM010000182.1:0-6029 GCA_964542285.1 uncultured Lentisphaerales bacterium
AATCCTCAACCAAACCCGATTCTAATCGACGGTTGCGGTGGCCAAGAGATACGATTATCGCATCAGCAACAGAGTGCCCGGAAAAAGGACAGAAGCCGGCTCGAAACCGATATACGTATAGGGCTCGGAAAAGTATACCGAAGCCTGTCCGCGCCATCGCACCGGCAAAGAAGGACCGTCTTCGACGGCAATTGAACCATTGTCCAGCAGGATCGCCAGGGTGTCGGCGTGATTCCCGGCCCAGCGTAGCCCCCAATAGTGCGTCGTCGCGGAAAACGGAGCATCGTCAAATCGGATCTTCATGTGTCCATCCACCGTGAGGGAGCTGCTTTCCGACAGATCCAGCCCGCCCGACAGGCCCGTCACGTTGTTCGTCACGTACCCGCCGGCTTTAACCGTAAAATTTCCACCCACTGCCGCTACGCCTCCATCGCGCAGCAACAGGCCGTTATCCATCCCGCGATTATTGACGGTCAAACCTCCTAAGGTGCGCCAAAGCGATCCGTCTCCGCTGATCTCGACCCGGTTGCCGATGGCCCCGTCGTGGCTGGTGCCAATGGTCCCCGACTGACTCACCACCAGGCCGCCATTTACGATCCTCAGCAGGTTGGACTGGCCATAATCTCCGACAGCCAGGCTGGTGCCATTGGTCCAAAGGCTGCCCGCGCCCGATACCAAACCCGTGTTGGACTGGGCGGCATATCCATATCCAATCTGCCCATAGGTGCTGCTTTGCACAATACCGCCGTCGAGAACTGATAGCTGAGAGCGCTTGTCACCGCTGGCAACTCGAACGAACACGCTTTTCACACGGCCACCGTTCGTCACGACGAGACCGGGCGATCGGACATAAAGATAACCATCGTTTTCCCAGATGCTGTCGGCATCGGACACCCACGCGGTTCCGGCAGCCACATCGCCGTTTTTACTGTACATCGCCCCGCCCCGGTCGATCGTGAGCTGGCACGCCCTTTTATCGGCACTACCCATACTGAACTTATTGGCATTGCTCAAAACGCTGCCGGCCCCTGTAATCCAGATGGCGTTGTTGCCCGTTGCATTATACCGTCCGATATCGCCGTTATCACAGAAAAGCCGTCCGCCATTGGTAATCGTCAGCAAATTGTACGAACAGTTATAATCACCCACGTACAACGTTGTGCAGGAAACCGTCCCGTTGTCGGCGATTGTCAGCCGATTATCCTGCGCACGGTAGCCGACAAAAAGTATATCCTGACAATGCCATGCGCTGTCCGCTCCTGCCACGTAAACCGAATTGCTTTTACCGGAGGCTCCAATGGTTCCCTCGGCGCTGAACACCGTACCGCTTTCGACAACATCCAAGCGGTTGAACATCCCCTTGTCCCCAACGGTTAGCGTGGCGGAATTGCTCCAGACACTGTTGGGACCGGTCACCGCGACGGCATTCATTCGCGCGCTGGATCCACTGCCAATCCGTCCGTTCTCCGAGAACAGCCTGGCGCCATCGGCAAGAGAGACTCGGTTATAGGCGCCTCCTTCGCCCACGAACATTCCTTTTGAATTGGTCCATCCCGTGCCATTCCCAACGATGAACGCGACATTGCTGTTGCTGTTCAGAGAATACCCCAGAAAGCTACTTCCGTTGGTCACGCATAAGCTTGCTCCATTCGTCGCGATCAGGGTGACATTCCTGGTCAGGTCGTCGAATCCCACGAAAAAGTCGCCATTCCAATTCGTGCTCGTGCCGTCGAGAATCAGAATTTCGGCACTGGATGAAAACTGGGCGTTAATCCTGCAAACCAGGCTGACAATCAATAGAACCATCAACCCCTGCCGGTGTAATTTTATCATTATCGACTCCTTAAACGCGTTACGTATTTTTGGGCCATTCATGGCTTGCGCGAACACATCTTCCGCTATCTGCAAAGTACCTGACCGCGCACCGTTCGGCCACGTCGTGTTTGTCCAAGACGTTTCCGGGCATCGAGTCCGCAAAAAAGAGTTTATCGCAGCATGAACATCGTCCCGGCAATCAGGGTCATCGACGCCTGCTCCGTGCCTCCGTAGGCCCCCAGGTTGAGCCGCGCCCCGTTGGGCATGGGCTCGATTTCCACGGAGGAAACTTTGCGCGGTCCGGAGTCGATACAGGGACTGTGCTCCAGATCCCTCACCCATCCGGACGGCGTCCAGCGCCCGACCTTCGATTTCAGGTGAAAGTCCACCGGGACCTCGGCGAACAAGGGATCGGCGCTCATGTTGCCCACGCCCGACAACCCGTCGCGGGTATTGCTCCAGGTGACGGCCACGGCCCCGACCACATCCGTCCCATTGTCCCAGAGAATGCTGTGGGTGATCTCCGCCGTCCCCGCCGCCACGTGCACTCCCGAAACCGAATTCGTGGCGATGGTGGCGTTGGTGACGTTCAGCGTCCCGTCGGTCAGGTAGATGCCGCCGCCCAGTTTGTCACCGGGTGGCACGATGTACATGTTGTCGGCCAGGACGGTGTTTTTCAATCGAACCGTCGCCCCGTTTGCGTACAACCCACCTCCCAACACATCGGCCCGGGAGTCGTAGCTCGTCGAGCCGTTAAAATTGTCCAGAAATTCGCAGTGCTCGATGCGCCAGAGCCCCCCCTCGATCTGCATGCCGCCGCCCTTGAGCACGTGATTGTACCAGGATTCCTGCACATGGTTCTCCGCTACGCGGCTGTGCGTCAACAGCCCCGTGGAATTCTCGGCATAGATGCCGCCGCCGCCCATGTAACGATCGTCCCCGGTGGTCGGATACACCGCCATGTTGTTGCGGACGATGCAGTTGGAAATGACCAGGCCGGTCGATTCGTAAATTCCCAGGCCGCCCCCGGGAAATCGCCCGTAGTTGCGTTCGCAAAAGCCATCCTGGACGGTCACCCCCGCCAGCACCCCGTTGGTGACCTCGTAAATCGATCCGACTCGCATGACCGAGCGGTCGGGATCGCGGCGGATGACCGTAGGCCATTGCGCCGGATCGACCGGTCCCGGACCGTCACCCCCCGTGCCTTCGTATCCCCCGCGAATCTCGGCACCGGAGGCTCCCCACCAGATCAACGGATACATTAACGGGTAGTCGCCGCCCTTGAGGTATACCCGGTCGCCACCCCGGGCGTTGTCCACGGCCCAGCGAATATCGGGGGTCGCGCTCGCCCAGGAATTAAAGGGGAGCGTCCCGGCGCCGTCGTTCGATACGTAAATCTCCACGGGACTGACGACAATATGGGCCTGGCGGGCAATCTCCGCGCCTTCGTTCGCGGAATTCGTCACGGCCAGCGATACGGAATAGATGCCCGGGGCGTAGGTGTTCGTCACCACCAGCCGGTCCGTCGCCTCCAGCACCGTGCCGTTGCCGAAATCCCACCAGCAGGACAGCCCGTTGGTGTTGGCCCCCGCCGCATGGGCCGTGAACACCACATCCAGCTCGGTTTCTCCGCGACGCCGGTCCTCGGTGAAATTGGCCCGGAAGTCCCCGGCATCCCCCGCCAGGGCCTCGAAAGCCCCCAGGTCCACCGTGCCGACGCGGCGCGGGTTGCCGTCGAAGTCGAACGCCGTTTCCTGCCAGGCCTGGTTGTCGCCCGCGTCGATGGCCGGGGAGCCCGGCAGCAGGCGGTAATCGCCATTGGCGGGGTCGGCGAACCGGGGGTCGACAGAGATCGTCCCCGTTCCCGTCACACCCGGCGAGCGGTCAAAAAGCGTGTTGAACAGGGTGGTGTTGGCGGCCTTGCGGATGTTCTGATTGTTTCCTCCGCTGCCCATGTTGCCCCAAACGATGCAGTTGCGGATCGTTCCCTGGGAATTGGCCCAGATGCCCCCGCCGTCGGCGGAAGCCAGGTTACCGACGATGGTGCAGTTTTCGACCACGCCTCCGGCTCCCGTCATGTAGATCCCTCCCCCGCCGCCGGTAGAGTAATTTTCGGCTATCACGGAGTTACGAATCACGCTGGCATTCTCCGAGCGGATGCCGGCGCCATAGGCGCCTCCAGAGTTATGATAACCCATGGTATTGCGTGCCACATAGCAACGATCGATCAGTCCACCTTTCATCCGAACACCGTAGCCTTTCGGAGAATCCGTGATCCGACAGTCGACCACGGTGCCGCCGGTCATGTGAATGTTGCCGCCGGTCACGGATGTATTCCCCCCTGTATCGCTGTAATTGGCGACGATCGTGCAGTTGCTGACCATACCACCGGTCATGAATACGTCACCTCCCGCTTGATAGGCATGGTTATTGGTGATCACACAATTTTTAAGAATGCCGTTGGTGATATAGGCGCCGCCCCCCAGCGCGCCCCCTGCGTTGGCCACGTAGATATCGCGGATCAGAAACCCGTCGGCGACGGCGTCAGGGTGCCCCAGCCGGAAGACCGGATTCCCCCCCGAACCGTTGATCGTCGTATCGGCCGGCTCGGGACTAAAGGCCCGGACGACGATCGCGTTGGTGACAACGATCGAAGCGCTGGAACTCCAGAGTCCGTTGGACACCAGTACCAGCGGATGCCCGCCATCCCGGGCGGTGTCGACCCCGGCCTGGATCGTGGCCTTGGGTGCGGCCCAACTCAATCCATCGTTGGCGTCGTTTCCCTCCGGGGCCACGTAGATCGTATCCGCCCACAAGACCCCGGCGAGCATATTCGCCAACGCCAGAACCATTCCACACCGCAAACCCTGTGCCTTCTTCATGCTTTGCCTCCCGGAAGCGAATTCGATCCCCATGAGAAAAACCCTAAAGGGATTCTTGCAGTAAAGAGAATAAATTACATTAAACACCGCATAAAGAATAGCAAATAAAAAGGGACCTAAAAAAGGCTGGAATAATCGCTTCCGATCCACCGCACGCTTTGCTAGAGTCCGAGTCAACCGTTTTCTGGAGAAATTGTGATGAAACCCATCCGTGTGGCCGTCATCGGCTGTGGTGTGATTGCCCCGCTGCATATTGAATGTTACCAGGCGCTGAACCAGGTGGAGGTCACCTGGCTGTGCGATTTGGACCCCGAAAAGGCGTCCCGGTTGGCCAGGCAATTCGCCGTTGGTCAAACCACGACCGACGCGGCGGAAGTATTCCGGGCCCCGGACGTGGATGCGGTCAGCATCTGCACCGATCATGCCTCGCATGCCGATCTGGCCATCGCCGCGTTGCGACAGGGCAAGGATGTCCTGTGCGAAAAGGCGTTAACTCAAAACGCGGAGACTCTCCAGCGCCTGCTGGACGCGGCCGGGGAATTCCCGGAACGCGTGGTCGGCGGGGTGTTTCAACACCGCTTCGACCCCGTCAACCGCGAGGTCCGGGCCATCCTTGCGGAGGGACTGCTTGGCACCCTGCTCACCGCCACGATGCAACTGCGCTGTTTTCGGTCGAACGAATACTATGCGCGCGACGCTTGGCGCGGCACGTGGAAAACCGAAGGAGGCTCGGTGCTGATCAACCAGGCCATTCATTTCATCGATCAACTGCTGTGGATCACCGGCGGCATGGACCGCGCCGCCGCCATGATCGCCAATCTCACCCATCGGAACGCGATTGAAACCGAGGACACCGCCGCGGCGGTCCTGAAGCTTAAATGTGGCGCCATCGGCACCCTCACGGCCACGGCGTCCAGCCATCTTGGATGGGAAGCCCTCCTGGCCTTCCATGGAACCGACGGAGCGCTTGAAATCCATAACGACAAGATCGCCCGGGTCAGTTTCAAGGACCCGGCCGTGGAGGATGCCGTCCGCGCCAGGCTCGACCAAGCCGGAACGCCAAGGGGCGCGCAAGCCGGCAAGGGGTACTATGGCACGGGACATCCGGCGCAGATTGCGGATTTCATCGATGCCGTACGGGAACGGCGCCCCCCCTTCGTCACCCTCGAATCGGCGGCCGAAACGGTCCGTGCCGTATTCGACATTTACCGGGCCGCCGGGGTGGCGCCGGGCGCGGCAACTTGAACTGCCGCTGATAAGCCTAATTGCATCGCGCGGAGAATCCGCGCGCAAAAAATGGTAGGGCGTGTGAGGCCCTTCACCGCCGCTCAT
>CAZIUM010000183.1:0-6001 GCA_964542285.1 uncultured Lentisphaerales bacterium
TTTTCGAGGGTAATGTTTGCGCCGGAAACGGTATATACAATGGAGACCCCGCCGCCCTGATACTCGGCCAGGTTGTTGGAGACAACCAGGTCCCGCAACCAGACCGTGGCGCCGTTGCTGATGCAAAGACCGCCCCCGCTGTCGCCATGGGTGGTGCCACGCACGTTGCCCCCGGTGATGGTCAACCCTTCCAGCGTCGTCTCGTCCGCCGCCTCGAGATAAAACACCCTTCCCTCGCGACCTTCCTCCAGGCGGATCACGGTCGGCCAACGGTCGGCATCCCGCGGACCGGGGGTCCCCTGTCCCTCGTAGCCGCCCCGCAACGTCATGGCGACGCCGTTGGTGATGGCCAGTTGATTGGTAACTTGCAGGGTGCCGCCCTTGAGATAAATGCTCCCGCCGGGGTCGATGCGGTCGATCGCGACCTGTAGGTTGGTCAGGGCCGCGGCCCAGCTCTCCCCGGTGGAATGGTCGCCCTCCGGGGCGACATAGAGCGCCGACGCGGCTTGCAGGTGCGCGCCCCACAGGGCCAGGCCGACCCACGAGCGAATTCCCATGCGAATTGCGGTTTTGCTTGGCGCACTCATGGTGTTCTCCTGTTTTTATCTGAAAGCCAATTCACCGAAAGGGAAACTCGTCCACCAGCAGAATGCGTCGCGCCGCGGTGGGCCGCGACTCCCGTCCTTCGGCATCCACCCAGGTCGCGAAGAGATACAGCGGGAAGCCCGGCTGCAGGCGTCGTACGGTCAGGGTGGGCTCCGCCCCGCGGGCGATGACCTGCGCTCCGCGTCCATCCTCGTAGGCTGCCACATAAATCCGGTACTCGCGCGCTTCGGTCACGGGGCCCAACCGGATTTGCAATTCCGTGACCATGCCGTTGTAATCGTCCGGCGGCGCCAGGCTCTCGAAACGCGTGGGGTCCCCCACGGCTTCGGCCCGCAGTGTCGCCATCGGGTTGGGCAAGGGGGTGGCCTTGACTTCCCAGGTCAGCTTGTCGCGCCACTCCCGCTGGCGTCGCACCGGGGTATCGGTCATGTTTTCGGCGTTTTCGTACAGGGCATACAGTCGATGCAGCCGCACGCCGCGGTCGGGCACCGGCAGCAACCGGTCCACGTAAATCAGATGCGTGCGTTGCTCGATGAAGATGCGGCGCAGTCGCAGGGGCAGGTCGACCACGTTGTTGCCGCCGTCGCTGCCCCACCAGACGGTATCGTGATGGCGGTAGTTGTCGTAGGGTTCGTGCGAGGGCAAGGGAAACTCGAGGAAGCGCCAGCCGTCGAAATTGAAATACGACCAGGTGTGGATGTCGTCGCAATTGTGCGATTCACGCGTGCCGACACTGCGCCAGACTTCGCCTTCCGCGTCCTCTACCTCGTACACGATGCGCCCCCAGTTGGAGCGACCCTCGACCCAGAGGCCCAGCGCGCGCGCCCGGCCCGGGATCGGGATCGGTTCCGGAGGCGCAAAACTGCCGTACCAGGCCGTCAGTTCGCGCGTTACCGCAGGCTCGTCGAGTGTGATCTGCCATACGTCGGCCTTCCGTTGCGGGTCCGCGACCGTTTCGGAACGCATGGGGCCCCAGTGTCGCGGCATCGACCATTTGGTCGTCTCGTAGTGCAAACAGGCATCGCGTTCGCGCGGCCAGGGGGTTTCGAGCGGATCGAGCAGCCGCTTGTGCGGCCCGGGCGCCACGGCATTTTCCGGCCGCGCGATCTCGCGGCCATCCGCAAACGCCGCGGCCATCACCGGATGTTCCCGCGGGACGTAGTCATGATCGGGGGGGCCCAGGGCAACGTCCTCCACCGGCTGGTTCGCGACGACCCACCGGGGCGTGGGCGTGAGCTCGACCGCAACCCAGCCATCGCCCGGCCTCAACGGGGATTCGTTGCCGCCCTCGTCCACCTGCCGGACCCGCGCCTCCGCCGGCAGGCGCAGACGCGCCTCGCGTCGGCCCCGCAGCGTCCACAGGGCATACACATGGCGTTCCCGCGACGTGAAATGCAGGCCATAGGCCGACAGCGATCCGGTCGGAATCCACCCCTGGTACTCCCCCGGGTCCAGCAGACGCGTCATGGTGGCAAAGGCGCTGAAGGCCGGCTTGGGGTTGGCTTCCGGCTGGCGCCCGATGACGCCATGTTCGCCGTAGTGTTGCGAGCCCCAGTAGCTGGCGCAATCCTGCAGGCCCAGGACGCCGGCAAACCGCGTTTTGGGGATCATGGCGCGCGACAGCAGCATCAGGCGCACGTAATGGTCCGCGGAACGCCGCCAGCCAAGGCCCA
Source organism: uncultured Lentisphaerales bacterium (assembly GCA_964542285.1). Classification (GTDB taxonomy): domain Bacteria; phylum Verrucomicrobiota; class Kiritimatiellia; order RFP12; family JAAYLN01; genus CAZIUM01. The sequence continues at coordinate 2,280 of CAZIUM010000183.1, forward strand.
TGGGGTTGCTGTTGGGATAATAGGATTCGGTATGGATCACGGGCAGGTCTTCATAGCCGTTTGCAAGCATGGCCTGGCGCAGGAACCAGACCTGCTTGGCCGTCACCTCGCGCACGGGCATTTCCGGCGTGCGTTCGAAAACGGGCACATCGAGCCCGATGGTGTCGAACAACTCCCGCGGCAGTCCCGACTCCAGCAGCGGAACGGCATAGCCCGCCCCGGCCCATCCGAGGGCAATGCGGGCATCGGGGGCATGTTCCCGAATCCCCTCGCAGGCCGCTCTGGCATAAACCATGTGACCGCGAATACGGCGTTGTTCCTCCTCCGTCCAGGCCGGATCTTCGCCCAGGTAGCGGCGCGGAATGCCATAGGTCAGCTCCGGCGTGATCGACGACTCCGTGCTGGCCACCGAAAAGGAAGGAATCAGGGGATTCGCGGTATGCTGGCCGGCGACGCTCTTTCCGATGGTGTCCCGGGTCTCGGCAACGAGATCGGGATCGGGGGAATCCTCGAAGGCCCAGGCCGGAGGCGAGCGTGGACCGACATGCCGGCACGAGGGGCGCACGCCCCATTGGCGCGCCGTTTCCACGTCCAGGCGACGCGGATCGCAGGACCCGCGCGCTCCGGCCGCGCGCAACAGGTAGAGCACGTCCTCCATCACGTCGTGGCGGTCGTGCGTGAAGGACCACCCCAGGCTCCAGGGACTGTCGGCAAGTGTCGCCTGGCGCTGTTCCGGCGGCAATTGCACGAAGGTGCCCGCACGCGCAAGAACCGGCCCCTCGTCCCCGTCCACCTCGATTTCGGTCCGGACCGCATGCAGTCCGCAGGACGACGGTTCCAGGGGGAATTCCACCCGGCCGGCGCCGTTCGCGGGCAGGGAAAAAGCGCTTTCCTCCAGGCCGGCCTCGCGATGGTGGTGATCCGTGATGCGCAGACGAATCCGTCCGCTGACGGGCCGGGACAACGGATTGACCAGGTCAACCTGCCAGAGCGGTTGTTCCGGCGACACATACACGTTGCCATGCCGGTTGCCTCCGGCCACGGCAATCAGCGGCGCGGCCTCCAGGGTCATGGCGAACACCCGCACGCCGCTGGGGGGGCCGGCCTGGAAGGCGCCATAGTTGGCCGGATCGGGATACCCGCGATACGGCTGCACGTCCTTGGTCAATTCCAGTCCCAACCAGGCCGAATCGCGCATTTCGGAGGCGATCCGCATGCTGTCGAGTTCCAGCGGCACCTCCCACAGGGCCTGGCCTTGGGGAGTCGGGAGCGATAAACGGCGCACGGGGCCCGTGGCGCTTTCCGCCGAAATCCCGGGCACCGTCCCGGCGGCATCGACGGGGAAGCCTCGGGAGGGCTTGAAGAAGCGGGCGGTGAACCGGGGAATCTTGCCGGAGTCATCGTCGCTGGCCGCGATCAGCCACAGGCGGCGCCAGGCGCGATTGGGCACCCAGAACATGATGCGGGCCGGATCGTACCGGTGGGGCGCCGGCCAGGTTACCCGCGCCATGGCATGTCCCTGGAGATTGCGCTGCCGCAGCAGACTCGGTCCGAGATCGACATGGTCCCGGCCGGACAGGTCGCGGGAAAACAGGAAGGGACGTCCCGTCACGAATACGGGTTCGTCCGGGCGCGGAAGCGCGGACCCCAGGCCCGGCAGCCAGTCGTCCGCCGCGGCATTCAGTCGATCCGTCAAATCCACCGGCTCGAAGGTCTCGATCGATCGGGAAGCGAGCGGCGTCACTTCGAGCCGGGCCACCCGCACGGATCGGTCCAGCCGCAGATGCACATCCCCCGGCAACGGCCCGACGGACGGAGCCCGACCCGCGGGAACGCCATTGACCCAAAACCGCAACTGTCCTCGGTCCCGATCGATGCGCAGGTCCAGCCAACGTCCGGTATCATCCAGCCTGTCCGCCGACTGCGCCAGCGCGGCCTCGAGTTCGCGACGGGATTCCTCCGCCAGCAGGGGCGATGGGGCTTCGGAGTAGAGCGGAGAGAAATCGCGTTGCGGCAGAGACGGACGCGTGCGGAGTCCGGCCAGGCCATGGTCCGTTGCCGGATGCTTCGAGACGTATTCCGGCGCGGCAACCATCGGCTGCACCCGCAGCCAGCGTCGCCCCCGGCGGTTTTCCATCAAGCGCACCGTCAGGCCACAGGATGTCCGGGGACGGGCGTCGGACCCCGTCGCGCCCAGCGACAGGGTTACCCCGTCGTTATACGACAGGATGCGCACACGGGCCCGCACGACAAACGACTCCGGCAAATCAATCCGGGAACGCATCCAGCCAAGACGACCGGCCTGATGCTGCCAGACCGGCGTCTCGAGAAGTTCGTCTTCCACAACCTCCAGGTTGGAGCCCAGCCCCCAGTCTTCGTTTGCGCCGGTCATCGACACCTTCGTCAGCGGCGCCGGCGGCTCGACCGCCTCGAACCAGGCCCGGGCCGGCCCCTGGATTGCCAGCAACACCCCCGCAAGCCACCGCGCAAGACTCCTGCTTTTCATACGGTACAATCTAAACTTCCCTTTTCACGGTCACAATGATAATTTTGTGGAAACTTGTGTGAAATTCCGTCATTCCGCGCGTCAAGCCCGGTCCCTGCAATGAACTCCCGACGCCACAAGGAAGAGATTGTCTTTCCGCACCGCGCTTGCCCGGTGCGAGTGATTACGTGGCGTCAGCCCAAAGACCCGCGATACGGCCTGGCCTATCATCGCGCGTTCGAAGCGCACCTGATCCGGCAGGGACACGGGAATTACCTGATTGAAGGCGAACTGCATCCCTTTGCCCCCAATTCCGTCATCGTCATTCCTCCGAACCAGGTGCACCGGTTCCTTCCGGCCCCGGGCGAAACGAATGAGCGCATTTCACTCCATCTTTTGCTGGACTGGCTGGCGTTGGAATCCCATGCGCGGGAAATGCTGCGGGAATCCCCGCGTCGTCTCGTGTTGAATGCCTCCGAATCCGCCGCCTTGAACCTGATCCTGCAACGTATCCAGGAAGAGCTTCGCGGGCAACCGCCCGATTGGCAGACCATGGTCCGGCTGATGCTGCGTGAATTCCTGGTGTGGTTGCAACGCGCAAATGCCCATCCTCAAAATCCCGTCCCGGCGGAAAACTCCATCCTGGCCAGCACCCTGCGGGGCCTGGTTCGTTGGATCAACCTCCACTTTCATGAACCCCTGCCGCTGGACGAGATTGAAACCCGGTACGGCTACTCGCGCGACTACCTGTCGCGTTGCTTCAAGCGGCATACCGGCATGAGCATCAAGCAGTATGTGCTGCATCGACGCATCCTGGAAGCGCGGCATCTTCTGACGACGCAACCGGCGCTGTCGGTCACGGCCATTTCGGAACGCGTCGGGTTTGGGGAACACGCGCTGCTTCACCGGGCCTTCAAACGATTGACCGGCATGACCCCGGGAGCGTATCGCGCGCTTTCAGGCACTTCGTGGTAAAGGTAAGCGTCACACCAAGCGCATATTCATATTGCCGCGGGATTTTTCGATACTGGTGTTCTGAAAGGGACCGGTATCATGAACGAGAAGCAAATGAGTTGGACGGAACGGCGCACGGCGACGCGGGCGTCATGGTAGACCCGACCATCGGAAAGTGGCTTACGTGGCTTCGCCATCACAACTCTTTGACAGGAAAGGTATTGCGAGTATTTTTGGGTGAATGGGAGGGCTTACAACCTGATTTTGAGCCCAAAAACGCGGT
>CAZIUM010000184.1:0-5831 GCA_964542285.1 uncultured Lentisphaerales bacterium
TGAATGTCGGTCAATGCCTGCCGGATCCGCCTCTTTGTGCCGGGGATTGTATAGGCCAGCCAGTAAACCCCAGCGCCCGGCCATTCCGCCGGGTGATCCGCTCCGTGTCGGTCCCGCTTGTATAGAGCGCCGGTCCCTCGTTTTGCTCGTTTGCGCCTTTTCCCGTTTGTGGTATCTTGCTTCATGGTTTTCCCCTTTGGGGTGTTCCCGAGTGTTCCTGTATGTCCCTCAAGATACGCTAAACCGGCTAGGCATGTCAAGTTATAACACAATACAACACGAGATTTCGCATAAACCTTTGATAATCAACGTGGTTTCGCTGACTCTTAATCAGCGGGTCCAGGGTTCGAGTCCCTGCGCTCCTACCACGAAAAAACCCCGAAGACATGCATATATCACAATGTTTTCGGGGTTTTTGACTTTCGGACGGTTTTTTCTTTGTCATCCCTTGCCTTTCCGTTGCGGAGTGTTCGGCGCAAAAAAGGTCGCTAAAGCTATGTCAAGGCATGCCGCGCCAACCCAGACGGCTCGATCATCTACCGCTCCGGCCTCAACCCCAAGATTCAGCGCAACTTCGAGGTCTTCAGCCCGTACGACTTCATCGCCGCCATCACCCAGCACATCCAGGACAAGAGCTTCCAGCTCGTCCGGTATTATGGCTGGTATTCTAACAAGATGCGCGGCCAGCGCGAAAAATACGCCGCCGAAGAGACCGAAGCTGCGGGCGAGGCCGTGCAGATCATCGACGTTTCCGAGCATAAACCGCGCCGCATCCCTCCCGCGAAATGGCGCGAACTCATCAAAAAGGTGTGGGAAGCCGACCCGCTCTTGCGCCCGAAGTGCCGGAAAGAGATGCGCATCGCGTCTCTCATCGCCGAGCGCGACGTGATCGAGCGCATCCTGCGCCATCTGGGCCTATGGGAACACAATGTCGCCCCGCATTTGCGACAGGCTTCGTCAGATCGATGAATGTCTGGATCTGAAGGGGGACATTCATGGAAGAAATGTATCGGAATCGGGCGGGCGAGGTCAAGAGCTGGGACGACGACTACCTGCTCTCCGTCCTGGAAATCAACCCGGCCTTCGCCGAGGGGGTGCCGGTCTTCGGCGACAAGAAAGGGAGCAAGGCCCGTCCCCGTATGGATTGAGGGGATTGAGGCACCCTTGATTCGACAATGTTTCGCCAAATGTCCGCCGAAACACACACCCTCGCACACCGTAGTACCAAGGAGAACCAGAGCCACCCGAAAAGCAAAAAAACCGTTTTCATTGGGGGTTATTCAACAAAAACGGCCCGAAAGGTGGTGGGAGATACTGGACTTGAACCAGTGACCCCTTGCATGTCAAGCAAGTGCTCTAGCCAACTGAGCTAATCCCCCAAGGGAAATATGCGCGCACTATAAAATAGCGGCCCGGGTTTGTCAACCGATAATCCGCGGCCACATCCAGGGCGTCAAAACGTCTTCCGGCAGGGCGGGCACGGCGGCATCGATGGCCGTCAGCAGGTCGGACGGCAGCGCCCCCCGCTCGGCCATGGCCACGTTTTCTCGCAACTGCGCGAGGGTTTCCACGCCGGTCAGAACCGAGGTCACCCCTTCCTGGCTCAACATGTAGCGCAGGGACATTTCGGGCATCGAAAGACCAGACTTCGCCGCCAGGGCCTCCAGTTTTTGCCGCACCGGCAATACCGCGGCCAGCCCCTGGGGCACCTGATCGGCAGGCATCAACAGCAGTCCCTGGAGATAGACGCTGCGGATAAAAACCGCCACGCCGCGATCCCGCGCGGTTCGGAACACACCCGAACCGGCATGCCGGTGATCCAGAATGTTGGCGGGCAATTGCATGGCGCTCACCCGGTCGTCGGCCACGATCTCGGACGCCGGCCCGGGGCGATTGTCGCAGGATACGCCCAATCCGCGCACCCACCCCCTGCCCCGCAGCGCTTCGAGCACGGAAAGGTGGGCATAATCGGCTTCGCGGTGCATCAGCACCAGCGGCAAGACGTCCATCCGCAGCCGTTCAAGGGAGTTCCGGACGGAATCGACAATGGCCTTCTCGGCGCTCTGAGGCGACGCCGTATCTTCGGGCGTCAGGGCACGCACCTTGGTGACCACGGTCATGCGGTCCTGCAAGCCGGTTTCCTCCAGGGCGCGTCCAAGCACTTCCTCGCTGCTGCCATAGGCGGCAGCGGTATCGAGCACTGTAACTCCGGCATCGCAGGCGGCGCACAACATCTTCTTGACGTCCTTGAAATCCGGTTGCCCGGCGGTGTTGGCAATGCCGTAAGGCATGCCGAACTGCACCGTGCCCAGCATCAAGCGCGACCATTGTGTCCCGGCAACTTCGACGAATTCCATAAGGGCCTCCTCGGTCAGTACAGGCCTTCGCCACCGCGAACGGCGGTCGGCGGAGCAAAGCCCCGCCGGGCGAATTCCGCCATCATCCCCTGGCTGTACTGGGCCAGGGCGCGCACGTCGGAGCCCATGTTTACGAACTGATAGCCTTCGTCCAGGATCGCGTCGATATTGCCTGGTCCGGCCACGGTTCCGGCGAATTTGCCGTGTGCCCTGGCCGCGGCCGCCACGCGGCGCCGCGCCTCAACCAGGCGCGGATCGTCGAACTGTCCCGGCACGCCGAGAGCGTGACTAAAATCGCCCGGTCCGAAGAACAGGACATCGATGCCATCCAGCGACGCGATGGCGTCCAATTCCTCCAGCGGTTCGGGATCTTCGATCTGCACCATCACGAAACGTTGCTCGTTGGCCTGGCGCAGATACTCCGCAAACTCGATCTCGCAAAAAGCCCCGTCGGCATTGCCGCCATCCACGGGACGGCGCCCGACCGGTTGAAAGCGTGTCATGCGCACCACGTTGCGCGCGTCTTCGAGACTCATGATGTGGGGCACCATGATTCCGGCGGCATCCATTTCCAACGGGCGGATGTAGTCGCTGTACCCTCCGCGCGCCACGCGGACCATGATGTCGACATTGCGGCTCTTGGCCGCCCAGATGCCGCGTTCGATGACCGAGAAATCGTTGGGCACATGCTCCATGTCGAGCCAGAGGCAATCGAACCCGGCCATGGCCGCGATTTCCACCGCGCGCGCATCGCAAAGGTTCATTTTGAAACTGCAGGCGCGTCGGCCGGCGCGCAGTTGCGCAAGCACCCGACTTGGTCGCATGGTGATCTTCATAGTGGGACTGTCCTGTGGGTTGTGTTTGAATTATTCGACGATTACGGCGGCGTGCTTTTCGCCACCGATGATGAGAACCCGGCGAAAACCGTTCCGTCCCAGGCCGCCCGCGATGCTCATCAACATGCGCTCGGGAACCTCGCCCTGTGAGACGATGCGGATGGGGTTTTGGGGAGTTACGCCGGCCCGTTTCAGTTCTTTCGGCAGATCGTAGGGCGTAACCACCTCGCCGTGAAAGGTCAGTATGCCGTTCTCGGCCACGTAAACATAGGCGTTGTCTCCGGGACGAACCCCGGTGCTGACACAGGCCGGCAGCAGCATCAGGGCCACCAGCAACAGCGGCAGGACGGAAAGTAGACGGCGAAGCAAATTCATGATGCCATAATAGGATGTCCCCGCGAGTTTGTCACGACAAGGCGCACAGCGCCTGCCGGAAATCGGCCTTGATATCCTCGATATGCTCCAGTCCCACCGAGACGCGGATGGCTTCGGGCAGCACGCCGGCGGCTTTCTGGGCCTCCGGGGAAAGCTGCTGGTGGGTGGTGGAAGCCGGGTGCAACACCAGCGTCTTGGCATCGCCGACGTTGGCCAGGTGACTGGCCAGGGTCAGTTTGTCGATCAGCTTCTCGGCCGCCGGGGCGCCCCCCGCGACCCCGAAGCCCACCACCGATCCGAAGCCGCCGCGCAGGTAGCGCCGGGCCACGTCATGGGAAGGATGTCCGGGCAGGCCTGTGTAGCTGACCCATGCCACCCCGGGCTGTTTTTCCAGCCAGACGGCCAGGGCCTGGGCGTTGTCGCAATGGCGCGCCATGCGCAAGGGGAGAGTCTCCAGCCCCTGTAGGAACATGAAGGCATTGAACGGACTGGCGCACAGTCCGATGTTGCGCATGCCCTGCAAACGGGCCTTGATCACAAAGGCCACGTTGCCCATGCCCGGCACGTCGCGCAGCGCTTCCCAGTACACAATGCCGTGGTAGCTCTCGTCTGGAGTGGTAAAATCGGGAAAGCGCCCCTGCGACCAGTCAAAACGTCCCCCGTCCACGATCGCGCCGCCGATTGAGGTGCCGTGACCTCCGATCCACTTGGTGCAGGAATGCACCACGATGTCGGCGCCGTGCTCCAGGGGGCGACAAATCAGGGGGGCAAAGGTGTTGTCGACGATCAGCGGAAGTCCGGCCGCATGCGCCACCTCGGCAATGGCCTGAATATCCGGCACATCGCCCCTGGGATTGCCCAGGGTTTCGATGTACACCGCCTTGGTTTTATCGGTGATGGCGGAGCGCACTGCTGCGGCGGTGATGTTCTCGAGAAAGGTCGTTCGCAGTCCCAGGCGCGGGAAGGTATGCCGGAAGAGGGTCTCCGTGCCGCCATACAGCGAAGCCGAAGCGACGATTTCATCGCCGGCGGAGGCCAGGGTGTGAATGGTCAGGAAAATCGCCGCCATCCCGCTGGAGGTGAGCAGCGCCCCGGAGCCTCCCTCGAGCGCGGCGATGCGTTTCTCCACCACGTCGGAGGTCGGATTCTGCAGCCGCGTATAGATGTTGCCGAACTCGCGCAACGCGAACAAATCGGCCGCATGCGCGCTGTCCCGGAAAACATAGCTGGTGGTCTGATAGATCGGTACGGCGCGCGAACCGGTGGCGGGATCCGGCTGCTGGCCCGCATGCAACGCCAGGGTATCAAGATGGTGTTTGTCGGTGCTCATAAGATTAATTATACTATCGACTTGTTTCTTGCAGGTCAATGTACCGGCAAGCGAAGAAACACAGGAAGGGACCGGTAAATGAACTGGTATGCAGACAATTCGTTGAGCATCGGACGCACCCCGCTGGTGCGCCTGAACCGCGTCACGCCGGGGCAGGCGACCGTGCTGGCCAAAATCGAGGGACGCAATCCCGCCTATTCGGTCAAGTGCCGTATCGGAGCGGCCATGATCCTGAATGCCGAAAAGCGCGGCGATCTGAAAGCGGGCATGGAAATTGTCGAGCCCACCAGCGGCAACACCGGCATTGCCCTGGCTTACGTGGCCGCGGCCCGCGGCTACCGTCTTACCCTGACCATGCCCGAAACCATGAGCATTGAACGTCGACGCGTGCTGGCGGCATTTGGCGCCAACCTGGTGTTGACCCCCGGCGCCGAAGGCATGAAGGGCGCCATTCAACGCGCCACCGACATGGCGACCGCCAATCCGGACAAAATCTTCATGCCGCAGCAGTTCAAGAACCCCGACAATCCCGGCGTCCACGAAGCCACCACGGGGCCGGAAATCTGGGAAGACACCGAAGGAAACGTCGACGTGCTGGTATCGGGGGTGGGCACTGGAGGAACTCTCAGCGGGATTTCTCGCTACATCAAGCGGCACCGCAAGCATCCCTTGAACACCGTGGCGGTGGAACCCGCGGAAAGTCCGGTGATCACCCAGCGGCTGGCGGGCGAGGAACTCAAACCGGGCCCGCACAAAATCCAGGGACTGGGGGCCGGATTCATTCCCGACACCCTGGACTTGGCCATGATCGACCGCGTCGAACGGGTCACCAGCGAAGAGGCCTTCGACTATGCGCGCCGCCTGACACGCGAGGAAGGCATCCTGTCGGGTATTTCCTGTGGCGCCGCCACCGCGGCCGCCGCGCGTCTGGCT
>CAZIUM010000185.1:0-5787 GCA_964542285.1 uncultured Lentisphaerales bacterium
CAGAACCAGTCAAGGGGTTCCCGTCTTGCGAAAAAAGATGGTGTCACAAGTCAAAACGAATTGGTTGCGTACAATATTGGTTGTGAAGAGCTATCCCCGGAATCCGCCGGTGCGGTGACGGGCTCTGCGCTTGGCGCGCTGAAGCGGACTTTCCGTCGGGGCTTTGGCCGGGTTGGCGGATGGCGCGGCGGCGGCGGTTTGGTTGGTCCCGGGCGGCATGCCGCCGACAGCGGAATCGATTCCGGCGGGGGCCGGCGCGTCGGACTCGGGCCCGGCCCGGTCGGGCGAACGCGGCCCCCCGTGGCGACGCGACGCGATCCAACCGGTGCGACGTTCGAAAATTTCCACCAGGAACAACAACGCGGCCGCGAGATAGGCATAGGGCGCCAGCGGCACGGAACGGCGACCGCGCGGAAGACGCGACCAGACATCGGTCACGTCCGCAAGGGAACGCCCCCCCGTGGCTTCGGCCAGTTCCGCAAGCAGCGCGGCGCCCGCGCGTCCCGCATCCGGCGTGAATTCGGGCGAGTACGGAAGGCATACCGGCGGCAGGCCCAGGGTACGCCCGTTGGGCAAAACCAACGTGGCCAGCAGGGTCTCGTTGCCCGCCAGCGGGAGGTCGACCGACAGGGCATCGGCGCGGCGCCAGGCCAGGGAATGTCGATCTGCCCGCGGCACCCTGCCCGCGCGGTGGTGCAGCGTTTCGACGGCAAGACCGTCCAGCGCGCGCAGCTCCGGATGTTGGGGATCGACGTGCAGGCTGAGGCGCCGTCCGCCGGGGATGGGGTCCAGGGTGGCAAGCAGGCCGGAGCTTCCATCCCGCAGGGGTCCGGCGCAGTACCGTCCCAGCGCGGCGTAAAATTCTCCGATGGCGGACCAGCGGGCAAAGGTCCCCGACTCCACGCCGTCGGCTTCGCCCGTAAACACCGCGGCCCGGCCGCTTCCATGCCGTTGCAGCGCAACCAGGGGCGCGGCATGCGCATCCGGCGAGAGCGCCACGGCCGTGGCGTCCGGCTTGAGATAGCAGAGATTGTACCCTCCGATGGGCGGCGCCGTGGCGGGCAGCCCATCGGAAAGCGCGCGCAATGCCATCGTAAACCGAGGCGCCACGGCGTTGGTGACCCAGGTGCTGCGCGCAACCATGAAGGTATCCTGCGCAAAGAGGCGCGGAACCTCGAGCGCGTTGTCGGTGAAGAAGCAGCGCCCCTCTCCGAGCGTGGCGATGTCCCGCAGCAACGCCGCGTCTGAATCGGCCGGAGTGCCCAGGCCCACCACGCTCACGGTAATCCCGGCCCCGGCCGCGGTCTCGAGGAGTTTCGTGTATGCGCCCGGTTGCTCCGCGTCGGCGGCGTCGGCAAAAAGCAGCACATGCTTAATCCCGGCCGAGGTTCCCGCCAACTGAGCCAACGCGGCCTTGAGCGCCTCGTAGACAAAGATTCCTCCGCCCATCGACTGGATGCCGAGAATGCGCGACTCCTGGTCGCGCAGTTGACGCGCCGGCATGCGGGGCAGCACCACGTGCGCCTGGCTGTCGACCGCCACGACGCCCATTTCGTCGTAATCGCTCAACAGGTGCAGCACTTCCGCCGTCCCGAGGTTGGCCAGGTCCATCTTGCTCCGCCCCCCCGCGACCGGCATCGCCATGCTGCCCGACCGGTCCAGCACGACGACAATGGCCATGGAGAAGGCGCGGTGTTCGCGACGCAGTTCCATCGACACCGGCAGGACGGGTTCGAGCGCCGAGCGGTAATAGCCCCCGAGACCAAAGGCATTGCGCCCTCCCGTCATCAGCAATCCGGCACCGGCGTGCCGGACCCAGGCCGCGATCGTCGCCAGTGCCGTCGCGCCAATTTCGTCTGCGCGCCTGTTTTCGATGACCAGTCCCGCATAGCCCGCCAGGGACTCCAGGCGGCTGTCCAGTTCCTCGACCGCGCAGGCGCGGACATCGAGTCCGCCGGAGGCCAACAATCGCGGAAGCTGGGAGCCGGGCGAAGCCGCCAGGCAGAGCAGCGGCTTGTCGCCCGCGGTACTGACGAGAAATCGGGCCTTGTTGTTCTCCGCGACCGGATCGTCGTCCCGTCCGGTCACGGCGAGCGAATACCCATGCACGACGCCGGTTTCGGGTCCGGGAAGGTCGCGAAACACCAGCGGCGAACGACCGCGCGGCACCCGGCGACGCCCCCGCGCCACGAGGCTTGCGCCGCGTCGCAGGGTGTACTCTACAACCTGGTCGTCCGGCGAATCGATCCAGGCGGTCGCCAGCACCGCCTCGCCGGCGCGAATTTCGCGCGGCGCTTCGACACGCTCGACCGCCAGGTCGCCCGCCGTGCCGCGGGCCAGCAAAAGATGGTCGATCGCGATGCCGCGGGCGACCGCGACTCCACCCGCCTCGCGCGGGTCTTTGCCCGTGTAGCGACCGTCCGTCAGCAGCAGAATCCGCCCCGCGGTATCGGCAGGGATCGTTTCGAGGGCGGCATGAAGGGCTTCGGAAAGGTTCGAAGCGTCCGGCTCGTGCGCCACCGTCAGCCCCCCGAAGGCGGCGTCACGCGGCGGCTGTTCGACCGCCGCGCGCGTCGCGAAGGAAACGACCCCGAGCCGGTCGTCGGGACGCCGATACGCCTGGACATCGCGAATCAGCCGCTCCTGGCGCGACAGGGCGTCGGACGGGAGCGAGGCGCTGCGGTCCGCCACGACCACGACCGTGCCGCCCCCGCGATGCAGGCGCAACACCGGCTGAGCCAGAGCGAGGATCGTCAGCCCATACACCACCGCGCGCAACGGGGTAAGAAAGCGTCCCGGCAGGCGCCGGAGCCCCAGCGCCCCCAGGAAGGGCAGCAGCAACAACAGAAGTGCCGGCTGGAGGAAGGCGATCAAGCGGATGGCCTCCCTGTGTTCGAGCCCTTATTGCGAGTACGGAAATTCCGTCCCACCCATCCATGATGGGCAGCCGTCAACAGCAGCGCCGCCAGGCCGGCGATCCAGGCAGCGGAGCGATGGGTGAGGCGCAGCCCTTTCGCGTCCCGTTCGCCGCCCCAGCTCCCGGCGGCAAGGGAACGAAGGTCGGATTCCGCCGGCGCCACGAAATTGACCGCGAACGCCTCGTGACTTCGATCCTCCAGCCGCATGCGGTAGACCCCCGGCTGGGAGGGGCACCAGGTGGCGCGTCCATGGCGCGCCGTCATACGTTTTTCGCCCCCGGGGGTTTCGAGACAAATTTCCCGGGCTTCCGGTTCGGCGACGAAAACGGTCCGCGTGCCGGCGCGCAGGTTGCGTTCCGGTGGTCCCGGTCGGTCGCGGGAGCAGGCATGGACTACGTTCCAGACCAGGGCCGGCCAGGCGGTCGACCGGTACAGGGCGTCCCCCGCGCCGGCGCTGACGAGATGAAGGATCGTGGCCCCGTGCGGGGAAGCCTCCACGCTCAAAAGCGGAACGTTGCCGGCAAAAACCAGGGGCCGTCCGGGCAGATCGTTGGTGTCGGCCGGCCAGGCCAGGCCCTCGAACGCGACTCCCTCCAACAACGGCTGGGCACGATCGACCAGGTAGGGGCCCAGCAGCCATCGCGGGGCCTCCGGACGCCGGAACACGAAATGCCAGGGAGCGCCGGACGACAGGGTCTCCGGCCGCCGGTCGCCGAAAACCAGGCGGGGCGCCCCCGCGTTCAGGACGACCCGCCCCGTGGCCGCAAGCGCGCGCTCGACGGTCCGGCGCAGCGCGGCATCGTCGAGCCGGACATCCACGGACAGCGGGAGCGGCGCCTCCGACACCAGAACCACACGGTTGTCGATCGCGAGCGCATCCGGCGGAATATTCACCGACAGCGTATCGGTTCCCGGCGGCAACTCCAGCCATTTTCTCCCGCGTCCATCCTTCCCGAGGACCACCGGTCCCTGAAATATCGGCTCGCCTCCCGCCAGGGGAGCCACACGCAACGGCACCGTCGGCGTTGGCAGGTCGAACCCGGAAATTTCAACCAGCAGGGTTTCATACCCGTCGTCGGTCCCGACGCGCTCGGCCAGCGTGATGGCGGCGTTGGGGCGAACCGCTCCGAATGCCCGCCAGAGAATGCCGGGGCGCAACGTCGTTTCGGCATCGGGCGCCCGGTCGGTCAGCACGAGAATCTCGTCGGCGGGGTCCGAAACCTCCCCCGCGCGCGCCAGGGTGGCGGAAAGAGAATCGCCGGGGTCACGGCAAGGCATGCCAAGCAGCCGCTGCGCGGCGCGCGACGGCGGCAGAAATCCGACATTCACCGGACCCGCGGCGTCGGCCCTGAGAAGCCGCACCCGGATCGGGTCCAGGCTCCCGATCCGGGTGCGAAGCGCCCGGGCGGCCTGTTCCCGGGCCGTCCGTCCCGCCCCGTCGCGCGCCGACATGGAAGCCGACGGGTCGTACACAACCGTGAGCGTCCCCCTTTGCGGACGCCGGACATGCGGGTTCAGCGCGGCCAACAGGAGCGCCAGAATCGCGGCGGTTTCGAGGTAGAAAAGCGGCGGCAACCTGAGTCGGTCGCGCCGGCCTCCCCCCTGGCGAGGCCGTTGGGTTTGCCGCCAGAGCATCAGACTGGAGACCGGGCGCCGCCGGTAGCGCGCGCGGAAGAGGTACACGGCCACCAGCCCCGCCACCATCGCCAGACCGGCCAACGCGTATGGAAAGCCAAAGAACACGGTTATAGCGCCTCCAGCAGCCCACAGGCTTCCAACGCGAGCAGGCGTTCGTTGGTGGCAAACGTTTCCGCCGTCACCGTCACAAACGAGGCGCCGCGAGACCGGCAAGCCGCGGCCCATGCTTCGCGGTGGCGTTCCAGCGCCGCTCCATAGCGCGCACAGGCAGTGACATCGACAAGCAAGTCGGCCTCCTCGCCGCTTTCCACGTCCATCAGCCGGCAGGGACCGCGCGGAACGGGGGCTTCTTCCTCCGTCGCCAGGAGCTGAATTACGACAAGGGCCGAGGCGCCCCGGGCGAGCCGCGCGACCAGGGCCGTCGGGTCGCCGGGCCAGAGCAGGTCGCTGATGAACACGCGAATCCCGTGGCGGCGCCAGACGGGCGGGGCTTGGCGCAAGGTCGCTTCGGGGGACGACGCCGCATCAAAACCCGGCGGCGGCCAGCCCGCGGGATCGTCGCGCGATGCGGACAGCGCCTCCAGCCGATCCCCCGCCAGCCAGAGGGTGCGGGTGCAATGGCCCTGTTCCGCGGCGGTGGCGCAAGCCGCGGCCAGCGCGGCGGCGGCATGGGCCTTGGAGGTGCCTTCCAGCGCCATCGACCGAGAAACGTCGAGTACGATATCCAGATGCGGGGCCACTTCCTCGCGGAAGAGCTTGACCACCTCCCGGTCGCTGCGGGCATAGACACTCCAATCGAGGTGGCGCAGATCGTCGCCCGGATGATAGTCGCGGTAATCGTGAAAATCGAGCGAAGCGCCCGTGCCGATGCCCAGCCGCACCCCGTCGCGTCCGCACAGCGCGGAGCGCGGCAGGGCCAGGCGATACCGCAACCCCAGGGAGCGTCCCCGGAGCAGACCGTCGGCACTGGAGAGGAGGTCGCTCATGTTTATTCAGGGTCCGCGGCCTGTAGGGACGCGGGGGCGACCGGCGGGGGCGGCAAGGACGCGAAGCGCCGCGCCGCCGCGCGCAGTCCCGGCAGGTTCGCCAGGACCGCGAGCCCCGCCCACAGGGCCGCGGCAAGGACCGTCGCGCCGAGGTCCGGCAGGTCGTCATCGAAGACGGCAAAGGCGTTGCCGAAATACCAGGCGGCGGTTTGTTGCGGGGTTCCGATCGTGGCCAGGTAGGGCAG
>CAZIUM010000186.1:0-5769 GCA_964542285.1 uncultured Lentisphaerales bacterium
CGGCGATGACTCGCTCCCCTCGGTTGAATTTTTCTGGAATGAGGATCAAATTTTGGGGAAAGTCCACAGATGTTATTCGTTGACAGGAAGAACAGGGGATTGTTTAATGGTTTACGTGCACAACTTTAATGCAAACGAGGCTTCAGCATGGCGAATGTATTGATTATCGACGATGACGATTCCGTGCGGGGTTATTTGACCACGTTGGTCAACCGTTTGGGGCACCAGCCCCTGTCGGCGGCGACCTGCGCGGAGGGACTGGAGAAGATCAAGGATGACACGGTCGAGGTCATCATCGCCGACATTTTCCTGCCGGACAGTCCGCCCCTGGACTCCTGGATCGGGCAGATCAAGGAGCAGGCGGGACGTCGCCCCATCATTCTGATTACCGGGGAACCCTCGGAAGAACTGGCCGCCAAGGCACGCGAGGGGGATGTGATGGCCTTGCTGACGAAACCTTTCGAACTGGCTTTTATCCGCAAGCTTCTGGACGACGCGGCCAAGGTTGCTGCGGAATGACTCACGGCAACGTGATGGCGAGAGCGTATGATCGATAAAACGCGACTGGGCATTGGATTCTTCGACGATCACCACGGTGGCATCTATCGCAACCGCACGGCACTTTGCGTGGGGCGCAAGGGCAGCGGCAAGACGATGGCGGCCCTGCAGGCGGTGATGCAGAGCGTGCGCGAGGGCGAACGCGGGTTGATGCTCTCGTCGTGGCATGCGCACGACCTGGCGATCGTCGCCGAAACGATGGGCTTCTCCCTGTCGATGGCCATCGAAAAACGGCAGGTGGTTTTGTTGGAATATGCCGACATCATGCCGACCCCCGAGTTCGAGAAGAACCTGACCCTGCCCCCCGAAAGTTTCATGGAGTTTCAGGAGATTGTGGAGCAAAACGCCATCAACCGGCTCGTGATCGACACGGTGCTGCCCTGGGTGGCGATTCCCCAGTCCGACAAGCTGGCCCACCACGTCTATTCCTTCGTGCGGGCGATCGAGCGCATGGAGGTGACGGCCATTTTCACGATTCCCAAACCCGTTTCGGCATTGGCCTTCACGCTTAAAAAACGCCTGGAGGAACAAATTCCCGTGGTGTTCACGTTGGATGTCGACGAACAACAGCGGCGCACTCTGCTGATCAACAAGTATCTCGGCGATACGGCGTTGCCCCCGCCGGTGCCCATAGCGATCGTGCCCGGCAAGGGCATCTGCCGGGGAGGGATCGTTGCGCCGCTTTCGGTCGCGGTGCCCGCGCGCGGCGAGCCGCGCAAACGCTCGGGCCCGATCCGCTTCGCCGCCGCCGGGCGCGTGCCGCCGGCGGTTGAACCCGAGGATTCCGCGCCGGCGCCGACTCCGGCGCCGCAACCAACAGAGGAAATCAAGTTTTCCGCGGCGTTCGGCAAAAAACCGTCTTCATAGAGTCTATAATGTACGTCGACTATTGGAATCTCAAGAGCAATCCCTTTCTGAACGTTATCGACTCGCGTTTTCTTTTTTCGGGCGACCAGCACGAGGAGGCGATCGCGCGGCTGAGTTTTTTGGCGGAAAGCGGGCGACTGATCGGCATTTTGACCGGGCCCTTCGGCGTCGGCAAATCGACGGTTATTAAGAACGTGGCAGCGGAGGTGTCCTCGCACCGCATTCCAGTGATCCGTATGGATGCGATTCCGGGGGGGCAGTTGCCGATGGCGCGGCAAATTCTCGAGGCCATGAAGATCGAGGGTCCCAGCGAAACGCTGCCCGAAGCGCTGATGTCCTTCTGGCAGGCCACGGAAAAACGCTCCGGCACCCTGACTCGCACGCTGCTCTGCATCGACGAAGCCCATTACCTGGCGGCGGAGCGGGGACTCTACCTGGTGCATTACCTGACGAACCTGCGCATTGCGAACCGACATACGGGAACCGAGGAGCCTTTGTTCACGGTGATCCTGGTGGGGGCGCCGGAGTTGCTGCCGGCGGTGCAGCAGGAAACCTCCCTGAGCCAGCGGGTGCAGATTGTGTTTCATCTTGCGCCCTTGTCGCGCGAGCAATGCGTTGCCTACATCCAGCACCACATGCGCGCGGTCGGCGGCGATCTATGGGTTTTCGATCAATCGGCCTTGGACGGCATCTTCACCCTGTCCGGCGGGCTGCCCCGCAAAATTAACCTTCTTTGCGACACTTCGCTGATGTTGGGCTTCGCGGCCAAGACGTCGCAAATTGACGAAACGATCGTATCCCAGGCGGCGGGCGACACCGGCATCGCGACCTCTCAGGGACAGGCGATTCCGAAAGACGGCGTGTTATGAAAGAACTCCTCAACAATCCGATTGCGATCATCGCCCTGATGCTGGCGGCGTTCTTCATCCTGATGGCGCTGTTGCGGCGGCATCAATCGCGGCGCTTGCTGAAACAGGACGAGGACGAGAAGCCGTATCACGTGGCGAACCCCTACCAACCGCCTTCCCCGGCGGTCCGTCCGGCCGAACCCGCGGCGCCCACGCGGCTCGACACGGCTCCGCAGGTTCCCCCGGTGCGGTCCTCCGCCCCCGAGAACCCCAAACCGGCGCACAAAACCTTCCGACAATTTGGCGGCGGCCTGCCGAACGAAGACTCTTCGAACCAAGACTACGTCTGGGAGTGACGCCATGCGAAGGAATCGCCTCGGGTGCTTGCTGCCTGCACTGCTTTTGCTGGGCCCGGCGCGAGCCGCGATATCGCTGGATGCGGCCAGGATTCGCCCGGGCCCGGGCTGTGAAACGGCGCAAGCCACCGCCGACGGCGCCCTGCGGCTCGTGTTGCCCTTCGCGGACGGGGCCGAACGGGCCTACTGGGATTTCCCGCTGAAAGGACTTCCAGAAGAGGCGCTGACCCTGGAGGTCGAAGTCACCCTGCCGGATCCCGCGGTCGTACGGTCGGTTTCGCTGCATTTGGAGCGAAACAACGCCTGGATGTCGGTCGAACGGGTTCCAAGCGCCACGAAGCGTCAGCGACTGGTTTTCGCGCGCGCCGATTTCATGTCCGAAGGGGACGGACCGGAGTTCTGGCATGACGCGCGCCGGCTGCGGCTTTCCTTCTGGCGGGGAGCGAACCGGACAAGCGAAGTCATTGTGCGCGCCCTGTATCCCGAACGCCCCCCGGTGCTGGTGATCCGGGGCACGGAACGCACGGCGCCGGGCGAAACCGCATTCGCGCGCCGTTGCGCTCGACGAGCGCAGGCACTCTGCGCCCAGGCCGGGTTGGGGTCGACGGTGGTGTCCGACGAATTGACGGAACTCGACTTGCGCGGCATCCGGCTGCTGGTCCTGCCCTACAATCCCGGGCTCGGTCGTGCCGACCTGTCCGTGCTGCGGAATTTCGTGGCGCAAGACGGTGGACGGCTGGCGGTGTTCTACCATGCCGGGGGTGATCTGGCGGAATGGTTGGGGTTCCGGGTCCTGCCTTATGTTTCGCAAGAGCGGCAGGACTGGACCGGGCTGGCATGCGACGGCGAGATTTTGGCGGACCTGCCGGCGTTGGTACCTCATCGCACCCGGCACCTGCTCCCGGTACGGGCGGTATACCCGGATGCGCGCACCACCGGGTATTGGTTGACGGAATACGGATTCCCCGACCGCGAGATGCCCGCGGCGGCTGTATCCCCACGGGGTCTCTGGTTTTCGCATGTTCCGCCGTTGGCGGGACCCTCCGCGACACAATGGTTTGTGGTTTCGTTGGCGGCGGCGGACGTGAGATTTCAACCGCGGGCGGAGGAATACCTTGCGAAGCAACGACGTCGGGCGCAAGAAGCGACGACGTTGGCGCTGCCGGCGGCGGATCTCCATGAGATACGCGCGGTCTGGACGCCTCCGCTCACCCCGCTTGCGCGGGTCCGAAGCTATCGCGCCTTGGCGGAAACGGGAGTGAACACGGTCTTTGAGCGGCTGGCCAGCGCCGGGTATGCGCTGGACCGCCTGGGCAACGCCGGGCGCCGTCCGCCGGTGGACGGGGAAACCCAGGAACGCATCCGTCGGGCCGGGAAACAAGCGCGTGAAGCCGGACTGCGTCTGCATGCCTGGATGACCTGCTGGAGTCTGGATGGCGTGCCGGCGGCCGAAATCGAGTCCCTGCGTCGCGCGGGACGCGTGATGCGAAATGCGGCCGGCGAGTCCTTGGACTGGCTGTGCCCGTCACATCCCGACAACCGCGAGCATCTGCTGGCGGCCCTGCGTGGATTGGCGCAGACGGGAATCGACGGCATTCATCTGGATTACGTGCGTTATCCCGGCACGACCGGGTGTTATGCCGACGCGACCCGCGCCGCCTTCGAACGCTACCGGGGCGATCGGGTGGAGGACTGGCCGGGGGCGGTTCTGGAAGGCGGCGCGCTGACGGACGCGTTCCGTGCCTTTCGCGAGGCCGAAATGAGCGCCTTTGTGCAGGCGGCGGCCGATGCGTTGGCGCGGGATGGTTCCGAGATCACATTGTCGGCGGCGGTGTTTCCATATCCATACAACAACGAACATGGCCAACGCTGGGATCGCTGGTTGCGCGAGGATTGGCTGCAATTTGCGGCGCCGATGATTTATGAACGCGATCGCGTCCGTTTTGCGAACCGGCTGGAGCAAAGTCTGGCGGTTGCCCCGGCCCCGGAGCGCATTCTTGCCGGGATCGGCACGTCCGCGGACGAATCGCAGCTCGATGTCCTGGACACGGCGCGGCAGATCCAGGCCGTGCGCGAACGGCAAGGCGGCGGCGTGGCATTCTTTCAATTCGACTCCGATTTGCTGACGGAGATTCTGCCACGATTGCGCCTGGCGAACCGGGCGGGCAAGGAGGAGGACCCGGGACGTTCCGGACGGCTCCGACAGGAATGACCCCGGTTCCCCAAGGGACGATTGCGCGGACGCTGGGCATCCACCAGTCCGCCGTTTCGCTGGCATTGCGGGACGATCCGCGCATCCGTCCCGCCCTGCGTGTCCGCGTTCGCAATCTGGCGAACGAGCTATCGCCCCAACCGGTTGGCCCAGGCGGTGCGCACCGGACGCAGCGGCATGATCGGGATCGTTCGCAGCGGCATCGTGTCGCAATTCGATGCCGAGCGGATCGCCGCCTTGACGGAAGCCATCCAGGCGCAGGGCTACTATCCCCTGTTGGCCGCCATGGCCCGGGGCGCCCTCCCGTCGCCCGATGCCATGCGCGTCCGGATGTCCTTGCCGGTTGATCGTGCGCCGTACGACCCTGAGAAATTCCGGTTCGGACCCCGCAACTCCACCGGAGAATTGAACCACGGTTGGACACCGATCAACAGGGATGTTCATTGGGAAGCGTACCCTCACGCCGGAGTCATCCGGCGGCGGATGATTTCTCGGCAGGAATCGACCGTTTCGCCTTCGAAATACAGGCGGTGCCAGATTTCGACATTCAGGAGAATCCAAAGGCGGAAATTGTGGTCGGCCTTGCCTTCCTGGTGTTCGTCTACCAGCCGACGCACGTAAGCGGCATCGAAAATGCCGCCGGCGATCATGCGTGAATCCCGCAGGAGCAGGTTGCGCGTCAAGTGTTTCAGGTCGGTTCGAAGCCAGATGCCGATGGGGAACCCGAACCCTTGCTTGGGACGGTAGATCAGTTCGCGCGGCAGGTAACGTTCCGAGACGCGACGCAGGACATGTTTGAGGGAGCGCCCCTTGAGCTTGACGTTGCCGGGCAGTGAAGCGGCCAGTTCCGTGATGCGGTGATCGATCAGGGGCGGGCGCGCCTCGAGCGAATGCGCCATGGCCATGCGGTCGGAAATGGTCAGGAGAT
>CAZIUM010000187.1:0-5687 GCA_964542285.1 uncultured Lentisphaerales bacterium
TTTGCAATAAGTGCCTTTACCTCTTCATCGGTAATAGTCCCTGGAAGCCAGGTGATCGATCATCATGCCGTGGGCCACCGGCAGGGGTGTTACGGCCCCGGCTTCCGTGGGCGCCGTATGGCCGGGGGTGCGACGGTGGCTGAATTCGCCGGTGATCAGATTCAGAGAATAGGCCCGATCGCCGAGGTTCATCAACATGAACCCGAGGCTGTGAAACGGCGGCGTGGTGCGATGGTGCATCACTTTCCCCTTGTGTTGATTCACCGCGCCGGCATCCGTGGCGACACTGAACACCGGACGCCGGGGCGGCGGGTCGTCATCCAGCAACGACATCCCTTCCATCCAGGAAGGCACCGGCAGGCCCAGGTAATCCAGCAAGGTGGGGGCGATGTCGATATTTTGCGCGTTGGCGGCAATGCGGCGGGCCGGTCGGCCCCCCGGGAAGCGAAACACCAGCGGCACCCGTAAATTCCGCCAGGCCTGCCCGTGATCGGAATGCAGCACGATGACCGTGTTGTCCAGAGTGCCCGCTTGCTCCAGCGCCTCCACGATCTCCCGCGCCATACAGTCGAAAGAGAGCACGGCATCGTCGTAGAAATCGCGCTCGAATTTGTGTTGTTGTGTTTTTCCCAGGGAAAACACCGGGTTGTTGGAATGAAACCAGGGGCCGTGGGTACCCAGCAAATGCACATGCGCGAAAAACGGTCGTTCGTCGGGGCCGGCAATCCATTGCTTCAGCCGCTCAAGTCGCAGCCTGTCGTCGGCTTTCTTGCCGGTCAGGTCCTGCGCCACGATCGCATAGGCCGATTCGACCCGGCGCAAATGCATGGCATGCATGACTCGATCCCGCAACCGTTCCCACGTCGATTGCAGGAAATAGACCGTATTCGCGGCGGGTGCATGGGCAGTCAGACTTCGCCACCATCCCTGGGGCTCGGTACGCCAGTTAGCCTCCAGGAATCCGTGCAGGAGATTGAGATCGAACCCGTCGCCGAAACGTCGCTGACTGATATCGACGGTACGGTATCCCTTGTGTCGCAACATGCCCGGCAGGTGCTCGTACGAATGGCGACCGGTCAGAATATCCGGGGGATAATAGACGCGCAGGGTGGTGGGCAGCTTGCCGGTCAGAAGCGAGGCGATCGAACCGCTGGAATTCAAGGCGTTGGCAAAGGCGTTCTCGCAAAACAGGCTCTTTCCCCGGAAAAATTCGGTCATGAAGGGCGTGGTATCGCGCTCGTAGCCATACAGGGACGTGCGATCGGCATTCACTCCGTCGGAGGCCAGCAGCAGGATGTTGGGACGACGCGCGAGAGTGTCCCCGACCTGCACCGGGCGCAAGCGTTCATAGCCTACCAGGAGCAAAACGGTCCACACCCCCCCCAGTCCCGCCAGTGCGAAGACCGTCCCCCGCTCCGTCCGTTTCGGCGCCCGCAACCATTGCGCCTGTTTTCGCCGGCAGGCGGAATAGGAGATCGACCAGAACAGCAGGATCACGCCCAGGTACAGGTAGCAACGGGAGCGGGTGGTGGTCAGAACCCCTACGCGCCAGAGGGTATAGGTAAAATTGTCGAGCATCAGCAGCAGAATGGCGGCCAACACCCCGCTGGGCCAGAGCAGTGCCAGCCGCGTCCAGAGCCGGCTTCCCCCCGGTGCCAGCCGCGTCAGGCCCCACAGCAAGCCTCCCACCACCACCGAACCCAACACCAACGGCAGGGGAGACAACAGCAGAATCCGGAGATTTTCCCACCAGGGCAGGGCATTCATGAAGGAAGGCTTCGTCACCATGAAAAGCCATTCCATCGCACCGTAGAAGATTCCCGCCAGGATGCCCAGAAGGACAAACGGCAGGGGCCGCGGACGGCGCTTCACGAGACCGGTATCCGGCAGGTCATTTTGTGTCGGCATTCAAGCCCCACTGGTTCCCGGCCATCCATTGCAACACCTTTTGAATGGTTTCATCCCAGAAATCCCAGTTGTGGGAGCCGGCGCTTTCCCGGTAGGTCAAGTCGAAGCCAAGACCCAGGGCTAGATCACGGAAGGATAGGTTGTCCGCATAAAGAAAATCCTCCGTACCGCAACATTGAAACAGGTGCGGTCGCGGACGGGAGGCATCGCCCGCCCGTTGGCGGGCCAGGAACATGAGGTCATTCGGGGTGCCCTCTGGATTGCCGCCAAAGACCAGTTCCATATCGCCGATCCGCTCGGGTGCGTTTTTCCAGCGTGAAGCCATGTCCAGCGCCCCCGACAGGCTGGCCGCCGCCTGGTAGCGTTCGGGATACTTGAGGGCCAGCTTGAAGGCGCCGTACCCACCCATCGACAGTCCGGCCACGTAGGTGTCTTCGCGCCGGGCGGAAATATGGAACAGCCGACGCGCGAGCGCCGGAAGTTCCTCGGCGACGAACCGCTCGTAGGCGAGGCCAAAACGCATGTCGCAATAAAAGCTTCGGTGAACACAGGGCATCACGACCGCCAGGTCGAGTCCCTCGACGTAGCGCTCGATGCGGGTGCGGCGCTGCCAGATCGTATGATCGTCCGAAAGGCCATGCAGAAGCCACAGGACGGGCAATTCAACGCGCTCTGAGCGTTCCGGCAGGAGGACGTCCATGGCACATTGCATGCCCAAGGACTCCGAATTGAAATGTGTGTGCAGTAAAGCCATGCTGTCGTCTCCCAGGAAACAAGCGATTCGCGCAAACGGCTCAAGAATCAGCGAATGCGGCTGTCGGCACCATCGAGCCAGGGATCGGCGTTGGGACCGAGCCGCTGTTTGAGCGGCTCCGTCAGGCGGCCAATGCGCGCCAGGATGTCGGGAGCGAGGCGGATTTCCGCCGCGCGGGCATTGCGCGCGACCTGGTCCGGCCGCCGTCCGCCGACGATGATCGAAGTCACACCCGGTTGTGCGATCAACCAAGCCATGGCGAGATCGGCCATGGCAATCCCGGTTTTTCGGGCCAGGTCCGCCAGTCCCCGCAATGCGTGCAGGGTTTCCTCTTCCGCGCCCGCGGAGCGATGCCGAGTTCCCTCGCGCGCGGCGGCAAAATGACGCGTGCGGCGACGCGCCGTGGGAATGTCCTCGATCGCCTCCCAGCGTCCGCTCAGGATGCCCTGTAATAGTGGACTGTAGGCCAGCACTCCCACCCCGGCGCTCCGGCAAGCGGGCAGAATCTCGAACTCGATGGCGCGGAAAAAAGCGTTGTAACAAACCTGGTTGGATACCGCCGACCCGCTTTGCAGCCAGTCATGCAGGTCCAGGGGGCCAAAATTGGAAACTCCGATCGCGCGGATTTTGCCGTCCCGACGCAGGCGCTCCAGCGCGTCAAAGGTTTCGGCAAACGAAACCTCCCGGCTGGGCCAATGCACCTGGTAGAGATCGATGGTATCCGTACGCAACCGTTTTAAGCTGCCTTCACAGGCGGCGGTCAGCTTGTCCGGGGCAAGATTCCGCTGGCTGACCTTTGTGGCGAGGAGGACTTTGGAGCGCTCGCGACCCAGCGCGCGCCCCAGCAGGGCCTCGGACTCCCCGTTTGCATAGGATTCGGCGGAATCGAAACACGTGATGCCGTGATCCAGGGCAGACCTGACGGCATTTTGCGGATCGCCCCCGGTGCCCCAATACTCGGAATCCGCCAGTTGCCAGGTGCCCAGGGTCACCACGGGAAGCGTAAGGCTGCTGTTGCCAAGTTGACGGTACTGCATCATCGCCATCCAATCCGTAACGAAAGTCCCGAACAACCGCATTGCCCGCAAGGTTCGGGAATTGTAATTTCTGTCGGGTTCATCATTCCTTCTGGGTGAAGATTAACGTTCCCCTGCCTTTCAAGGCGAAACGACGGAATTACCTTACACCACCCTTTCGCGCGCGTCCAGACCGGGTATGCAAGGGCTGCACGAAAAATCCGCATGACGAATCACTCAAAGACCCAAGCTCGAAATCGCTATCGGGATCTTTCCGGTGCAGCAAATTCCAATACCCAAGGTCCAAGTTTCGCGCGGGGGACCCGCGCGCGGCCGGGACGCGACGAAGCCAGCGGAGCGAAGGCGGACGATACGGAGGTCGTCCCTCCATTCCCGTTGTGAGCGCCGCCCAGGCGACGCGACACTTGCCCTTTGCCTTCTCGCATGGTACATCTTGCGCGCGATGCTCCGATGTTTTATAGCCTTCAGCCTGCCTGCGTCCTGTCGCGCCCTGCTTGCGAGAGTCCAGCGACGCTTGCAGCATCACGGTCTGCTCGCGAGCTGGGCTCCCGAAGCCAACCTGCATCTCTCGCTAGCCTTCCTGGGCGACGTGGCGGAACCGCGGCTGGCCGATGTAATGGACTGTATGCGGGAGGCCGCCGACGGCACGCAGGCATTTTCCTTCGAGATCGAGGACCTGGGATTTTTCGGCGCCTCTCGCGCGCCCCGGGTGCTCTGGGCCGGAATCCGGCGCCAACCCAAGTTGTACGAATTGCAGACGCGGTTGTGCGCGTCCCTGCGGGCCCACGACTTCCCGATTGAGGATCGTCCCTATCGCCCCCACATCACCCTGGCACGGTTCAAGCCCCAACACCGCCAAAAAAGCACCATCCGCCGCGCCGATCTGTGCGCCCCACCATGGTTGAGCGAAATTCCGCCGGTGCAGGCCCTGGAGCTGCACCTCATGCAAAGCCTGCTCGAAGCCCAAGGCGTATCCTATGCCTGCCTGTTCCGCCAACCGCTGGAGACCCCGGCGTAACGTCGAACCCCGAATCCCTGCCCATATGGAGCCAATGTGCCGATAAAACCCGAACCGAAAGCGACCGACAAGAACGCGAAACGCTCTTCCAACGACGTCCACCCCCTGGAAAGCAAAAGTCGGTTCCCCAACATCCCCTTCGCCCCGTCACGCTGTCCCTTCCATTATGGTTGGTTTATCCTGGTTGCCGGCACACTGGGCATCATCGTATCCGCGCCGGGTCAAACGATCGGAGTATCCGCTTTTGTGGAGCCCTTGATCTCCGCAACCGGTCTGGACCGTACCGCCGTCAGCATGGCATACGGCATCGGCACCCTGATCAGCGCCATGCTGCTGACCTACGGCGGACGCCTGTACGACCAAATCGGGGCCCGCAAAAGCGCCGCACTGGCGGCTCTCGTCATGGGCCTGACGCTGATCGCGCTCAGCAGCCTGGAGACGCTTGCCACGGCGATTTCAGACCTGGCGCCACCGATGACCCGTAAAAAGAGCCTGTTCGCACTGCTTGTGCCGGGCTTTCTGCTGTTACGCTTTTCGGGCCAGGGCATGTTGACCATGGTCTCGCGCAACATGGTGATGAAATGGTTCGTGCATCGACGCGGGCTGGCCAACGGCATCATGGGCGTCTTTGTCGGACTCAGTTTCTCCTTCTCGCCACGAGTGTTCAACCGGCTGATCGAAACCTTCACCTGGCAGACGACGTGGCGCATACTGGGTCTGTTGGCGGCGGTCCTTTTCGTAGCGTTCGTGCTGGTTTTTTACCGCGACAATCCCGGCTCCTGCGGGCTGACACCGGATGGAGGCTACCCAGGGCGACCCGACGATCCGCGCCACAAACCCAAACGGGACTATCTCCTCCGCGAGGCTGTGCGCACCTGGCCGTTGTGGATCTTCACCCTGGCCTTGTCGATGCAATCCCTGTACGGCACTGCCTTTGCCTTCCATATCGAGTCCATCATGGCCGGCGCGG
>CAZIUM010000188.1:0-5677 GCA_964542285.1 uncultured Lentisphaerales bacterium
TATTCCCGTAGTGATCGCCACCTCCTGGCCGGCGGAAGGAACCCCCTCCGACCAGTTGGCGCCATCGAACCAGTCGGTGCCGTCTCCGCCTCCGGTCCATTGGTTCGCGGACCATCCAGCCTGTACAACGAAGAACAGACCGACACGAACCAAGCTCCATCCCCTCCTCCTGGTGCAACATATTCCGTTCGTTTTCACAACATTTCTCCCTCCGTAGACCCATTCATTTTCCAGAAACACTTCCTTGCAAGGCAAGATGCCACCTTGTACCCAGCGCTGACGACGCCCGATACCCAAGATTCAGGCGTGTCCACCCTTGCGAATATCGGGTCCCCCAATCTCATGCCGCACCTCCCGCTACACTTATGACAAGAATACGAAGGTTTTCGTTGGAACGATTCTCCAAGCCGTGGGATCCGCCGGGAAGGACGGCCGTGATGTCCCCCGTCGTAACCTCGTGCGTTCGCCCATCCAGCGTCATTACCCCGCGTCCGGAGACGACGTAGTAGTACTCTTGATCGTGCTGGTGGCGGTGAATGCCTATGGAGGTGCCGGGCGGCAGGATGTCGTCATGAATGAATCGCAATCGCTCGCCGCCTGGGACTTCGCCATCCAAAACGCCAATCCAGTGTATCGCCCCATTGCCATTATGACAGCGATCGAGTTGCTTGGACGGCATGTGCTCCTTTTTCTTTAGGAATGTTGTATCCATTCAAACGCCCCCTTTTTCGGCCTCGCTCCGTTTTGCCTTGTTCTTCCAACAGCAAATCGTTTGGTTTTATCTCCCCTTCTACTCGGACAGGGTAAGCGGGTCCGTCACCCGCCGAGGATTCTTCCAATCCGCAACATCCATTGCAACCAACATGGTTTTCCCGTTCATGGTGCCGCCATTGACATAAAGATGGCTTCCATCCAACAAGGCGGCCCGTACGAGCGGCACGCCCGGAATCTTGCCGTCGACATCGAGGCAGACCGGAGCGGCGGGATTCGAGAGGTCCACGGGCACGACGCCGCTTTCCCCCGCCAGCAACAGGGCATGCCCGCCAATGGGTAAGATATCGTAGGCATAGCTGCCGTAATAGCCGCCGCCGGGAAGAAGTGTCCGATCCACCAGCAGCGTCAGCTTTCCATCGTCGCCCAGGCGGCAGACCGCTAGAAAGGAACCCCCGTTGGCCACCAGCACCCGGTCGCCCGCCAGGCGTACGCGAGCCGCGCTGCCCCGCGGCAGACGCAGCGAGGAGACCACCCGTTCGCCGTCGATGACATGCAGGCCGCGGGTGTCGTCGGCGCTGACGACATAGACCCCTTGCGCATGCCGATGCAATGCCACGCCGCGTGAGAAGGGCGTGGTCACAACCGCCTTGCGAACGGGCGCCGCGGGATTCGAGACGTCGCACACCACGACCCCCTGCCGCCGGCAGGCCAGGTAGGCAAGGTCGCCGTCGACGGCAATCCCCTGGGGCCCAAATTCGGGACGCTCCGCAAGGAGCGTTACGGATAGCACCTTCATCGCCGCCGGATCGGTGGTATCCACCGCCACCAGGCGCAGCCCGTCGACCACAAAGGCCACGTTCCCGACCAGGGCCAGGTCCTGTGGGAAGCCCTCCATCTCCACGTAGGAAAGCATGCGCGGGGCGTCGGGAGTCGAAACATCGACGGCCACCAGGCGCTTGGCCGCCGCGAAGGCTTCCGAACCGGTCGTGGTAAAGACCACATCATCCCGCAAGGCGATGCCCGCCCCTCCCGGCAGCAGATCGTCCTTCGCGCCATAGGCGGGCGCGTCCCCGGCCCAAAGTCCCTGCGCGGCCAAGAGCAAGGCCGTCGCAAGGAATCCCCGGCCGTAACAGGCAACCTTCCGCGCGAGACCTCCGAGCCGGGCGGGACAATTTCTTCCGAAATTCTCTTTTTTACAATTCATTTTCATAAGACCCGTTGCTTGCCATGTGCGCACTCAATCCTCCCCTTTCCCCGCGATTTTCCAGGAGTTGACGCTGGAATACTTGCGGGCATGGAGCCAGTCGCCATCGACCTGGATTCGAGTAAAATTGGTACGTTGATCGGGCGGTTCGCCGCTGCGTTGGGCGGTATAGACGGCGACCGGCGCGGGACGATCGGGATCGGTCAGGTCAAACTGGCGTACCAGAGTGCCGTCGCCCAGGAAAAGGGTTTGCCCCTTGATGGCCAGGGCCGAAACGCCCTCCTGGATCAGCCCCTCCGCCCAGGTAACGCTCCGGCGTTGCGTATGGTAGATCGCAAGGCGTGGTTCGCGGGACACGATGCCGGAAGGAACGTACAGTCGTTCGCCAACCAGGGCCAGAGCACAGGGACTGTCGGCCTCCTGCGCATCGATCCGACGGATGTTGGCGGGATCGGAAACGTCAAAGGCGTAAAACCGCCGCGTATCGATGGCGTAGAGGCGCTCGCCCCGCAATACGACATCCAGGATGGGTCCTTCGTCCTCGGCACAGGCATAGACCCCCAGTGTTTTGAATTCGGGCAGCGCCGACATGTCGGCGATCGTAATGCGGTCGCCCTGCGCAAAAGCCGCGCGAGCTCCGTCGGTCGATACCCCGAGGTGCGGCGCGGTAACGATCCCGACAAGTTCTGGCGCCAAGGGCTTACGGATATCGATCAACGCGCCGGAGAAAAGCAGGTAGTTGCCGAAACGGCGCATGCCATAGGAACTCAGCAGGTTGTAGGCCCCGAACGACTTGCTGCTTTGTTGCGGATTGGGAACGTGTTCGAAATCCACATCCAGCAAGGCGTCGGCCGCGGCGAGCGCGCCCTGTCGGGTACGGTCGAACGCCAGCAAGCGATTGCCGCTGCCCAGGTACAGGGCCCGGTCGGCGACCTCCAGATCGCCGTCGCTGCGACAGATGGGGATCGTCGCGACCCGGTCCAGCGTGGGCGAAGTGGCATCGAGAATGTCGATCGTCCGGTTGTAATCGGAGCCCATGACGTAAAAGTTTTTGCCGTCAAATTCCAGGTTCGCCGAGCCCGGAGGCAGCGGGTATTCCTGTGCGACCTCCAACCGTCCCGCATCGACATCCCCGAGCAGAAGCAGCCGGTCCCCGGTTTCCAGAAAGATGCCGCCACGGGTTTTCCGGAGTCCCTTGACGCCGTCCATGCGCGCCATTTCGGTCAATTGCCCTCCTTCCAGCCGGTAGAGGGCCAAGCCCTGCTTGCGGTCCAGCACCAGGAACTTGTCCTGGGCCGGGGTCCCCAGAGGCATGACGGAGCGGATTGCGCCCGGCAAGGTGGCCAATTCCGTCGTTTCGCCCGTGGGGGCCAGTTCCTCGATCGCCACGCCATGAAACCGAAAGAAGCGATCGCCATTGGAAAAGATGTTTTTGATCCCCGGAGCGAACCCGTAGTTCTCGAGCCTTGGCGCCAGGGGATCGGAGATGTCGAAGAGCCGGTTGGCGGCATTGCCGAAGACCAGCAGTTTGTCGCCGGCAACCAGTGCGCGCCGACCCGGACCGCTTTTGGGCGAAAAATTGAGCAGCAGGTTGCGGGCGAGTTTCAGGTCGGCGTCGGAAGTATCCAGCACGAACAGGCCGAACAAGCTGGGAATGTACATCGCGTCGCCCTGGCGAACCGGTCGGTTGACATAGCCCGGCAACGCCAACCCGGACTTAAAGCGGGGCTGAGCGGGGTCGCCGACCCCGAAGCGCATGATGCCGTATCCCCGCGTCCAGCCGGAAAAGGCCAACAGAGTGTCGCCGCTGCGTGAAAGATGAATCAGCGCCCCATGAGGATAAAGAAGCCTGTGGTCGGGTTCCCGAAGCGGCGCGGCGCAAGCCACCGTGGCCAGCATTCCGGCCCCCAGCCATTTCAAAAGATTCATACCGTGCATGCGATTGCCTTTCTATTTGAATTTTTAGCAACGGACGAAATGCGGCTCCCTGGCGCGGAGGCATGACTGGCGCGCGGTATCAGACGCGGACGGATCATCATCCGGGTCGGATTGCGGACCGTGCCTTCACGGCGTTGACGCAGCAGGTCCAGCGCCGCCGCCCCCATGTCGGCATCGCGCGGGTCGTGGGTCGTCAATGCCGGTTGCGACAGTCCCGCTTCGGGAAAATCGCCAAAGCCCGTCACGGATAGTTGTTCCGGCACCTCCACGCCATGCGCGCGACACCAGGCCAGGATATTCAACGCCCGCGTATCGTTGGCGCAAACCACCGCCGTGGGCGGATCGGGGCGACGCAGCAAGCTCTCGATCGCGGCTTCGTCAGCAGGCCTGTCGCCGGTAATGGCCAGCAGGTGGGGGTCGAAAGACAACTCGGCTTCCTCGAGACCGTCCAGATACCCGCGAAAGCGCGAACGAAACCAAAGCGCGGAAACGTCCCCGCTGAAAAAGGCGATGCGCCGATGTCCCAATCCCGCGAGAAGCAGCACCATTTCACGCATGGCTCTGCCCATGTCCACGCCCACCTCGTCAAATCCGGCAAGCGACAGACAGGTCTGAAACACGACCGGCTTGAAGGTGTCCAGAACCCTTTGCGCAAGAAGTTTGTTCACGCGAAACCGGTTACGATCGATTTCGAACAGCGCATCCTGTAAAACGATCATGGGGGAATTGCGAAACGAATCGGCATGAGAGAGACAAAAGTCCAGGGCCACGGGAGCGACATGGAAAAGCGCGTCGAACGGGGAACGACGGAATCCCTCCATCACCGCATACATAAACCGACTGGGCAGAACAGAATTCTTTTCGGCATCCAATTCGTCCGGTCGCAAGGCCAGATACACCGTTTGCGGTTCCAGGCCTCCCGTAACGACGGCTCCCTGGCGTCCGTTGGTACGCAGTAACCCGCGCTGCTTCAATTCGTCGAAGACCCGTCGCGCCGTGATAATGCTGAAATTAAAGCGCACGCAGAGCTGTTTAAGAGAATAAAAGGCACTACCGGGCGGAAATTTTCCCGCCTCGATCTCGCGTCGGACCTCCTCGAAGGCCTCCAGCCATTTCGGTTTTGCCTTGTCGCCCATTGCCTTGCGCCGTCCATGCCCCGGCCGCGACCGAGTGCAACGAAGCTGTTGATGTATACAATAAGCCCAAATGAGTAGTTCTAATATATCAGAAACGCCTCCTTCCGTCAACCCCCGAAAACTTTTCTTTTTTCTTCGTAGGCTTGGTGGTGAGATTCCCCTGCCCCGTGCCTCTGTGCATCGCCGGAGTACGCAAGGAAAGTGGCAAGGGACTTTCGAGTCCCGAAATCGGGATCGCTATTGGGATCTATGCGGGACGAAACGCCGGAAGCATGATGGAACGGACTCCATCGCGGGATATTCTCTCACAAAGCCGCGCAAAGGGGGGAGGTCGGCCCGTTTAGACGAATGGGACAATCGAATGAGTCGGGATCGCGGGGGGACCCGCGCAAGAAAGGCGCGTGAGGCCCTTCACCGCCGCTTATAATCAAGGGTTGCCTTATTGATGCGCACGGGGAACTCGCGCGCTCCTTGGAGCGTGTTTCAACTCACGCGCCCGCGAGGGGCGCGACCTTGGCCGCCTTGACTTCCTCCTCGACGGCCTTGTTTCAACTCACGCGCCCGCGAGGGGCGCGACGGGCTGGCTGATGGAGGGTGGGTCGCTGTCCATGTTTCAATCCACGCGCCCGCGAGGGGCGCGACGGTTGTCAATGTGGCTGGTGCGCTATACGCACAGTTTCAATCC
>CAZIUM010000189.1:0-5665 GCA_964542285.1 uncultured Lentisphaerales bacterium
CATGACGAGATCTCCCGGGCTGATGACAGCCACGATGACGTGGCAGACGACATGACGGAAGACTCCGGGTTTGAGGGCGCGGAAGAGTTTCATGAACATGTTCCCCTGGCGTTCGAATTCCCCTCGCATGCTCTCGCGCCCGTGACCGCCGATCAACTCGCGGCCAAGGCGCAACGCGAGGAACGCAACGAACGCATCAAAAGCCTTCTCAAGAAGGCCGATTCCCAGGGATTCCTGACTTACGAGGATATCAACGAGGCCTTGCCAGAATCCATCATCAAGGATACCGATATCGAATCCTACCTTGCCATTTTGCGTGGCATGGATATCGACATCATCGATGCGGCCGAAGCCGACCGCTACCGCCAGGAAAACGAACGCGGCGATCTCCCGGGTCGCGGTTCGAAGCTTGATTTTTTCGACGATCCCATTCGCATTTACCTGCACCAGATGGGACAGGTTCCTTTGCTGACCAGGGAGCAGGAAGTCGAGATCTGCAAACGTATCGAGGTTTCCGAGATCAAGGTCAGAGAATTGTTTGTCTGTTTCGGGTTCATGCCGTTACTGTGCCTGAACCTGATGGACAAGCTCGAAACCGGGGCCGAACGATTTGACCGGGTCGTAACCGACAAGTTCGCCGACAGCCGCGACGCCTATGTCGAACGCCTTCCGCGCATGCGTAAGATGCTGCGTGGAATCCACGACAAGTATCGTGCCGGGGTGCAGGCGCTGAACGAGGCCAAGGGCAACAAAACCAAACTTGCCAAAGCCGAACGGACGATCGAAAAGGCCCGCCAGGATATGTGCAAGGCTCTTGACGAGCTGAACTTCAAACAGAAAATCATTGAAAGCCTCTGCGCCGAGGCCGATGAGAAAATCTTTCGGGTGTATCGGTCGCTCTGCGGGGAACGAACCCGACTGGAGAAGATGCGGACCAGCAAGCGACGCGCACGCATGCTGGATGAAGTCAACGGCCGGATCGAGGGGTTGATCCAGGATTTCGGGTTGCTTCCGGACGATTTTCTCGAAACGTTCGGATCGTTGCGCCAGGCGATGAAGGCCGGCCAGCAGGCCAGGACTGAAATGGTCGAGGCCAACTTGCGGCTGGTTATCAGCATCGTGAAGAAATACATGAACCGCGGCCTCTCCTTCCTGGACCTGATTCAGGAAGGGAATACCGGCCTGATGAAGGCGGTCGAAAAATTCGAGTACCGTCGCGGGTACAAGTTCAGCACCTACGCTACATGGTGGATCCGGCAGGCGGCAACCCGCGCCATCGCCGACCAGGCGCGCACCATTCGCATTCCGGTCCACATGATCGAAACCATCAACAAGCTGCTGCGTGTGCAGAAAAAGCTGGTCCAGGAGCTTGGACGCGAGCCCACGGCCGAGGAGTCCGCCGAGGAAATGGACATTCCGGTGGAACGTGTGCGGGCCGTCTACCGCATGGCCCAGCAGCCGATTTCGCTGCAAAGCCCCGTAGGCGATGGGGACGATGCCCATTTCGGCGATTTCATCGAGGATAAATCCGCGGAAAATCCCTCCGAAATGACAGCCTACAGCATGCTCAAGGAACGCTTGCAGGATGTGCTGACAACCCTTACCGACCGCGAAAAACAGGTTTTGGATTTCCGGTTCGGTCTCACCGACGGCTACTCGCGAACCTTGGAGGAGGTCGGCAAGCAATTCAACGTGACGCGCGAGCGCATTCGCCAGATCGAAGCCAAGGCCTTGCGCAAGTTGCGCCACCCCACCCGCATGCGTAAATTGGAAGGCTTCCTGGAAACCAGGTAGCGCGCGCTTGCCATGCGGGGGAACTCGTTACATTAGGAAGGCAATACAGGAATGAGCAGTTTTGTGATCAATACATGGCTTACGATTCAGGAATTTACAACCACGTCGGAATTTGTCGCCGGGGCCGTGATCGGACTTTGTGTCGGGTATCTTGCTGGCGCCCAGGTGCGGCGGGTCCGCAGCATTGGCTCCAAGCGCCGTCCGCGTAAACCCGGCAGTTCCGATTGCGTCGAAATTTACGTCGGCAATTTGAGCTACGAGACGGCCGAAGACGAGCTGAAACGCGAGTTCGAACGCTACGGGAAGGTCAAGTCCGCACGCATCATCAGCAACCGCTTCAATCGCAAATCCAAGGGCTTCGGTTTCGTGGAAATGCCGAATCGCGACGAGGCCGAAGTGGCCATCAAGGCCATGCATGACCGGGAATTGCAGGGGCGCAAGTTGCGCGTCAACGAGGCGCGCAACAAGACCCCTGCTCAGGGGTGATCAGCGACGCACGCGGGCGTTGCCCTTCCAGATACTCCAGATCTGGTCTTCGTCCGCCGGCTGGGCGTAGTCGGTTTCCAGCGTGGTCACCAACGCGCCCGAGGCCCAGGCGAACTGGGCGCAGGCTTCGGCTTCCCAGCCCTTGAGCAGGCCGTAAAGTAATCCGCCCACGAAGCCGTCGCCGCCGCCGATCCGGTCCAAAACCGTGATTTCACGGGGTTCGATTACCTGCCAGGCGCCATCGGCCGCCACGATGGCGCCCCAGCGGTGACAGTTGGCGCTGACGACCTCGCGCAGCGTGTTGGCAAAAAACAAGACGTTCGGGAAGGCTTTCTGCGCGTTGGCGATCATGCCCTTGAAACTCTCGATCTGGGACGCGATGTCCTTTCCGCCGGCCGGCGGGCCCGAGATGCCCAGGCACAACTGGAAATCCTCTTCGTTGCCGACCAGGATGTCGGAGAGACTCGCGATTTCGGCAAAATTGCGGTGCAGTTCCTCCTCGCGGCCCTTCCAGAAAGAGGCCCGGTGGTTCAGATCGAAGCTGATGCGGCTGCCGTTTTTCTTGGCCGTGCGGGCAATGTCCAGGCAGCATTGACTGGTTTCCGCCGACAGGGCCGCAAACAGTCCCGACAGGTGCACAACCTGCACTCCTTCGGAGGCAAAGATACGTTCCAAGTCGAAATCCGCCGCGGTAATGGCGCGTCCCACCTCGCCGGCGCGGTCATTCTGCACCCGCGGTCCGCGTGAGCCATAGCCGCTGTCGGCCAGGTTGAACTGATGGCGGTAGCCCCAGGGATTTTCCTGTTCGTACTCGCGTCCTTCGTAGCTCATGTGGCGCGAGGCCAGATTGTCCTTGATCATCTGGGCGACCGGACTGTCCTTGACGAAGGCCGTCAAGACCTTAACCGGAAGCCCCAGGAACGAAGAAACACTGGCGACATTCGACTCGGCGCTGGTGACCTGCAGCTTGAACGTGTTGCTGCAGTGAAACGGCTGGCCGTTCGGAGGGGTCAGGCGAATGCCCATGCTGGTAGGAACCAGCAGCGCGGTGGCGGAATGGGGACGTAAGGACAGGCTCATGGTATGCTCCAAAGGACATGATCGCACCGTTCGGCCGGATGTAGACAAGGCAATGTCTGTGCGATCCTGTCAGAGAAACGACTTGTTGCTGGACGCCGAACTGAACCCGACATGGCCTCTCCTGTAATGTCTCAACATACCGTAGCCGTTTGCGGGTGTCAAGCTCGCCTGGATTGATTTTTTCTTGGACTTGACGAACCCGGACAATCACTGATAACTTACCGCCTTACCACATCCGTTTTCGGGGCGTAGCGCAGACTGGTAGCGCGTTACCTTGGGGTGGTAAAGGTCTCGGGTTCAAATCCCGACGCCCCGACCATCGTTCAAAAACGGCCGTTCGGCAAGATAGTCGAACGGCTTTCTCTTTGAAACGCAAAGAGTTACGTCGCTAATTGTCACGTTCGAACTGACGCAATCCAGGATCGTCTTCCGTGACGCAAAGTTCGAACGCCGCCAGATTTCCACGAGGTTCTGGCTGAAGTCGTAGACGCTGAGCGCCAAGCTCCGGGTCTCCTCCGTCACCTTTCCCACGCCGTCCAACTGCCGCTCGACCTCCTCGATCTGCGTCTTGAGATCGGATGTCTTTGAACCGAACGCCGCCTCGTCCACCGAGCCGCGCAGGAAGGCGTCCAGGAGGCGATCCTTCATAGCGGCCAGCTCGGTGCGGCGCTTGCCCAACCTGGCGCAACGCTCGGCCTCTGCGGCGGTCAGGTTGACGAACTTGGCCTCGATGGCGTTGCGCAGCCAGGTCTGCACCCCGGTCTCCGGGATGCGGATGCTGTCGAGTTCCGCCACGATCATCTTCTCTACGTCGGCCTCGCGCCAGCGGACGGGCGGATGGCCCTCGGGCTTCCGGTTGTTCCCGCACTTATAGTAGACGTGGACGTTGCAGTCGCCGTTGAGCAACTTGCGCCGGATGTTCTCGCCGGTGATCGCATACCCGCAAATCCCGCAGCGCAGGATGCCGCCGGAGAGCATGATCTCCGGGTTGCCTGTGCGCCGGGTCCGGCCATTGAGAATGTCCTGGCAGGCATCGAACGTGCGCCTCTCGATGACGAGCTTGTGCCGCCCCGGGTACACCTGCCCGTTGCGCACCAGATCGCCCGCGTAGAAGCGGTTCGCGAAGATGTGCGAGAGCGACGAACGGTTGAACCGCGGCGTGCTTGGCCGGTAGACGTAGCCCTCGTCGGCCATCTTCTGCGCCAGACTCTCGAACGTGTGTTGGCCCGAGGCGAACAGCTCGAAGAGGCGCGCCACCGTCCTGGAATCGACCGGGTGCGGCTTCAAGGGTTCGTCCTTGTCGGTCACGTTGATGTACCCGTAGGGTGCGTGTCCCGTTGGCCAGCCCTGGCGGACCTTCTCGTCCATCCCCTTCAATACCTCGGAGCGCAGGTTGTCGGAGTAGTACTGCGCGACGGCCGCCATCACGTTGAACGACATCGCGCCGGCTGCGCCCGGCCCGAACTGGTTGTCCACGAAGGCGAGCTGCACGCCGCAGGCGTCCTCGAGTTCCTGGAGCCGGACGGCATCGCGCATGTTGCGGCAGACGCGGTCCAGCTTGTGGGCGAGGATCGCCTTGATGCCCTCGCGCTTGGCGTTCGCCTTCACCCACCGGAACATCTGGTTGAACGCGACGCGCTCCGCGCCACGCTTGGCCGACTCGGCCACGACGAACTCCCGCAGGACCGTCCAGCCGTTCTTCTGCGCCCGCTCGCGGCAGGCGCGCAACTGGGCGTCGATGGAGTAGCCCTCGCGCTGCTCGCGGGACGAGCCCCGCGCCCAGATTACAACCTTCATCTCTTCATCTCCCGTTTGGCTTCCAGGAGCGCCTCTGCCAGCCGACCGACGTTTACCAGGATCTCGACGGCCTCATCCTCGCCGACCGGTCGTCCGTAGGCTTCCGTCCATACGTCGATAGTCTCCGCGAGGAGCGCATCCGTTATCCAGGCCGGGCGCGGCGGGCGCTCAACATCTCCGCCCGGCCCCATCACATGGAGCCAGGTTCCACGGGAAAATCCAGCACAATCCGACGGCTGGCGAGATTCCGCACCTTCCCCGCGACTGACAGGCTTTCGCTTCATGGACATGCCACCCGGGGCTAAAGTCCGACGGACCTGAACTGTTCGCGGATGTGCCGGATCATGCCGTTGAGATTACTCCGGCTGACCGCGAGTTCCCTGGCTATACCGCTGAACGTTTCGCCGCGGGCGAGGGCCGCGCACACCGCCTGTTCCCGCGGCGTCTGTCGCGCGACGGCGTCCTGCACATCCACGCGCAGAGCCGCGGGTCCGGCGATGTTCGGCAT
>CAZIUM010000190.1:0-5638 GCA_964542285.1 uncultured Lentisphaerales bacterium
CGTAACCGCCAGGTCCGCCGGGTTCGGCGGCGTTTGCATGACGGGATCAAGAACCGCTCGCGCCTTGTCGACCCCGGACGAACCGCACACTTCGTAGAGATCGACCGACCGCGACAACACCTCCAACATACGGTTGCGACGCGGGGAATGTTCCTCTAACCCCTGGCACAGGTCGAAGAGCGTGACCAAGTCGAGCCAGTAATGCCAGACCTTGCGATCGAACCGGACCAGTTCCATCCGCACGATCTTCCCGACATAGCTCCCGTCCCGCTCCGGCGCATCGCGCCGTGGATCGCGATCGCGTTCGATTCCGAACAAGCCGTACGCGGCCGCCTCGATCCAGAGATCAAGGCGCTCCCCACCCTCGCAAGGCTCCCACAAGCGGTAAAGATCCTTGTTGAAGGCCCCGTCGAAAACCGAACCGTTCGTCAAACCATAGACCGGGCATCCGGCGCCGTCGAAGACCAGCGACTCGCCATTGGCATCGAACCGCAACGCGACATCGTGTCCCCGCCAGTCGGCAGGAACCATTCCCCGCAGATGAAACCAGGCGCTTTGCCATGCGCTCCCCCATACCTCGCCGACCGTGATCGAGCGATAATGTTCGGGCGCGCTGCCCCGCTCCGCAAAGGAAATGGGTTCGTCGCTCACCCGGCAGACGGCATCGACGGGCGCATGGTCGGAATAAATATCGGTGCGAGCCAACCGTGCGATGAACTCGGCCAGGCGTTTCTGATAAAGGTCGTAAAAATCCCTGCGCATACTTTCTCCCGGCAACCATGGTAGCGTATCGCCGGTTGTCCCGCTACCCGATTTGGTGCAATCCCTGCGATCTTGACAAGCCGCGGTGCCTCCGATAGCATTCCCCCTGTCATGAAAAAGACCCTACGTCGCGCCCTGCTTCTCCCGGGAACCGTCCTGCTGACCGCCGCTCTCGGGCTGATTCTGGCCGGTTGCGAAGCCTCCTCGCCCGACCAGGCGCAAATCGCCATCGAACCGGCGCACGCCGACATCGCCGTGGGTCAGTCGATCACGCTGAACGCCTCGGGCTGGCACAGCTACAAATGGGGTCTAAACGATAACAACATCGGCAGGCTTTCCGCCACCACGGGGCGTTCGGTCACCTATACCGCCACAGGCGGCGGCACCCAGACCGTCACGGCCAGCGCCCCGACCGATGCGGCTCCCTCCTCCAGTACCACATCCACCAACAATCCGCCACAGATGAGCACGACCATTGCCGTCGGCACGGCAACCATCAAGCACTGAGCCGTGACTTCGTCCGTCACCCCGATCAGCAGCCTGGCCAATCCCAGGGTGAAGCAGGTCGTCAAGTTACGCCAGCGCTCGCACCGCGACTCCCTGGGACTGATGCTGATCGAGGGCTACCGGGAAATCAAGCGCGCCCTGAACCAGGGATACCGGCCCGTTGAACTTTTTTATTGTGCGGAGCTGTATCTCAAGGGGACCAACGAACCGGCGCTGATTCAGCGCGCGGGAGCGGCGGGCACCAAACTTTTTGACTGCACCGCGCCGGTGTTCCGCAAGATGGCCTACCGCGATCGTCCCGAAGGTCTGTTGGCGGTGGGACCGCAGCCGCGACGCACGCTCGAATCGCTACTCCTGCCCCCGCCGGCCCTGCTGGTGGTGGCGGAAAGTATCGAGAAACCCGGCAACCTCGGCACCATTCTGCGCTCGGCGGATGCCGCCGGCGCGCAGGGCGTGATCGTTTGCGACCGCTGCACCGACATCTACAATCCCAATGTGGTGCGTGCCTCCACCGGCACGCTGTTCTCCATGCCGGTGGTCGAGGCCGGCAGTGCCGAGACCCTGTCCTTCCTGCAGTCGCGAGGGTTTTCCATCCTGGCGGCGACCCCCCATGCGGAAAGGCTCCATACCGAAGTGGACCTGACCGGCAACGTGGCCATCGTGCTGGGCACCGAGCAATACGGGCTGACGCGCGCCTGGATGGAAGCCGCCGATCTGCAAGTGCGCATTCCCATGCTGGGCATGGCGGATTCGCTCAACGTCTCCGCCGCGGCCACGATCCTGCTGTTCGAAGCCGTGCGCCAGCGCCATTGTTTGCGGAAACAGGCATCGGGTGCGGCAAAATCCAAGAGCCAACACTTCGCGGGAGGGTGAGGGTGTGGGGGGCAAAATCGGGGTCGCTATCGCTTTCGGGCTCGGGATCGAGCGTTGCGACGCGAAGCACCAACGCGGAAGCCAGGAGTTCGAAATCCGTTTTTGAAGCGCCCCCCATCGCAGGGATGTTCTCTCGCAAAGCCGCAAAGCGCACAAAGGTGGGAGTCGGACCGATCGGTCCAATCGGACGGATGGGACAAATCGAGATCGCGCGGGAGACCCACGCGCAGCGCTT
The DNA here is from genome assembly GCA_964542285.1 of uncultured Lentisphaerales bacterium. GTDB lineage: Bacteria > Verrucomicrobiota > Kiritimatiellia > RFP12 > JAAYLN01 > CAZIUM01. The sequence goes on from CAZIUM010000190.1 coordinate 2,378, forward strand.
TCAGCGAAAGCGCCCTTGCCGGCGATTGACGTCACTGCCCCGCTTCTTCTATCCTTTTTGTCATGAACTCATTTCATCGGAATGGGGTTATCCGGCCTGTGCCTGCACCCACTGTAAAACGATTTCTTGTCACGGCCCGTTCACGGTCGTGCATTTCTCTTGCCGCCGGTTTTCTGGCCCTGTTGGTTGCCGCGGCCATAGGGCCGGCCCGGGCCACTCCCGGCGAAGCCCCCCACCCGATCGCGCCGACCGCTGAAGCCTATTACCAGTGGATGCAATCCGTTCTGGCACAGGCCGACACCAACCTACCCGCCATCACGGAGGCAGCGCAGGTGGCGGCAGATGGGTTCCTTAAGGGCCGGGATCTTGGCGTGCGCGGTGGCGCCGGCTTGAACGAGGAACTGGGGGCCCGCTCCGGAGGATTGTGCGTATATCGCGCCACCAAGGGAAAACCGGGCGACGTGATCCTGTATGCCTTCGGTGTCACCACCGACAAAGAGCCCCGGGCGGATTCGCTGCTCGCGCGGGAACTGGCGGATGCCGAATCGCTGGCCGCCGAAGGTTCCACGATCATCGGACTGGCCTCTCGGCGCCAACTGGCTTCCCTTGGCCAACTGGAGCGGGCGCAATCCGTCTGTAAGGTCTTGATGGACAACTACGCCCCCGCCGGCGATGGACTGTTCAGAACGCCCGACAACCAGGCGGCCATTCCCACGTTCATCACCGCCGACGCCATGGTATCCTGGGTCTGGATAGCGGAGTTTTTCGCCGCCTGCACAAGGGCCGGACAGACCCCCGCCATGTACCAGAGCGTGCTGAACGATCCCGACCGCACCCGGTATGCCAAATATTTGAAAGTTCGTTTTCACGACGATCTCAAGGTGGCCCCGATCCCGTCCGGTCAATTGGGTCGCGCCTACATCGCAGAGGTTCGCGCGCTACTTGCGAAGGTGCGACAGAACCACTGGTCCGCACTGGACGAGGCAGCCGGTCGCGCCGCGCAAACCCTTCGCGAAGGAGGCCAGGTCTATGTGTTCGCGCGGGGCCACTACCCACCCCGGCACGTCGGCGGCCAGCTTCCCTCGGACTGTTCGGGTTTCCGGCGGATGCGCCTGCCGCGCAAGGGCGCAACCACCGATTTCCCCGTGCCCGGAAAGGCGGACTACGGAATTGCGCTGGGCTATTCGCTGCCCCCCGGCGATGCCTGGTGGAGCGGTGCGGACGAACGTTTACGACAGGCCGGACAAGGCGTCTGCTGGATCATCAGCGGGCACCGAACCCGTCCTGAACATTTCCGTTCCGGCGAAGTGTTGATCGATCAATGCTGGCCCGACGGCGATGCCGCCCTGCCGATCGCCGGATACGACGTGGGCATCTGCCCCCCCAGCGGCGTCATGTCCGAGGCGCTGCTATGGATGCTGACGGCCGAAGCCTGGGCAGAGGCAATCGGCAACGAATTCATCCCGCGCCCGTAATCATTCCGTCCGCCGCCAACCGTTTCATGGTGAATCGTCGCGCGGGAGCCCCGCGCGCGGCGGCGAAGGGCCTCGCCGCCCTACCTTTTCCGCGCAAGATCAGTCGAGTTCTCCGGCGGTGAGACCGACGGGAAGCGGGGCGGGGCGTTCACAAGTGGAATCGAGAACCACGCCGCGGGCCTGGGCGGCGGATTCGCCGATGGCGCACATGATGTCGAGCACGTGAAAGGCCAGATCGCCGCTGCAGCGGTGGGGGCGACGACCCATCATGCCCGCGGCCAGGTCGGCGAGACCGATGCCGCGCATGTTTTCATTATAGATGAAAGGGTTGTCCGCCGGTGCCCAGTCAGCCGAGAGTCCGGCTTTGAAAAACCGGATATCGCCATGAAATGCGTTGGGATTGGGAACGTGCAGGCTGCCTTCGGTGCCGAAGAGCTCGATGTCCGCGAAATTGGAGTGCTTCCAGACGTCGAAACTGACCAGCAGGGTGATAACCGCCCCGGAGGAGAATTCGAGCAGGGCGCTCACATGCGTATCGATTTCGACGGAGAAGGTTCTGCCGACGTTGACTTTGGCGCCGCGGCGCAGGTCGGTGGAGCGGGTGGAGGCGGCGGTGACGCGCCGGACGGGCCCCAGGAGGTTCACGAGGGCCGTGAGGTAGTAGGGACCCATGTCAAAGAGGGGCCCGCCGCCCTTGAGGTAGTAAAACGCCGGTTCGGGATGCCAGGACTCATGCCCGTGGCACAACATGAAGGCCGTGCCGCCGACGACGCGCCCGATGAGACCGCTATCGAGGAGCGCGCGGCTGGTCTGGTGACCGCCGCCCAGAAACGTATCGGGCGCGCAACCGACGCGCAAGCCCTTGGCGGCGGCGGTTTCGATCACGCGGCGTCCGCCTTCACGATCGAGGCCGAACGGTTTTTCGCAATGCACGTGTTTGCCGGCCTCGAGGGCGCGCAGGTTGATTTCGACATGCGACTGCGGGGTAGTGAGGTTGAGCACGATGTCGATATCGGGGTCGGCAAGCAGTTCATCGACGCTCATGGCGCGCAGCCCGTAGGCCTCGGCGCAGGCTTGCGCCGCCTCGGGTCGGATATCGGCACAGGCCTGGATGGCGATCTGCTTGAAGACGCCGCCGTTCTTAAGGTAGGCGCGGCTGATGTTACCGCATCCGATCAATCCAACGTTCATGAGGGAAGACTCCTGTCTGCCTGGCGATGGGGGTGTTAATGTTTAAAAATAGACGATTCGTTTAAACGTGTCTCATAATCCATTCGCTGGCGCAAGCGGCTATCGCAATCCCCGGGATTGAATCCAGGGTCCATGAACCATTTATCCAGACGTCCGGACATCATTCCATGTCGAGGCCGCGCAGCAGAAAGCCCACCAGGAAACTGAGCGCCGCCACGCCCAGGCTCAACAGGGCCATCTCGCTGAAGCGTTTGACGAAGGACAGGTCCTTTGCCACCGCCAGATAGTAGTTGAACAGCGCAATGATCGCAATGGCCGTTGCCAGGGTTACGCCCAACGCCACCAGGTAACCGGACAACAGCAAATACGGCAGGATCAGCAGCAGAACCGTCAGGATATAGGCCGTGCCGGTATACAGCGCCGCCTTGAGGGGATGCTGCCCCTGCCCTTCCGTCTTGGTCGAGAGATACTCCGAGGCCGCCATGGAAAAGGCCGCCGCAATTCCGGTGATGCAGCCGGTCATGGCGATCATGCGCGTATTGCGCAACGCCAGCGTCAGTCCGGCCAGGGCCCCGGTCAGTTCCACGAGGGCATC
>CAZIUM010000191.1:0-5626 GCA_964542285.1 uncultured Lentisphaerales bacterium
AGCGCGCGGCGCATAGGTGCCAATGGTCCATCCCGGACCATGGGGATTGCGGTAGCCACGGCCGTCGGCATTGATTGTGGCGCCCGATCCCTGGGTGTACTCCCCACAGACGATCCAAACCCGGTTGGACATCTCGGTCTCGTCGAAGTTGAACAGGTAAGTCGCCGAAACCGACTGATAGGGACGAATCGTGCCGCCCGCGAAATTCACGGCATCCGCCCGCAGCCGGGTCGACCAGTTCTGCATATCGAGCGTCCCACCGGACATGGTGAAGGTGCCCATCACGGCCGTGTCGGCCGCGAGCCGGATTTCAGCGCCGGAACCGACTGTCACCACGGAACCCGGGCCGGGCACACCGTCGCTCCAGTTGCCGTGATGAAACCAGTTGCCGGTTCCAAACGCGCCGGTCCAGCTCGTCGCCTGCGGCGCAAGCAGCGTCCCGTCCAGCACCGTCACCGTCAGGTTCGTCCGGGCGACGTTCCCAGCCAGATCCGTTGCGCTCAGGGTGACCTGATAGGTTCCCGGATCGACCAACACCAGGCGCTGCGGGTCTTCAGGCGCTTGGTCTTGCATGCAGGCAACCGCCAGGCTGGACAACCCATGGGACTCACTCGAGCCGGCATCGATCTCCTCGACAAGAATCGTGGCGGGATGCGCCGCGCCCCAACTGTACACGGAAATCGTTTCAACCGCACACGCCTGCACATCGGAATCCGTTTTCCGATAGGTGATGGAAGCGGGAACGGCAATCGTGGGGAGTCCGTTCGTACTGTGCGCAAACCAGGCGGACAGGGTAACAAGTCCTTCAGGATCGGGAATGGAGAAGGTTACAGTGTCAGGAAGGTTTTCCGGGTCCAGATCGAGCCATCCGTCGACGGGTTCATCGTTGCTTTCGGTGACCTGATACAGGTCGTATCCTTCCGGGGTCGGGAAGTCGATCAAATTGACCTCGTTGGTACTGGTGAAGGTCCGGCTGCCGGTCAAGGGATTTTCTAGCGCGAACGAAGCATGTACGCGCACATCACAGATTCGCAAGTAGCCATCGGTATGGCGACTTGTTTCGACCAAGGTTATATACCGCCCGTATGTCGGCTCGAAAACAATGGGGTGATAATCCGACGTGTTCGGAAGATTGCCCGTCGTGACCGCATCTCCCCATTGTTCCGGATCGTTCGAGACATGAACCCGATAGCCATTCATGCGGCGCGCGCTGGACTGGATTTCCAATGCGCCAATCCGGTAGCGGTCCCCCAGATCCAATTGCAGCCATTGCTCCGTGGGTTCCCGGGTTTCCCACCAGCAATAACTCTCTCCCACCCCCTCCACGGCGCGTTGGGGAGTGTTATAGGATTCCAGATCGATTTGCCAGCTGGATGCCGAGGCTGTGATTCTTTCGGGGGCAAGCGCGGTGAGGTTGGCGGGAATTTCCGCCCGTGTAATTCTTAACAGAGAGAACAAGAAAATCCCCAGCGCCTGTCCCAACGGGCGTAAGGATGTATTGCATTGGTTCATGGGGTAACCTCCAGTGTTTTGTTGTTTTATTGTCTATCCGCCTCCACCACTTCGCGAGGCAGCAGAAGTTCCGCTGGGGTACGCGCCAGAAAGGGCGGCACCGTCAACAGGATTCTGCGGGAATGGTGTCCTGCGCCGCCGGACAGTTTCCAGAAGCGTCCTGATTGTTCTTCCGGAACGGGCACGCTGAAATAGGCCGGGGGAGCCAGGGAACGGAAACTGAAAACCGTCTGCCCGTCCCCGTCGAGCATCACGCCGCGCCGCGACGTGGTAAAGCCGCCTACCACCCTGGTTCTCTTGGGCACGTAGAAGTAAAGGTCCCAGTCGCCGGTCAGGGTGTTGTGTTCGTCCTGGCTGACTTCCATGGTCCAAATCCGTCCTTCCGGCGGACGGGCCACGGCACGATTGGCAGTAGGCTCGATCCGGATTCTGTGCAGTCCCGGATAGGTGCTGCGAAGGCGGACGTCATGCGGCTTCTGGTTGGGTTCGATGTGATCGGTGGTGTCGACCGCCTCGCCGGTGGGATTTCCATCGGCAAACAAATCGACCCGGATGTTGGAGACCAGGTGCGGATAGGAAATGCTGTAGCCTCCGGTCACCTCGAAAGCGATCTCTCCGGGCTCGTCAAGCCAGGTGTAGAAATGCAGGCGTCCGCGCGGAACGCCGCCAAAGTTTCCAGGCTCCACCTGCGGGGGATTCAAAGGCGCGGAAGGCACCAGGTCGCGGCTGTAATGCGCGGGTTCGAAATCGAGATCAACGATCTTGTGCCTTTCGACCCCATCGCGAATAAAGCCTTCGATGTCTTCATCGGTGTAAACGTAGTCGTCCCGCACGATTTTGGGCGGCGGGTTGGTCACGCCGCCGCGCACGCTGCGGGCCATGGCCATGATCGGACGCGTATGCACCATGTGCGTGTCGCGGATGCGCCAGGCCAGCCGCAACAGTTCATCGAACATTTTTTGCCGTTCTTCGCCGTCCTCGGCGGCCATGCGCGCAAAGCAGTCGCCATAGCGCGTGTAGAGCACAAGGTGATCGATCCTGGTGCGGATGGCGTCGTTGTCGGCCAGCGGACGCGCCTGTTGCAGCGCCCGGTACATGCGACCGAACATGTCCTCGCGGATGAGCGGGCGCCGGTCGGTCTCCCGAAGGTTGTACGCCTGTTCGAACCATGCGCGCATGGCGGGCGCGGCGCGTCCGAAGGACTTGTCCATGAAGTCGTCGATCAATTCCTGCACCCGTTCGGCTTCGCCCACGTCCCACAAGATGCGTCCCGCCAGGACCATCCCCAGTCCGCTGGGGCCGAAGTTGTCGCTGTGCGCCAGGCTCATGTAGCGGGCGCCGGTGCGGTGGAACCGGGTCAGCGACTCGGTGATGTAGGGAATGTCCGAGCCTTTCTGCCGGGCCGGTTGCGACTGGTCCCACATGTGGACGCTGTAGAGGTCGAACACGCCCATGGTGGCGCCCATCTTGCTCCAGCCGTCGATGATCTCCTGGTGCTTGTAGCCGAACCGCACCCCGTTGGTCGCGGCGCGCACGATGATCCTGGGATGCACCTTGACGCTCGGCGGCGGCGAGTGCACGTGATAGGCGAGCAGTCCGACGTACTTTTCCCCCAGCCCGAGGGCGTTGATAGCCTCGGCCACGGCGTTGGCTAAAATCACCACGCGGTCGCTGGTGCTGCCCATCTTCGCGCAGGCCTCGCACTCGCACCAGCCGCCGCCGTCGCTGGGTTCCATGGAGATGGATTCCTGTTCGGGATTTTCGCGGATCTGCCGGACGGCGTCCTCCACCACCAGGGCGCGCAGCCCGGGATTTGCGATGCAGAACTTGTTCCCCTTGCGTTCGCCATCCACCAGCGCCAGGTACTCGGGATGTTCCTCGAACGCCGCGCGGTTGCGCCGGATGATGGACTGGTAGACATGGCTGGTTCGAAGTTCGACTGACGACAGCCAGCGGTTGCGGGCCAGCCATTGGCGGTGACGGGCCTTGTTTTCGGCCAGCAGCCCGTGCCCGACCCCCTGGTTGCGCTGGTAGAAATCGGGCTGTTCGAGGGTGTCCAGCATGATCGAGGGAGACGGGTCGTGGGGAACGACTTCCCAGGCCTCGCCCGGAAAGAACTGCCGGTGCCCCAGGCGGTACAGAAAATCCCAGACCGCATGTTCGACCGCCAATTCGGTCGCGCCGAGCAGGTATACACCCTTTTCATGCGAACGCAGCAAATAATCGTCGCGCCGCAGCATTTTTTCCGGCTCGAACCGCACGTCGGGTGCCAGCGCCGGAAATTCCGTGCCCAGTCCGACCGTTATGCCGACATGGCCGTCCCCTTCCGTCACGGCAAATTCCGCTCCGGTGATGCGTTCCAGATAGGACGCCAGCTCCGTTGCCGCATGGCGGACGCGCTCACTGGCTTCGGGACAGACCACCACGTCCAGCCGCGCCTGCCCGTCGGCCGCCAAACGTACCGCGGGCGCTGTCCATCCCGGCGTGCTCCATGCGGCCGCCAGCACAAGCCCCAGGCAGCCCTTGACAAACGACGTGGTGAATCTCATTACTCCTGCTCCTTTCCGGGATGGTAAAACATGGCCACATCGCGCAACCCGCCCGTTCCGAGTTCGTTGGAAACGTCCCGTATGGTGCGGGCCACGACCACGTTTTCCTCGCCCGGGCGCATGACTTCCGAAACATCGAACTCGAACGGCCGGGTAATGCCGCCATGGGCGTCGATATCGAATTCGGTGCCGGGACTGTTGCCCAGCAACTGCCCGTTGAGCCAGACGCGCGCGCCGCGATCGACTCCCGAGAACCACAGCATCACCCGTTTGCCTGCGGCATCCGCCGGAATCGTCACGCGCTGCCGGTACCAGGCCTCGCCAAAGTAATAGCGCAACCCCTGGGTGCCCCAGGAATGGTGGGTGTCGATGATGCCCCAGTTGCCGCCGGTGTAGAAGGGATTCTGCAGACCGATCCGTTCGCCGATCCCCTGGGGTTCAATCATGAACTCCCAGATGGAATCCAACCCCGCGATAACCTCGCCCCCGTTGGCCAGGCGCTCGTATCCGTTCCTGGTGGTATTGCCGAAAAAGCTGTCGATGAACCTAACGACAAAGGCGCGCGGGTCCAGCATGGGATACTCGTAATCTTCCAGGAGCGAATCGCGCACGACATACGCCCGTTCGAGGGCCGCCATGGCACCAACAAAATCACACCGACGGCGACGGTCCATCATGTCGGCAAACTCCTCGAAATAGCGCCAGCCCTTGTCGGCCACCTCGACGCGCACGACATAAGGCGCCTCCAAGGCCAGCTTTTTGGCTTCGTTCAATGCCGCGCGTGCTTCCCGGCGAACTGCTTCGTCGTAGATGTGTAGGAGGTCCCAAGAGCCTCCGGTATGGTAATCGGATTCGAACAAGGCGCGGTCCAGGCGCATCGTGTAGCGTTCCATCGGTTCCGCGGCGGGACCGTAAAACTTCTGAAAGAATTCCGTCAGCACCGCATCCACGTCGGTTTCCACGTCCCACATCAGTTTCGCGGTGACAAAGTGCGTGGGTCCGTGACTGGCCCAGGGCGTGGTATGCCAGGAACTGCCCAGTCTGCGCGCGCCCGACTCGTAAAGCAACGGCACCTCCCGGCGAAAGCGGTGCATCATCATGAACGGAAAGCCCGGGCAGGACAAGTTGTAGGAATACCCGCCCACGGTGACATCCACTCCCAGCTCGGTCCATTTTCGCACCAGCCATTCCAGGTAGCTGGATTCGGGACAGCGCGGGTTGCCCAAACCATGGATACGGCAAAGATGTATGGCGGAAATGCCGCCGGTCCATTGCGCTCGCAAGTCGGGCTTGTAACGCACCGGCGGGTCCATGATGGCCGCATAGATCAACACCGGCACCCGAATATCCGGAAATTCGTCGATCAGCCGGTCGATGACTTGATTCTTGAACCAGATGTAGCGATCCGTCATCGAAGGCCTGCGTGTCTGGAAGGAGGCCAGCACGCCTCCATCCAGGGCGCGGCAGTGCTCGCATTCGCAATACCCGCCGCCGTCGTTGGGGGAAATGCGCAGCGTGCGGTCCGCGGGATTCTCGCGGAACCTCCTGCGGTGATCTTCCACGAC
>CAZIUM010000192.1:0-5588 GCA_964542285.1 uncultured Lentisphaerales bacterium
GCCATTGCAACATCCGCAGCATGATTCCCCTCGAAGGGCCTCCCCGAAGCGTACCCTCCACCCTCGTACGGAATTTCAGAATCGAAGCCCGCAACGGCGATGGCTCCTGGAACGAAGTTGCACGGGTCGCCGACAACCATCAGCGGCTGGCGATCCTTCCCCTGGCCGTGCAAACGACGGCCTTGCGGTTGATTCCGGAAAAGACCTGGGGCGCCGCCAAGGCGCGCCTTTTTGCCTGGGACGTATTTTAACCCAGTCTCAGCCGCGCCTGGGCGACCGGGCGGTTTCGCGGATCACGTAGACGGGCTTGTTCTGCGACTCGTGATAGGTGCGGGCCTGCATCTCGGCCATCAGTCCCAGGGTGACAAACTGTAGGCAGAAACCGAACAGCACCAGGGGCGTAATGATCCAGAAGGGGCGTTTGTGCAGGTAGGTATGCGGCCAGGTTTCCAGCCAACCGCCGGCCGCATAGGCGCCGCTGAGTCCGGCAATCCCGTCCAGCGCGACCAGGATCGCCATCAACAGCGCCAGGGCGCCAAACCGCAGGCCGATGCGTCCGAAAATCTGAATCGGACGGGTGCTGTACTGCAACAGGAACTTGACCGTGAGCAAGTCCAGCACCACGCGCAGGGTTCGCGAGATGCCGTATTTGGACGTACCGAAACGCCGGGGATGATGCCGCACCGGCACTTCATCAATGCGCCCGCCCACCCAACTTGCGAGGGCCGGAATGAAACGATGCATTTCGCCATAGAGCCGGATGTTCTTGACGATGTCGCGACGGTAGGCCTTGAGCGAACAGCCATAATCGTGCAGGCGCACACCGGTAATGCGGCTGATGAGCCAGTTGGCCATCATGGAGGGCAGCTTGCGGTCCAGGAAACGGTCCTGGCGATTCTTGCGCCAGCCACTGACCACGTCCACGCCCCGGTCGATATGTTCCAGCAGCATGGGAATGTCGGACGGATCGTTCTGCAGATCGGCATCCAGGGTAATCACCACCTCGCCGGCGGCGGCATCGAATCCGGCGGCCAGAGCGGGGGTTTGTCCGAAGTTGCGCCGAAACCGAATAAGTTCGAGATGGGGATAGCGCTGCGCCATCTCCAACAGAATTTCCCATGAGCGGTCCTTGCTGCCGTCATCGACCAGCAGGATTTCGTAGGTGCGCCCCAAACCGCGCAGAACGCCATCGAGCTGTTCGCACAAGGTGGGGATACTTTCCTCCTCGTTGAAGATCGCCACCACGATCGAAACTTCCGGACGGGCCTCACCCTGGGGATTCCCGGCGCCGGAAGGCTCTCCTTTTTGCGACATGGTTTGCATGGCACAAACATAGTATGCATCCGGGGATACGTCAATATCGGGATGGAATCCGCGCCCACAGATAGCCGGCCAGTCCACCGCACAAATGGGCGGTATAGGCCACCTGACCATGTCCCGCAATCAGCTCCCCGAGCGTCACAAACATCAGCAGCAACGCCACCTGTCGCGCGCGCATACGAATGGGGATGACGAAAAACAACAGGACGATCAGCTCACGCCGGGGACACAGGGCGGCGAAGGCTCCGATCAGGCCGAACACGCCGGCGGAGGCGCCGATACAAACCCCGCTGCGCCAACTGGGATGGGGCCCCGCCCAACGACGCGCCACCTCCCGCCAGAAGTCGCCCGGCAGACTTTGGACCCTGGCCCAGAGCAGGGGCTCGAACCACTCGAACGCCATCCATCCCAGGCCGCCGACGACCCCGCTGATCAAAAAAAGACGCCAGAAACGCCCGCGCCCCACCAGCGCCTCGACACTGCCGCCAAACAGCAGCAGCGAAAGCATGTTTAATCCCAGGTGCAGCCAAGAGCCATGCAGAAAAATGTAACTGACCGGCTGCCAGAAAAATCCCGCGGAGAACAGCGGCCAGCTCAGACCGAAAATGTGGGTCAGTGCCGTGCCGAAACGATACGGTTCGGCCAGCGGCACGCGGTCGGTCACCTGTTGCACAACAAAAACCGCCAGGCAGACCAGGGCGATCGTCACCGGGGCCGATCCAAAGCGCCAGGCAAGGCGCAGTCGGCCCTGTGTCACGGCGGACGACAAGCGAACGACCCGATCCCGACATCGCGCGAAGGGATTCATCGCCCCCCTTGCCGCGGTTTGACGGCCCGGGCCAGCACATGCGGCATGGGCGGCGGCGCGGGCTGGAAGCTCAGCTCGCTAAAGCCCGCTTCCTTGAGCCAGGCACCCAGTTCTTCCCGCGCGAAGACCCATCCGTGGGTGGTGGTCAGCGCCATGTTGATCGCAAAAAGTGCCGCGAAGGACGGCCGGGTATGGCTGGCATCGGTCATGGGGTCCAGCACCCAGACCTGGCCTCCGGGCCGCAGGACGTCATAAGCCCGCCGCAACAGGTCCCGAATGGCATCGGGGCTTTCCTGGTGCAGCACGCCAAAGAAGGTCACGATATCCTGAGCATCCGGGAAGGGGGTTTGATGGTAGTCACCCGACAGCGCCAACACACGTTCGGCGGCGGAAGAATGCGCGATCAGCTCCTCGGCCACGGCCACCACCGGCGGAAGGTCCAGGAGAGTGCAATGCAGCTCCGGCTGGGCCTCGGCCATCAGAACGGCATACGTTCCGGGTCCCCCTCCGACATCCAGCAGACGCTCCGCGCCGGCCAGGTCGAGCATCGGCAAGACACTGCGCCCGATGCCGAGGGCGCGTGCGTGCATTGAAAGGACAAAGCGCCGGGTGCGTTCGGAATCCGCCCCCAGGTGCAGCGCGGGCGGCTCGACCGGATCGCCGGTACGCACCAGTTCCGAGAGGCGTCCCCAGGCGGGGTAGACATCCTGGTTGTAGCGGATGGCACGGGTCAGGTCATGGGGCGCGCCGGGGACCAGGCACATGGCCGCGGCCCAGGTATTACTGTAGTTCCCGCCGTCCTTGCGCAGCAAGTCCAGGGCGACGCAACCGTCCAGCAACAGGCGCATTCCGCGGGAATGCGTACCGAGAGTCCGGGCCAGCGTTTCGGCATCGATTCCAGGTTGCTTCGCCAAGGCGGCAAACACCCCGTGTTCAAGCGCCGCAAACAACACGGACGAACCGTAAAAAGCGCTGGCGAGATCGACGACCGATTGGATCCTTTTGGCGGACTTCATGCCGGCGAGCCTTTCAGCAAGGCATTGACCGGCAAGGTTCCCACCAGCGGGCTCGCGTAGTCGACAAACGCGCGGGTGACATCGTTCCCGGCCCGGTTGATGAAGCCGGCCGGCATGTTCCGGGTGCCGCGGGCCACCCTGCGCAGGGGCACCAGTTCGTAGCGCACGCCGTAGCGCGGTCCGGTCTTGCGCTTGATCGCCACCGAACCTTCGTCCACCCTGCCGCCAAGGGCGGCCCGGACGGCCTCGATGCCCACCTGCCGCGCCTCACGGGCATCGACTTCCGAAGCCACCCCGGGAAACGAGCGCTGCAGGTAGCCGAAGGTATCCGCGCGAACCCGCTTGATCCCGGCCTTGTCGCGCAATTGCGCCGCCAGCAGGTCGCCCAGGGCGCCACTGCCGCTGAGCTGAATATTGCCGTGAGAATCCTTTTCCCGCGAGAAGGCGGCGGCGATCGGTTGCCCCTTGGCATCGCGAATTCCCTCCGAAACCGCGACGACGCATCGACCCAAGCGCTGAACGACCTTTTGCACATCCGCCACGAAGCGCTTCATTTCGAATATCCGTTCCGGCAGGTAGACCAGGTGGGGACCATCGTCCGGTCGAGTGCGCGCCAGGGCGGCGGCGGCCGTCAGAAACCCGGCATGCCGCCCCATGACAATGTCGATCTTGACGCCTCCGAGAGCGCGGTTGTCGAGATCGTCTCCCATCAAGGCGCAGGCCACGAAGCGCGCGGCACTGCCATATCCCGGGGTGTGGTCGTTTTCCAGCAGATCGTTGTCGATGGTCTTGGGAATGTGAAAACATCCCAGTTGCACGCGCGCCTTGCGGGCCTCTTGGGCGATGATGTGAACCGTTTCGGCGGAATCGTTGCCGCCGATGTAGAAAACCCAGCGCACGCCCCGTTTTTGCAGCACCTGGAAGATGGCCGCGCAATCATCCGGAGTGGGTTTTCGCCGCACCGAACCCAGGGCCGCGGCGGGAGTGCAGGCCACATCCTCGAGGCGCCGGGGAGTTTCCTTGCGCAGGTCGATCAACTCTTCGCGCAAGATGCCTTCGATGCCATGGCGCGCGCCGAAGATGCGTCCCGCCCCACTGCCGGCGGCGCGCGCCGCCAGGACGGCGCCCGCCAGGCTCTGGTTGATTACCATGGTGGGCCCGCCGCTTTGCGCGATCAGCATATTGTTGCGTTGTTTGGCCATTGCCTGTCTTCTCCTCGTTTTTATTTTCGCACCCGTGCCACGAAACGCGACATCCGTTGCATGGCTTCGCGAATCCGGTCGATGTCGCTGGCATAGGAGCAGCGCACAAAGCCCTCGCCGCAAGCGCCGAAGGCCGTACCGGGGACACAAGCCACATTTTCCTCGTCCAGAAGCCGCATGGCAAATTCCCGGGAGGTCAGGCCGGTGGAGTGCACCGACGGAAACGCGTAAAACGCCCCCTGGGGAACGAAACATTCCAGTCCCATCTCCTGGAAAGCCGCGCAGATCAGGTTGCGCCGCGCGCGATAGGCGTTGCGCATGCGCACAATGTCTTCCGCGCCGTTTTCGAGGGCCTCGATGCCGGCCTTCTGGCTGACGACCGGGGCGCACATCATGCCGAACTGGTGCACCTTCATCATCGCCTCCACCAGCTCATGGGGTGCGCAGGCGAAGCCCAGGCGGAAGCCCGTCATGGCCCAAGCCTTGGAAAACCCGTTGAGAAAAATGGTCCGCTCCCGCATTCCCGTCCGGGAAACCACCGAACCCCGCGGAAGATCGTAGGTCAGCTCGGAATACACCTCATCGGTTATCACCAGCAAATCGTGTTCGCGGGCGAAATCCGCCAGTTCGTCGGCGTCCGCGGCGGTGAGGGCGGCGCCGGTCGGGTTGCATGGAAAGCTCAGCAGCAGCACGCGCGTCCTCGGGGTGACGCGCTCCTCCAGCGCCGCGCGGGTCAGGCGAAACCCGTCCGCGGCTTGCGTCGGCACCGCCACCGGCACGCCGTGGGCCAGGCGGATCAAGGGGGCGTAGGCCACGAAACAAGGTTCGTGGTAAAGCACTTCATCGCCGGGCGACAGGACCGCGCGGATAGCAATATCCATCGCTTCGCTGACGCCCACGGTAACGAGAATTTCGCGGCGCCAGTCGTACGACAATCCCTGGAAGGATGCGTTCAGGTAGGCCGCGATGGCTTTGCGCAGTTCGCCCAACCCGAGGTTGGCGGTGTAGCGGGTCGATCCCTTCTCGAGGGCGGCGATGGCATGTTCGCGGATATGCCAGGGCGTCACGAAATCGGGCTCACCGATGCCGAGACTGATGACATCGTCCCGGGTGGCGACAATGTCAAAAAAATCGCGGATGCCCGAGCGCGGCAGGTCACGCACATGCGGGGCGACAAAACTAGGGGGAGACTTGGAGTCGTTCGTCACTGTATTTGTTCTCCATCAAAACGCCCTGGTCCTT
>CAZIUM010000193.1:0-1926 GCA_964542285.1 uncultured Lentisphaerales bacterium
CCGAAGGGTCAGGGAGCAAAACAAAAACCTTGATCTTCCGCGCCGTTTGTGGTCAACTAATTCCTCCTCGGATCGGTCGCGCAGGCATGCGACGTTTCCGTTGCCCCCGGTGAAAATGGAGAGCGGTTCCGACGGTCCTCTTTTTTCACATTCCTCTGTCGCCGAATTTGCGGCGACGTCTTTCCCTACACGTCCGGCAGGCTGAAAGTTTGTAACAAACCCGGACGAACCACGAGATCGAATGAATTCAGTTTCCGTTTTCGCGGCTCTGATCGAGCCGCTACGTCGCGCGATTGCCGAAGAAGGCTACCGGATTCCCACCCCCATCCAGGAACAGGCCATTCCAATTCTTTTGGACGGGCGCGACCTGCTCGGGTGTGCGCAGACCGGCACCGGCAAGACCGCCGCGTTTACACTGCCCATCCTGCAGGAACTGACCCACATGCCGAAACCCAATCCCGCCGGGAAACCGCGTGTACTGATTCTCACTCCGACCCGCGAGCTGGCGGCCCAGATCGGCGAGAGCATCGCGGCCTACGGACGTCATCTCAAGGTGACCCATACGGTCCTTTTTGGCGGCGTCGGGCAGAATCCGCAGGTGCGCGCGCTGGCGCGCGGCCTTGACATCGTCGTGGCCACGCCGGGCCGCCTGCTGGACCTGATGCAGCAGGGCCATGTCCGTCTCGATCGGACGGAATGGTTTGTCCTGGACGAAGCCGACCGCATGCTCGACATGGGGTTCATCCCATCGGTCCGCAAGGTGATCGCCCGGTTGCCGGAAAAGCGCCATTCGCTTTTCTTCTCGGCCACCATGCCGCCGGTTGTCGAAGGCCTGGCCCGCGATCTGTTGCACCGTCCGGCGCAGATCGCGATCGATCCCGAGCGTCCGACCGTGGAGCGTATCGCGCAGAAGATGCTGTTCGTCGACAAGGAGAACAAGGACACCCTGTTGGTCGAGTTGCTCCGCGGCAAGGCCATGGACAAGGTGCTCGTCTTCACCCGCACCAAGCATGGGGCGAACAAGGTGGTCCGGAAGCTCGAATCGGCCCGGATTTCCGCGGCCGCCATCCACGGAAACAAGTCGCAGTCCGCACGGACGTCCGCCCTGGACCACTTCAAGACCGGTCGGTTGCGCGCGCTGGTCGCCACCGACATTGCCGCGCGGGGCATTGACGTGGATGGCATTACCCACGTCGTCAACTACGACCTGCCAGAAGAACCGGAAACCTACATTCACCGCATCGGGCGAACCGCCCGCGCGGGTGCGGAGGGCGACGCCGTTTCCTTCTGTGCCGCCCGCGAACGGGATTGGTTGCGCGGCATCGAAAAACTGATCCGCAAGCCCATCCCGGTGGATCCGGATCACAAGTACCACTCCGAATCCGCCCGCCGGGCCACGGGAATGGAGGCGCGTCCCGAACCGAAAAGCCATTCGGGACGCGCCCGTACCGGCGCTTCTGCCCGCCGCGGCCCGAAGAATACATCGCGCTACGCGCGGGGCTCCCGCGGGGCCTGATTCCCCGCGGCTTCGTGCGGCGCTCAGAACCGCACGGAGCCGTCGTCGCCGTATTCAAAATCCACCCGCCGTCGTTCGGTGCGCGACAGATCGGCGGCAAAGGACATCACGGCGCTCAAATACCCCGCGGCGGCGTTCTGATCCGGATAGAAATCCGGTTCCGCGATCATGCGGGCCAGCAGCAGGGCGTGGTGCCGGTCGCCGCCGCCATGACCGGACCCGTCGCCGCGGGTATCGAAGCTCTCCGTGGCGTTGGGAGCGTTGCGAAACAGCGAAACGCTGGAATCGGCCAGGTTGCCCCAGATTCGGCCTTCGGTGCCGATGACGTGAATATTGCGTCCGGCCCTGGGACCCATGCAGTGGAAGTTGAGCATGAAATTGGCGACGGCTCCGTTTTCATATTCCAGGGC
>CAZIUM010000193.1:2026-5583 GCA_964542285.1 uncultured Lentisphaerales bacterium
CGGCAGCCCATCATCCAGTTCAGGATGTCCATGTCGTGACAGCTCTTCTCCAGCATGGAGCCGCCACTGGTGGCCGCGTGCCGTCGCCACGGACTGCGGCTCATGATGGAGGTGACCCCCAGTCCCGGCAGCTCGTCCGCCTGGAGCGAAACGATTTTTCCGATGCGACCCTCGGAAATCAAGTCGTGAATCCTGGCATAGAAGGGCGTGGATCGCAGCACGAAGCCGAGCAGAATGCGTCCCTTGTTGTGACGTTCGGCCGCGAGAATGCGTTCGCAGTCGGGTTGGGTGGTTGCGAGAGGCTTTTCGAGCGCGATCGGCAGCCCGCGTTCCAGGCAGGCCACGGCCTGGTCGGCATGCAGATGGTTGGGAGTGCAGATGACCACTCCATCGAGCTCGGGAACGGCCGCCAGCATCTCCCGCCAGTCATCGAACTGGGCCGTGTCCTGTTTCAACCCGATACGCTGCATCATGGCGGCGCGATGTTCCGTGTCGGGATCGGCCAGGGCCGCGACTTCGACGTCTTCCGCGTCCTTGTAGGCCTGCGCATAACAAATGCTGCGACCGCCGGTTCCGATAAAGGCTACCTTTTTCATGTCCATGACTATTTCTCCCGGTACAACACGACCGGCCCGATCAATCCGCCAGTGCCCAGCTCGTTGAGCCGGACGCGTTCCGCCAGGATTGTGAACTGGTTGTCGCCTTCCTGTAAGGCCTCCGTAATGTCGAACTGCGCCGAAGAGCAATATCCGGAAAATCGATCCAGCTCGTCGCCGGCCTTGTTTTGGCGCGTGTCCTTCGGTACCACGTAGGAAATGGGCTTCCCGTTGACGTAGACCCGGGCGGTGCCGTCGGTCGCGCCGATCCAGAGAAACACGCGTTTGCCTTCCGGCACGGCGCCCAGCCGTTGCGAGGTGCGATACGCCATGCGCCCCGACTGTCCACGCGATTCGTCGGTCATGGACAAATGGTGTCCCAGCGAGGACCAGGTGTCGCGGACCACGTGGGTCACCGGCCAGGACGCGTCGTCGAATTTCGGATCGGTCCAGGGAATGGAATCTTTTTCCGGGCCGGGGTTGTGGCGCCATTTCCATTCCACCATGGGTTTGCCGAACCGGTCGTATTCGCGTTCCATGCGCGAGCCGTCCTTGTAGCCCCGGCTGTACATGCCGTCGCTCCAGGCCGGGTTGCCGTGGCGCCCCTGGACATGCACCAGCCCGCGGGGATAGCCATCGCGTGCGAAACGGCCGATCACGCCATACTTGCGCTGCATCGCCCGGACACCGTGACGCCAGACGGCATAATCGTCTTCCAGGTCGGCCACCTTGCCCGCGGCCCAGTCGTGGCGCATCTTCATGTACCACTCGAACAGGCCGAACGATTCGTCGATCAGCAAAACCCGGCGATGCTCGTCGGCGGTTTCGACGACGGCCAGGGCTTCGTCGAGGTCCGCGCGGGCGCCCTCCATAACCTCCGTCGTGAAAATCTTCAGGTAGCCGTAAGGGCTGCCGGCGAATTCGTTCGCCTCCAGGTAGGCCCTGTCGATGCGGTTCCAGTAGCGCGCCATCGGTTCCGCCGCCGCGCCATAGAACGTCGTCCATAATTCATCGAGAATCTGGTCGGGCGTTTCTTCGGGATAAAAGGCCATGCGAATGGCCAGGTAGTACCCCGGGAGCATCGAATCCCAGCCGTTCATCGTTTCCGGCTGCCAGTCGCGCAGGCCGTTCTCCAGCAACATGGCGACGTCCGTACCCCATTTGGCGATGAAAGGGCAGGGGGCACTGATTTCGGCCAGGTTGATGCCGTACCAGTAGGCGCCCAGGTCGGCGCCGGTCTTTCCCCAGCCCTTGACCATGGTACGCAGCCAATCCTCGTTGGGATGGTCTTCCCAGGTCATGGGATGATGGCGGTTGAAGTCGATGGGCGCGATGACGATTTGGAAGTCGTCCGGCACGGGATAGCGGGCCGGGGGATAACTCTTGTTGACGTAGGCGTAATCCCCGAAGGTGACGTTCGGATATTTCGCGCGCACGTGTTCCGCGATCCGTCCAATCATCAACATGCAGCGATCCGTTACGGACCAGCGTCCCGCGGCGGGTTCCCACACGCGCGGCTCGGGATCGTGTTTTCGATCGAGTGGGTCTTCCGTCGGCACCTGCCCATCGCGCGGCGTCAACTGATAGGTCGGACGCAGCCCCAGCCGCTGCATGGGTTCATAGACCGTATCCAACTGTGCGATGATCTGGTCGGCGACATGTTTGGCCAGTTCCGGATGCGTCAGGCGCCAGTAGTCGCCCCACCATTCCGGGTGCGCTTCGCGGTCTTTCGGCCGCAGGAAGCGATCCAGGGACCCATCTCCGCGCGAGAGCCAGATGCGGTTGCCGTAATCGCCCATGCGGTTGCGGCGCAGGAAGTCGCCGCCGCCCTGGGTCATGGTGCGGCTCGACGTGGCCGGGGCGCGTTTCGCGTCCATTTCCGGAACCACGAGGTGGGTTCGTTCCGGCACCACTTCCCCGATATCGGAGGGCATGTACCAGCGGCAGCCCAGTTGGTGGAGCAGTTCGTAGATGGCGTAGCTCGTGCCGACCTCCGATTCGCCGTACAGGCCAAGGCCCCGGCGGCGATCCGCGACCACCCGGAAGCCGAACAATCCATCCCGGGAAATGCCGACCGGGCCAAAAACCTTTTGCGCGCTCGATCCGATGTAAATCGGGGTGCGACGGTCGCCGTTCACGGGGCTTGCAAGGATTTCGATTTCCGCGCCGCTCATTTTCCCGAGGTAATGCGCCAGGTCCTTCACCGATGCCTGCAGCAATTGGCGCCGCGCCGTCAATCGCTGGATGGCGGGTTTGGGAAGTTCTTCCGGAAAGTCCGGCTCCGCCTCCCAGTCGGATGGAACCACAATCACCGCGCGAGCCGCGCCGTCCCGGGCCACTTCAACCCCGCGCGGTTCCCAGAACCAGGCATGGGTTACGGAGGCGCAGGCCATCAGCGCGCCGGATAAATACACAATTCTGCTTTGAATGCTCATCAGGGTTCCTTTCGACGGGTTAATCGTACATCGCGATCATGTAGGGATGATCGGGATCAAAGGTGGTCAAGGGTTGGGGATGATCGACGCGCCCGCAGGGCCGGCGCCCCGTGCCTTCCACGCCGGTCAGCGAATCGCCCAGGTCCTTGCGGGCGGCGGCGGCGGTTTTCAGGAGGTCTTCGACGACTTCGGGATGCGAAGCGGCGACATCCACGGACTCCCCGACATCCGCGTCCAGGTCGTAAAGCTCGCCGGAGAGCAGGTGGAGTTTCCATTTCCCCTTGCGTACGGCCTGCAATTCGTGGTTGCGATAGTAGCAGAACGCTTCGTGGGGAGTTTTTGCTTCCGGTTCGCCCAGCAACAGGGGCAGGACTTCCCGTCCGTCGATCGTGCGGTCTTTTGAAACCGATGCCCCGGCCAGCGCGGCGAAGGTCGGCAGAAAATCCATGGACGTGACCAGCTCCGCGCATTCCGTTCCCGCGGGAATGGTTCCCGGCCAGCGGGCGATGCAGGGTACGCGCATGCC
>CAZIUM010000194.1:0-5581 GCA_964542285.1 uncultured Lentisphaerales bacterium
GCAGCGTGCGGTCCGCGGGATTCTCGCGGAACCTCCTGCGGTGATCTTCCACGACCAGGTCGAGGACTTCTGGATTGGAAAGGCACAACTGGCTGGGCTTGCGTTCGCCGTCGACCCAGGCAAAGTGTCCGGGATGCTCCTGAATCGCGGCGCGGCGCGACTGGCTGCTGAAATAGGGATGGGTGCCGTGTCCGCCTCCGCCGCTGGGGCCGATGTCCGTGTGCCGCATGCGGTAGGGCCAGTCCGGATGCCGCTTGAAAAGGCGGCGCGAGACGTTCAGCCGGTTGCGTTGCGTAAAGGACGGCGACTGGATGGTTTCCTGTTCTCGCAATGCATGCGTGTCCCCCTTCGGCACGACGCGACCGAAGTTTCCAGGCATATACCATCGAAACCCAAGCTGCTCGAGCAGCTCATACACGCCGTTGAGAACCCCCTTGGGCGTCGGCCCCATAATCCGAACCATGCCATCCCTGACTTCCAGCAGAAAGGCTTCCGGGTCTTCGCTCGTTTGGCGCAGACCGGTATACGCCTTGGCATCCAGCTCTGGACCTCCCAAAAGGATCCCCGGCTGCCCACCGGTTTGTAACGCCTTCAACCGTGCCGGAATTTCCTCGGATGGCACCGTGGATACCTCCAGGTCGCCCTGCCCCAGCAGCGCAAAATGTTCGCGCAACTCCTTGATCGCCCGTTCCACATCCCGAGGGTTGCCCCAGGTTTCCTGGCGTGCGGCATGGGGCCCCGTGGCGGACTCCAGCTCCTCCGTCAGCAGCACAACCGCCTTCAATTGACTGTCAACTACCAGTGGCAGCGTGTTGGCGCCCTTCAAACCGGTTGTCAGCACGACGGCCACAAATCCAGCCACACCCCATTGAACGCTTTTTGTTATATGCAACATCAGCATGTTCCCTTCACGCGATATCCACACCAAAACGCCTCTTCCAAGGCGATGAGTCCCAAAGAAATGGAGACCTTGCCTCAAGGAATGAACCTAGTTTATTTGAAATCAAAACAAATGTCAAACGCATCGGGTGCATTGATTTCGTAGGTTCCATTTGCGGCGCATGTAATCGGTCAGTTTCTGGGGTTGAGTTAGATTACCCTTAGAATCTTTTGCGCCGAATCCATTTTTTGATTGTCATTTATCGCCATTCAATGTTAAATAAACGATATTCGATCTTGCTTAGCTCTCGCAAAGGTGGAATTGCGTCTGCGATGGAGTGGCGCTCCGATTCGAATACAAATTCATCGAGGATAGCTGAAATGGTTGGTTTTCTTGGCAACAGTAAATTAATTTCTCAAGTCAACCTCAGGCTGATGTTGCAGAGCGTAAGAATGTTGCAGCCGACCTACCGTTCCGCGGTTGCGCGTCATACGGGGTTGAGTCGCGCGACGGTTACCTGCGGCATCAATGCCCTCCTGGCGAAACAAGTTGTCGAAGAAACGGACGCTCCGCCTCCGGACTGGAAGCGCAACGCGAAAGGTGGGCGTCCGCCGAGAATGCTGCGCGTCAATGCCCGTGCCCGACAGGTTCTCGCCATTGACCTGGAGCCGGACTGCCTCAGGGTGGCCCTGACCGACATGCTGGCCAATCCCATTGCCGTGCGTGAACAACTGATGGATCGTCGCGCCTCCAAAAACATGATCTGCAACCGAATGATCGCATTGTGTCATGAAGTGCTTGCGGCCCAGGACAAACCGGAATTGTTGGGAATTGGACTCTGTCTGCCGGGACTGATCGATGTGGACAAGGGCATTGCCATCAGTTCCACCAACATGCCACACTGGAAACAGGTCCCCATCCGTGACCTGCTTGAAAGGGAATTTAAGACCCCGGTCCTGATGGATCGTTCGATGAATCTTGCGGCGTTGCACGAGATATGGATGCATCCCGAGCTGGAATCCTGCCGCATGGTGCTGCTGTCGCTGCGTACCGGCATTGGCATGAGTTTGGTGGACCGTGGCCAGATTTATCGAGGACGCGGCGGGTTCTCCGGCGAAATCGGCCATACGGTTGTCAACCTGAATGGACCGACCTGCGAATGCGGCGCGCGCGGTTGCCTGGAAAGTTACGTCAGTGCCCGCGCCATCACCGAACGGGCGCAACTGATGATTGACGAAGGCAAGGCCGAGCAACTGGATAAAATGGCACGGGAAACCCCACCCTTGCGCCCCGAGCTGATTTACGAACTGGCGAAGAAAGGCGATCCCGATTGCATAACCATTGTCAGCGAAGTCGCCACGTTCATCGGCATCGCGACCGCCAATGTCATCAATCTCCTGGCGCCCGACATGATTGTTCTGGCCGGGTCCATTGACAATGTGGCCAGCATCACAATCGACATCATCAAGCAACAGATCGAGCAGCGGGCCTTGCCGCGACTTCGACAGGATTTGCCCTTGAGAATCGCCACCGCCAAGGAAAAGGCTCCCCTGCTGGGGGCTGCCGTGCTGGTGGCCCGGCGTGAATTTGAAATGCCGCGACTGCGTCGTGTGGAAGCCTCGTCCACTTCGGAAGGCGCGCCAAACTGATTTTTTTTATTTTGTAGTTGCATTCCTGTTGGGCAACTCGTATATTGCCACCTGTTTTTCGCGGGGGCGTGGCGCAATTGGTTAGCGCACCGGACTGTCGATCCGGTGGTTGCGGGTTCGAGTCCCGTCGCTCCCGCCATTTTCAAATAATCAAGCCGTTTCCCTATGGGGAACCGGCTTTTTTTTATGCATGCTTGGAAAAAAACGTTTCTTTCGGCTTTTACCGCACAGGTTCTGTCGATTCTCGGATTTGCTTTCGCGTTGCCCTTTTTGCCTTTTTTTATTGCCGAACTGGGAATTGAAACCACCGGGGACCAGGCCTTTTGGTCCGGAATCGTATTGGCTTCGGCCGGGGCAACCTTTGTATTGTTCGCTCCGATCTGGGGGGCACTGGCGGATCGTTTTGGCCGCAAACCCATGGTTTGTCGCGCCATGTTGGGCGGTACCGTGGTCCTGGTGTTGATGTCCTACGTGCAGACCATCAATCAACTGGTGATTTGCCGGCTGTTGCAGGGGGCTTTCACCGGCACCATGGCGGCCAGCGTGGCACTGGTTGCCAGCGTGGTGCCGCGCGAACGGAGTGGTTTCACACTGGGCATGATGCAGACGGCGGTTTTTATCGGTTCGACCATTGGTCCGTTCTTCGGCGGGATCATCGCAGATGCCCTCGGGTACCGTGCGGCCTTTCGTGGCGGTGCCCTGCTTTGCCTTTTGGGAGGGGTGATCATCTATTTCGGAACGCAAGAGAATTTCAATCCGCGGGACCGCGCCAAGGATTCGCATGGCATGAGCTTTCGAACCATTTTTTTCTCCAAGGGCTTTCTGCTGGCCGTGGTGATCATGTTTGGTGTTCAATTTGGAAACACCATGATCAATCCGTCTTTTCCCTTAATTATCCGGGACATCATGCCCAAAGCGGACAACATCAACAGCATTACGGGCTCCATCATGGCGGCTTCCGCCCTCGCCGGGGCCATTTCCGCGGCCCTGTTGGGATATCTGGGTGACCGTATCGGGCATCGGCGCATCATGCTCTGGGCCTGTGGCCTGGCAGGACTGGCCTCCGTCGGGCATTTCTGGGCCAACACGTTCCGGCATTTGCTGCTGGCCAGGGTGTTGTTCGGACTGACCATTGCCAGCATGTTGCCGGCGGCCAATGCCATGATCCACAACATTATCGATCAGCATTCCCTGGGCAAGGCGTATGGCCTGTCGGCCTCCATCAGCATGATCGGCGTGGCGTTGGGCCCCCTTGCCGGCGGCTATCTGGCTCGTAGCGCCGGGCTGAGGGTGCCTTTTCTCTTCACCGCAGGGGTGCAATTTGCACTCTGCCTGTTGATTTTTTTCAGTGTTCGGACGCGCGTGCCAAGCAAGGCATGATGGATCGGATCAGAGGTTGATCTCGACCTCGATGTCCTCGACATCGGTGGCTACGGCAACTTCTTCTTCCACCACAACCGCCTTGAACGTGGGCAGGTATCGATAATAAACCATCAATTGCAGAGCCGCCAGAGAGGTGTCCATTACGAAGCGATCGGAATGGTTGTCGGAGTTTTCCCACCAGCCGATGTCCTGCAGGTTTCCATCCGGATCCTCGATGGCGTCTTTTTCAACGAATTGGGCCTTGACGTATTCCGGCCACATGCCTTCGTTCCATTTTTTCCACCGGGAGCCACCGTCCTGGAACTTGGCCTGCGTGGCATAATAGTAATAATATTGGGTACTGCCCCCCGGGACCCCGGAAATCTTCGGTTGCTTGGCATCCTTGGGCAAGGGGTTTTCGGGCGTCGACCCGTTCCAGGCCGGCTTCCAACTGTCAATGTATTCCAAACCCTTGACACATTCCGGCAATTTGGCGCCGCCATGAAACTGCATGCATAGAACACCCACGCTGGTCAAACCACCACGCCCAGGGCCGGTATACCCAAAGCCCCCTTCAGGATGTGCGTTACGCTGAAACCCCTTGATCGACAATTTACTGGCACGTTGCAGTGCTTCCTTGTCACTGTAAAAATCGGCCATCATGGCAGCCTTGAGGGCCTGAGCCGCCCACCCCATGACGGATGTATCGTCGCGATCGCCCAGTTTCAAGGCATAATCCCAACCTCCGGTGGCGTGCTGTCCCTTGATGATGGCGGCCACGCCGCGCTCGGCCGCTTCGCGCACATTGGGGTTCATGGTCATGCCATAGGCTTCACAAAGGGCGTACGTGGCGATGTAGGGCTGGTAATTGCCCCGCCAGGTGCCGTTGGGTCGTTGCGAGCCAATTAGATATTCGATTCCGCGCTGGACCGTATCGCCAAATTCGACCGATTCGCCGGGCTTTTCGCCATGCGCGAGAAAACACATGATGGCCAAGGCCGTCATGGCATCCTTGTGACGCAACCAGGATCCGTCTTTCTGCTGGTTTTTCTTTAACCACCGCAAGGCACGCATCACGGCCGTCTCGGTGGCTTGATTGCCGCCGCCTTCTGAAACCAATTGTCCCCGCATGCCGGCGCCGCGCGTGGAACCATATACGTTTCTAAGGATCACGGGACTTTTAATGGGCATCACCGTGTCAAAGGTCGCAACCTGCGGTGTCATGGGTGCATTATCCACCGCGGAAGGTGTCGGGGTCTGCATCGCCAGGTCCGGCGTGAACTGGATGTCCGTGGGCTGAATATCGTCGGGTAATGGCTCATCCTCGATGATTTCTTCCAATTCAGGCATTTCTTCAGGATCGATGATCTCGGTTTCGAACGAACGCTCGGTCTGCATGCTGCGACTGCTCAACACCATCAGCAGCGCCACGCTGACGGCGGGAATCACAATAGCGGCAAAAGGAGCCCATTGACGCTGCAACTCCAGGTGCGCCAGGCGATAGGCACGGGTGTCCTTGGGTTTGGCCAGCCCATGAAACATCTGTATCAGACGCTTCAAATAACTCTGCTCGTTAAACAATTCCATTAAATCCTTGAAGGCCGGATCCTGCAGGGGCGGCAAATTGTTTTGGTGCATTGACATCATGGTTCTCCTGTGATGAGGCAAGCCCGTTATCGGCAACCTTAAA
>CAZIUM010000195.1:0-5572 GCA_964542285.1 uncultured Lentisphaerales bacterium
TTGCTGGATTCCGGAAGAAAATTAGGGACTGACACTTTGTATGCGAAAAAAATTACAAAACACCCAAATGTCCATGGCACGAAAGAAACACGAAAACGAATTACCCAACCGCGAAATCGAAATCGGGATCGACATGCCGCAAGAGATACGAGTGAACGCGTACGGGATATCCGGCGCGGGGCGCCGGAGCGCAGCCCGGGAATACCGGTCTCCAGGATTACATCACAAACCGGGCACGTTCGGCCGGCTTGCGCTCGCCGGCATGCGGCAATGCCGAAAGGCGTTCCCGCCCCGGAATCAACTTGTCGCCGTCGCTGAATCCTTCGGGTCGCCCCGCCAGGCGTTCGGCCAGGCGCTGTCGCCAGAGCGGCAGCAGCCCCCGGCCTTCCTCGGTGGCCGCGAGATCGCGGGTTTCCCCGGGATCGTTCTCCAGGTCGAACAACTGTTCGCTCCCATCCTGGACAAACCAGATGTATTTGTGTCGTCCATCCGTAAGAGCCTGCATCCCCGTACTATGTTCAAAGTGAACCCATTCGCGATCGAAGTCGTTCTCTCCGCGCAGCAGGGGCAGCAGACTGCGTCCATCGACACTGTCCGGGACATCGATTCCCGCGGCATCCAGCAGCGTGGGCATTACGTCGGCCAGCGTGGCGGGGGTATCGACCACCGTCCGGGGGGCGATGCCCAGCGACCGAGGACCGCTGAACAGGAAAGGGACCCGGGCCGCGCCCTCGTAGGGCGCACACTTGTGCCAGCGGTAATGGTCGCCCAGCATCTCGCCGTGGTCGCTGGTCAGGCAGATGATGGTGTCCTGTCCCTGCCCGAGCCCGATGACGGGATTAATCACCCGCCGCAACTGGTCGTCGATGTGGTTGATCAGTCCGTAATATCCGGCCCGGGCGCTCAACAGGGCTTCGCCCCGCAGGTTGGCCTGGTGCCCTCCGATGGCATAGGGCTCGGACGGGGGCTGTTCCCAGTCTCCGATCGCGGGATCGGGAACACCGGTGCGCACATAGCGCTCGAAATAACACTCGGGGGGTTGCAGCGGGGGATGCGAGGCCAGGAAGGAGAGCGTCAAAAAGAACGGGCAGGTGGGATCCCGCTTGCGCAGAAATTCCAGCGCCCGCATGACGGTCCAGTTGGTGTTGTGCAGATATTCCGGCAACGGCCAGGGACGCGCCGTCCAGTCGTTGTGCATCACGCCACCGCCATGCCAGCCGCCGGAATCGTTGGGCGCGTTGGCCTTGAGCCATTCGCCGTACTCGCTGTCGGGCCGCGAGCTGCCGTCCTCGACTTCGTCATACCCGTAGCGCGCCCGCCGGGGATACTGGTGCATGTTGCGCCCGATCCAGCGGGTCTGGTATCCATGGTCGCGCAACACCTGGGGCAAGGTCGCGGCCGGCGACCATTCGACGCCTTCGACATTGGACAACAGCCCGTGGGTGGCCGGGAATTGCCCGGCGAGAATCGTGCGACGGGCCGGCATGCAAACCGGGCAATCGGAATAGAAGCGCGAGCAACGGGCCCCATGCATGGCGATCTCGTCCATGGTCGGGGTCATCAAGACCGGATGCCCCGCGCAACCAAGGCAATCGCCGCGTTGCTGTTCCGTAATAACCAAGAGAATATTCGGACGTTCGTTCCGTTGTGCGGGCATGTCCTGTTCCTTTCCTGCTTTTCCAACCAAGGAGGATGTTGTAGCGCAAACTTTCCAAGAAAGCCACAAGAAATCACTGCATCTCTGGAACAGGACGAACGGGACGCAACACGAACGCCTGGCAACTCAACCCTGGTCTGCGCGGGGGGCTCGCATCCAGAATCCCCATTAGAAGGCAAACGACAGGGAAGTACGCCAGGTCCGGCCGGGCGAGGGGTAATAGCCGATCGTGTCCGACCCCAGGTAGGCGACATTGGCGTAATTCTTGTCGAACACATTGGCGCAGCCCAGCATCAGCACCAGACCGTCGAAGCGTTCCGGACGGAAGGACAACCCGAGGTCCAGGGTGGTGGAACTCGGCAGTTTCTCGACTTCGTTGGCGTAATCGCCGCCCACGCCCTGGGGACCGACATAATGCAGGATCGCCTGCAGGGTCAGGTCGAAAGGCAGTTCCGCCTGGGTGTTGAGGGCCCACTGGGAAGCGGGCACCAGCGGCACATCCTCTCCATCATAGGCGCCCCCGGCAAACGCGGCATCGGTCACGGTCCAGCGCAAGCGACAGCTTCCCAGGCCGGTTCGTTCCCATCCCAGGGCGGTTTCGGCCCCGCGCCGCCGGCTCGCATCCATGTTTTCGTTGACTTCGTCGACAGGGTTGTAGGCAATCTCGTTACGCATCTCGAGATGGAACAACGCACCCTCGACAAACCAGCCGCCGTGCGCATGCCAGGAGCCGCCCAGTTCGTAATTGTACCCGGTTTCGGCCTCCAGGTTGGAATAAAAGCGATCGCTGCCGTACCCGTAATAACTGACCTGCTCGTCCAACAATGGAATGCGATACAAACTGGCCGCGCGCAGGTACAGACGAGCATTGTCCGCGGGGCGATAAAGCAGGCTGGCCTCGGCGGCCTGCACGTTGTAGGAGCCGCGGTCATCGACCGCCAGACTCCCGGTTCCATCGGCGACTTCGGCCGTCAGCCGGGTGCGCTCCAACCGCCCTCCCAGGGAAACGGTCAGGGTAGGCGCCAGGTCAAACTCGTTGCTCAGGTAGGCGCCGGCGCTGAATTTTTCGACCTGCGCGTCGAGCAGGCGGAAAAGGCGCGCCTTCTCGCCAAACCGCTCGGCCGCCAGCCGGTCATAATAGAGATCGATTCCACTCAAAAGGCGGTCGTCATAGCCCAGCACCCTGCCCTCCCAGGTTTGCTTGGCATTGAGGGTCAGGCTGTCGATGACGGTGTCGCTGAAGCTGTACCAACTGGACATGTCGCTTTCCATGTCCTTGCGGTTGTATATCAGGTCGAGATCGAAACGCCAATCCTCCGTCAACGACATGCCCATGCCGGCGGCGGCATTGTAATTATCCGTCAGGACCTCGTCGTCGGGCATGTGGGTGCGCCGGGGATACTCTCGCATCTCGTCGCGTGACAGATAACCGGGCAACCCGTTTTCGTAGCGGTCAAAGGCCGTATCGATCCGCAGGTGCATGCCGGGCTCGAATTCCCGCCACAGTCCCGCGCGGAAATTGAACGCATCGAATCCGCCATTTTCGCGGTACCCGTCCGAGGTCTGCCAGTCGATCCCGGCCTGGGTCTGGGTCCCATCGACCTCATGGGTGAGGGCCAGGCGCGCCCCCCGGGAACCGTACGATCCAGCCTGGAGTTCCATACCGCGCGAATTCTCGCCGGCGTCGCGGCGCGTAACGACTCGGATCACGCCCGCCAGCGCATGGTCGCCGTACAGCATGTTGTGCCCACCCCGCAGCACTTCGATGCGTTCGACCGACGCGAGGGGGATTTGCAGCCAGTTGATACCGGCCAGGTCGGGACTATTCATGCGTTGACCGTCACGCAACACCAGCACACGTCCGTGGGAGTTTTCGCCGAAACCGCGCAGCGAGACTTCCGCCTGCGCGGGATTGCCGTTCAGCGAACGGAAGTATATCCCGCCCAGGTCCCGCAACGCCTCAACCACGGTTTGCGCCCCGTGCTCCCGGATTTCCTCCGCCGTGATGACCGTAACCTGGGCCGGAATATTTTCGGGCAGGCGCGCAACACGTGTGGCCGTCACCATGATGGGCGGCACTTCATAGGCATTGGTGGTGGCGGAATGACCATTGGGACTCAGACAGAGCGGCAGCAAGCCGATCCAGACAACAGGCGAGAATTTCATCACGTTCCTTCCGGCCCTCGTGCGGGGCGCCTTGCGCCGCCGTTCCGAACCGGACCCGGCGGCTTATCTCAAAAGGTGGACACCCCAAGCGTAAACCCCGCGCGGGAAACCGCCCGAACGGGCGTGGAAAGTGAATGCGATCCGCAAAACGATTGCCGATCCTCCCCACGACGCGAAGGAGACCCAACTCTTGCGAACCGGCACGTCTTCTGGCTTACGGCATGAACCTACTTCCCCGCCTTCTTTTGCGAACGACATCGCAAAATGGCCCCTGGGGGTTCGTACCCGTTTACAGCGGCGCGACCGCGTCCGATTTGCACGGACTTCCGTTTGCCGGTTCGCGTCGAAAACAGGAGCACTTTACTCCTGCGTGGCGGGTTCGGTCAATGACAAATCGCGCCGGATCAGGGTGGCCAGTTTGCGCCCGCTTTTCAGCATGCCCCCAAAGATCGGCCCCATACGGAAGCCGCCCTGAACGGCATTGGCCGCCATGCCGCACACGTACAATCCCGGCGCCAGGCGGCGGGTGTTTTCCACCGTGGTTTGCTCGCCTATTTCCATCCACATGGGCTTTTCGCCCTCGACGGCTCCGCTGGGGGTATCAATGCGCATTCCCGCCTTGCGTACGGCCAAAGCAGCCACTTCACAGTCATGCCCCGTGCCATCCACCACCACGCGTGCGGCAACAACCAGGGGATCGACATGCATCTCCAGCCGGGCCACCGGCGACCAGTTGATCACCAACCCGCCGATGCGGCCCTCATGCACGAGGATGTCCTCCACGCGCACCGCATTAAAAATGGTCGCCCCCGCGCGACAGGCGCCAAACACCAGTCCGGCGCCAAAGGCCACCGCATCACAGGTCAGCAATTCATCGCCGGCGGGTTGTCCCGGAATATCGAAATCGGCCAGGATTTCGCGCGCATCCTCCTGGACGACCACCTCGTTGAACAGCATGCCGCCTCCCCAGGTGCCTCCTCCAGGGGCCAGCTTGCTTTCGAACAAGGCCACCTTCAACCCGGACACCGCCAGGTCGCGCGCGGCCACCAGGGCCGAGGGCCCCGCACCGACAAAGGCCACATCCAGTTCCAGATGATCGAGCAGCTTGTTGAAGTACCGCGAAACAATTGCGTTGGAAATTCGCGTTTCCATGGAAT
Organism: uncultured Lentisphaerales bacterium; assembly: GCA_964542285.1. Lineage (GTDB taxonomy): Bacteria > Verrucomicrobiota > Kiritimatiellia > RFP12 > JAAYLN01 > CAZIUM01. Next base: position 4,981 of record CAZIUM010000195.1, read on the forward strand.
GCGTTTTCATTTTTGTCTCCTCGTCTTGCTTTTTGCATCCGCCAACAAGGAAACAGGGGAAACGCCTTCCAGGCATCGCGTCCGTTCCCTGCGACGGCATTATCCGTATCAGGTTCCCGGGTGTCTTCTCAGCCGCGCAAGCGCAGCACCCCGACGGAACAAGTCACATTCAACCTTAAACGATGAGACTTGGCAACCAAAATGACTGCGCCCCTTGAAAACGGGCAACCTGCTCGATGCCCAAGGCTCAAAGGGGTTCAAAGGGGGTCGATTTTGATATTCTGCGGCGTTGACATTGAAACCCTGTTATGCCATAGTGAATTGCGTTCGACGCACAAGCCGTCTTATGCCTTTTTTTGGGTGGGGTACCGAAGTGGCCAACCGGGGCAGACTGTAAATCTGCTGTCAATGACTTCCTTGGTTCGAATCCAAGCCCCACCACCATCTTTCCTTCGAGCAGTTACCCAAACGGGCTTCGATCGCGATCAACGTCATCTGAAGACGTTCACGGATGGAGGTTGCCTTGCCCAGGGGGCGTTGTCCAGGACGGAACGTCGGTTTGAATAAGGTAGCCAACATGAACCAGCCCTTG
>CAZIUM010000196.1:0-5545 GCA_964542285.1 uncultured Lentisphaerales bacterium
CGGCAAACCGGCCCCCCCGGGGTGCCGGCCACGCCCCCGGGGTGCCGGCCGCGCACGATCCGCATTCTGCCGAGAAACACCCGCGAAATTGACTTGCCGGATGCGATCGCTCCCGTGAGCGAAGCCGTTCCCCTGTCCAGAGCGCCTGACACACCCCGGCGTCCCCCCCGGCGAAACGAGCGCATCTACTCCCGTCGCTCGCCCTACCCGGACATCTCCAGCCTGGAAGCCGTTCGCCGCCGCATCGACCGCCGACACGGTCGCGACCAGCTGACGCTCTCGCTGCACCCCACGCAGTACCTGCCGGCTGAAGGGCGCCTGCTCCATCACCAGACCTTGACGGTCGAAGTCGTGTGGGAGGATGCACCGCAAGACACCGCCTGGCGACCACGACAGAACCTATCGGGCGCCCCGGTCGTTTCCTCTACCGGGGTTCAGCCGGATGCGTCTGCTGTGGATCAGGTCTTGGAATTGACGCCGACGGAGACAACGCTGCCGGCGGGACGGTACGACCACGTCATCGTCGCCCCCTCGTTGTTCATCACCAACACCCCGCCGCCATGGAACCTGGAGACGTTGATTGCCGCGCGTCAAACCGCGGGCCTGGCTTCGACAAATGTCAGCGTCGAATGGATCGACGCCACCTATCCGGGGCGTGACAAGCAGGAACGCATCCGCAATTTCATCCGCACGGCCTACGACGAATGGCAGACCCGCTTCGTCCTGCTGGCGGGCAATCACCGCCATATTCCGGCGCGCAAGCTGTACTGCCTTTTCAGCGGATATACCGAATGGGATTATCCCGAAGTTCCCGCAGACGGCATCTACTACGGGTGCCTGGATGGCGACTTCGATAATGACGGCGATAATGTGTTCGGGGAAATTGGAGACGGGCCCGGCGGCGAAGATGTCGACCTGCTGGCCGAAGTGCAGGTGGGACGTTTTCTGGCTGGCAACACCAACGATCTGTCTCAGATGATTCGCAAAACGCTGGCCTACGAAGCCACCCCTGCCCTTCGGCTCGAACCCGTCTCCCATGTGGGCGAATACATGGGGTTCGGCGGGGTCGCGGACTATGCCTCGGGCGCCATGGAGCAGATTCGCCTGGGAGCCACGGATGGCGGATTCACCTCTCAGGGGTTCGCCGCGCCGTATTACCTCGACCGGTTTGACACCTCCGACCGGTTGTACGATGCCCCCGATTATCAATGGACCGCCCACGACATGCTGGAACGTCTGTCGCGAAACCGCCATGTGTTCAACCACCTGGGCCACGGCAATGCGACCTACTGTTTTAAGATCAGCCTGGCGGCATCGAGCGTGGCGAACCGTGAGGCCATTGCCCAATTGACCAACACGGTCTATTCCCTGGCCTACTCCCAAGCCTGCAATCCAGGGCGTTTCGATAGCACCGATTGTTTCGCGGAACAATTTCTGTGTTCCCCCGGAGGCGCTTTCGCCACGATTATGAACACACGCTACGGATGGGGGTACACCGAGAGCATCGATGGCCCGTCCCAGCGTTTTCACCGCACGTTCTGGGACTCGATCTTCGTGGACGGGCATCACCACCTGGGAACCGCCAACCAGAAATCCAAGGAGAAACTCCTCCACTTGCTAACCCGTTATTCCGCCAATGTGTACCGGTGGTGCTATTATGAACTGACGCTTTTTGGCGATCCCGCGACACCGTTCGCCGCGCGTCTGCTGCCGCACGCCCCGGAATTCGATCATGCCGGGCTGCAAAATCAATTTCTTACCAACCAATCCTACGCCGTCGAAGTGTCTTTGGGGCCGGCAAGTCTCTACGACGCCACCACGCCCCGCATGATCTGGCGCACTTCCCGGGCTCCCGATTCCCCGCAAACCAACGCTCTCGCATGGATCGGGGATCATCGCTTCCGCACGGAAATCCCCCCGCAACCCATGGGCACCACCATCGACTACCGCCTGCTGGCCGAAACCCTGGCCGGAGTATCCGCTTCCTGGCCGGAAAACGGCGAACATCGTTTCGAGATCACTCCCCGGCTGACGCTTTCGATTGACGGCGAGCCCGACCGGATGGGCGCGGTCTCGCCCTCCTATGGAGTCCATGCGGTCGCCTCCGGAACGCTGGTACGAGCCAGCGCGCCTGTCCGGATCCCTATTGAATACGGTCTCAGCGAGGCCCTGCGAGGCGCCGTTGGCTCCGGCAGTGTTGGCGACGCGCAAACCAACGTCCTGGAATTTGTGCTACGGCGGGATTCGAGCCTGTCCTGGCAATGGGCACTCGAATACGCGCTGATGCAGACTTCCAATGTGCCGGGACTTCTGGACAACGTGGCATGGTACCCGCCGGGCAGCCTCGTCACCTCGGCCCCGGCCCCCGCTACGATTTCACACCAGGGAATCTCCTACACGTTCGCGAACTGGTATCTCGACGAACAACGCCAGCCGGAGCCGCCCGGCGAGGCTCTCAATCCGATCCCCGACATCCTGATCCACACCTCGCGGCTTGCCCGGGCCCTGATGCTGCCGACCGACCAGGACCAGGATGAAAATGGCCTGGCCGACTGGTGGGAATACCGCTATTTCGGCGCACTTGGGCAGGACCCCGGGCACGATTTCGACGGTGACGGATTCACGCTGCTTGAAGAATACCTGGACCGCACCGACCCCCTCGATTCGGGCTCCTTCCCACAGGCCCCAACGATCGAGCACCAACCCCTGGACGCCGCGCAAAACCGACCGCCCCCGTATGAAGTGACTGCCTGGATTCACGACACCCGGTCCGTGGCGTCCGCGCAGTTGTTCTGGCGCCACAATACCAGCGCCTGGCAAACCGTGAACCTGTCGTCAAGCGAACCGGAAAAGTTCGACGGCACGATCGACTGGACGGGCGAACCGGACGATCAATGCACGTATCGAATCGTGGCCGCCGATCCTGCCGGGCATGTCGCCACCAACGGACCGCACGAGTTCAGGCTCGTTTACCCCCAGATTCACCTGTCGCCGACAGAGCAAACGCTGGTGTTGCGACCGACGGAACAACAAAACCGCCCGCTCGCCATCACCAACCGCGGCAACGCCACCCTGCAATGGACGGTTTCGCATGGCACGCATGAGGAAGTTTCGCCGGCCACGACCTGGCAAACCAACGCCACCCGCCAGGCATGGCGCGTAGTCACCCATCGCGCGGCCAGTGCACCCTACGCCTTCCATGGCGCGCAGGAATCCGCCGGCAGCTATTCAGCGCCTCCGGCCTATGCCGACCTGATCTCCCCGCCGCTTTATCCCGGACCGCAAGCCCGTCTCCATTTCAAGCAATGGATTCATACCGAACTCGACAGCCAGCGCCCCGGATTCGCCTTTGACGGCGGCATGGTCCAAATTTCCACCAACGGGGGCCAGGATTTCTTACGGTTGGACGGCCCCTACAGCCACCGGATCACCGGATGGGACTATTCCCCCTGGCCCGATGGAACCCCCTGCTTTGCAGGCGACGGAGAGCAAGACTGGCAGGATGCCACCTTTGACCTGAGCCCTTACGCGGGACAGATCATTCTGCTGCGATTTGTTATCGGCGGCGACAACAATACCGATTTGGAAGGCTGGTACCTGGACGACTTGCGCGTCGGCCCGGTCGTCAATCCGCCCTGGCCGGAATGGGCGGCCGTCGGAGCAAATGGCGGCATGCTGCCCGCCGGGCAGGGATTCGCCTTCCCGGTCTATGCCCTGGCGGTCAACGCTCCGGAACGCAACAACCGTCTGTCATTGTTCCTGCGGTCCAACGATCCCGTCAACCCCGTACTGTTCAGCGACTGGGAACTGAAAATCCGCGATCTGCCGCTCGTGTCGGACGTTTCGGCGACACAATCTTCGACCCAGGGGGAGGGACGCGTCACCTTCCAGGGAACGTTCGGAGATCCCGACGGGGAACCCTTAACCCTGCAGATCGAATTCTCGCGGGACGCCGGCCTCACCTGGGAACGTCCCTTGTTGGACCGGTTAAAGGTGGCGTTCGGTCCGGAAGTCCTGTCGACATCCAACGCATCCATTCATGAACTGTCCACGACGATGGAGGATCTGCCCACGGTTAATTCCGTCCAGGTTGACTGGCTCAGCCACGAAACGGAACCGGTCCTCCCGCCTCTGGCGTTCGACCTGCTCATGCGCGTCACGGCCGCCAACCCTTGGTTTACGTCCGACCCCGTGATCACAACCCCATTTGCAGTCGACAACCAGGCGCCGGTTTTCCCCGACGCGCTCGCCAGCCATACCCACACGCCGGAGGTCTGGTCTTCGCTCCACACGTTCGGAGCCCAGTGGCTGCCCGCCGACGACGGAGCCGGTGTTGGGAAAATCACTTACGCCTACCGGCTCTCTCCCGATCCAGACGACCCCCTGTCGGGCGCTCCCGTTACGGAAGCAACGGCGATCGAGAGCCCCACGCTCGAAGGCGCCGACGTCTGGTTTGCGGTACAGGCCCGCGATGCGTTCGGAAACCGCTCCGCGATCCGGCGTCTCGGGGCCTTTGCCATGGACATCACTCCCCCGGAACATGGCGGTGCCAGCGTTACGATCACGCGCAGTGCCTTCGGGAATTATGCCGTGGGACCGTCGCTGCCGGTATCCTGGGATGGCTTCCATGACGCGCTTTCCGGCATCAAAGGGTATTATTTGCTGCAACAGGCCGACACCGCGGTGTCCAGGCCGGTCTTCCAAACCACGCAATCGGCCCTGCTGGAAGCGCTCCTTCCCGGCGTGGAGCACAACGTGCTGTTGTTCGCCGTGGACCGGGCGGACAACGCCTCCCACTCGATCTCCGATGCGCTGCTGGTGCTGGCCCCCGATGCGGATGACGACGGGGATGGACATTCCGCGGCGCAGGAAGAGCTTGCGGGTACGGACGCACTGAACTCAGCCAGCATCCTGAGACTGGGGATTCGAAGCGTAGGCGACAACGGGGTGGAACTGTACTGGCCGTCGCTCGCCGGGCGTCGATACAGCATCCATTCCAAGGAGAACCCACGGGCGGAAACCTGGTTGCCCTTGCCTTCGCTGACCAATCTTCCCGGCACGGGAAGCATCGATCGACACAGGGTATGGAACGGTTCGTCCTCGTTCTACCGTCTGTACGTGGCCCCCGCGTCAACCCCCTGAAGGATCAACACGGTTCCGAGTGCGCGCAATGCCGGCAAACGCCCACATATAGGATTTGCGTTTGCTCGACATCCCCAATCTCAAGCAATCCATCGGTAATGGCCGGATGAAAAGAATTCGCTTCGGGAACGTCAACGACCCGGTGACATATCCGGCAGTAAAAATGATCGTGCGGCTCGACACAGGCATCGAAGCGCGCCGCATTGCCGACCGAGGCCACGCGCAAAACCAATCCTTGAGAAACCATCGCACCCAACGTGCGATAGATGGTATTCAACGAAAGCTGGGGGTCTATCCGGGCGACACGGGCATATAATTCTTCGGCGTCAGGATGATCTTTGCAACTGGCAAGAACCTGGTAAATGACCATGCGTTGCTTGGTCACGCGCAGACCGGCTTCACG
>CAZIUM010000197.1:0-5509 GCA_964542285.1 uncultured Lentisphaerales bacterium
CTGTCCCTGGGAAGCCCTTTTGTGGCGGAACTGGCCATTACGCACCTGAGCCATGTACCGACGGCCTTTTTCGTAATGCTGGCGCTGCTCCAGGTGCATCGCCTGCTCGATCGCGACGGAGGATGGCGCGCGGCATTCTGGGCCGGCCTGGGGCTGGGAATGGCATTTTTGTGTCGTCCGATGACCGCCATGATCTGCGGCGTGCTGCTGGGAGGAGCGGTGCTCTGGCGTCCGCGGCGCGTGCGGGAGTTGTGGGCGCCCTTGAGCTTGACGGTGCTGCTGGTTCTGCTGGCGGTCCTGGTGTACCTGTTTTACACCGAGGCCATCACCACCGACTGGCGCCTGGCGGGGCATAAACTGGGGCTGGGGCGCCGCGGCAAATATGGCTTTGGCGAAATCGACTGGGCGCGCACGCATACCGTTCGAATCGGCTGGCGCTACACGCTGTCCCGATTGGGCGCCATCAACATCAAGCTTCTGGGTTGGCCGGTTCCCGCGTTCCTGGCGATCCTGGCCCCCTGGTTCACCGGGCGCCCCGGCGGGCGCGAATTTCTGCTGTTGTCGTTTTCGTTGGCTTTGCTGGCGGTCTACATGCCGTTCTGGTATTACGAATCCGCCTTCCCCGCCCGGTACATTTTCAGCGGCCTGCCCATGCTGCTGTTGCTGTCGGCGCATGGGCTGCGCCTGTGGGCGCAATGCCTGCGGGTCCCGACCCATGTCTTGCTGATGCCCCTGCTGCTGTGCGGATCGGGCGTCGCGCTTCCCTGGCATCTGGCGTCCTTTCCGGCCAGCCATTGGGATGTCGAATCGCTGCTGCCCAAGGTGGTCCGGAAGGCGAAGATTGCCAATGCGGTGATTTTCATGGATGCCCAGGGTCACCTGCCGGACCGTGACGACCCCATAAACGATTATTATGCCACGGGATTCATGCGCAACAATTTGTCTTTCGACGGGGAAGTCATCTATGCCCGCAATCTGCGCGAACGGAATGACCGCTTGGCGCGGCAGTTTCCGGAACGTGACTATTACCTCTACCGTTACCAGCGCCATCTGCACGATGCCCTTTTGTACCGTTTGTCTTTCGACGGAAAACGTCAGATCCTGGAGCCAGTGGACTGGCGCGCTTCGAACGTTGCCGACGACCGGCCCTTGAAAACCGAATGAACGCACAGCCTTCCAATTTCGGATTCTTTGCCCTGGCCCTGGTGTTGCTGTGGCTGGGCCTGGAAGGCGTCGCGCGGGCCGTCCGGTCTCGGCGTGGCGTCGAAAGGCCTCCATCCGTCTGGATGACATTGTTTCTCTGGGGGCTGCGTCCCTGGGGCATCTGGGGTCTTTTCAGCCTGGCCTGGCGGCGCCAGGCCGAATGGGCCTACGAACACAATTTGCGAACATTCCCGTTCTTCGCCAACCTCTGGCAACCGGAAGCCGGTCTGGTCGGACGCCTGGTCACCCTGGCGCAATGGCCGCCCTTCTGGTTGTGGCTGGGACTTGCCCTGGCGTCCCTGGCGGGGCTGGTGACGCTGGCCTCCCGGCTGGTGTCCCGCGGGGACGCTCTTTCGCGCGGCGGGGTGGCCGGACGCCTGGCGCTCATTTACCTGTTGGGCGCGGGACTGCTGCTGAGCGCCAACAGCCTGCCGGAGGGCTTGCGCGGGCGCAGGCCGGGCAAGCCCGGATCGCTTACCATGGCCTGGAAAGCGCACCAGACCGTGTTGTACGCCCTTCCCATGATCCGCGATACGCGCGCTTATTTGCGCGATTTCGAAGCGATCCAGCCCAGGCTGCGCATCACCATCCATGCCCTTTCGCATCCGCCGGGAGCCGCGCTGTCCCTGTATTGGCTCGGGCGACTGGCCGGAGTGCCGCCGGGCGCCGACATCCGCTCCGAAACGGTGCGCATGCGGTATGTGCTGGCGCTGGGCGGATTCGGTTTGCTGAATGTCGGGCTGCTTTATGCACTCGGGCTCGCGTTGTTCGGCGAGCGTCGTGTCGGCCTGTTGGCCGCCATGGCCTGGGTCACGGCGCCCACGACGCTGGCCTATGGAACCTTCGCGCAGGACACGGTGTACCTGGTGTTCTTTACCCTGTGCCTGTGGCTGACCTGGCGCGTGGCCACGGCGCAGGGACCGCCACGGAGACTTGACCTCCTGTTGCTGGGCGGCGCCTTCGCGACGCTGGTCATGCTGAACTTCAGTTGGTGCATCATGACAACCGTTTTTGCCGTCTTTTGCCTGGCGTGCGGCTGGGTTCGCAGGCAGTCCCTTGCGCGCATCGCACAAGGGCTTGTGCCGCCGCTGGCGCTCATGACCCTGTTTGCGCTGCCGGTGCTGCTGTACTTCAGGCTGGATTATTGGGCGATCTACCGGGTGGCCGGCGACTACGTGGGGCAATGGTACCGGTTTGAAACTCCTTATCAGTGGATCATGGCGTTGGTGGGCGGACAGATGGACCTCTGGCTGATGATGGGGCCCATCTCACTGGCGGCATTCTTGTGGTACGAACGGCAGTCGGCCGTCAGCGGGAGGGATCGCCTGGCGCGGTTGCTTCTCCTGAGCATCCTGACCGTGTTCGCTCTGCCGTTGTTGCTGGGCCCCAATCCGTTGAAGATGGAAACCGCGCGCTGCTGGAACTGGATGCTTCCGGTGCCCCTGGCCTTTGCCGCCCGCGGCCTGCTGGCGCATCCTGCCGCGAAATGGCTGGCCCCCGCGGCCGTAGCCGCTTCGGGCCTGGTGTTCATCGCCATGCGCTTGTTCCTCGACTTCGCACCCTGAGCGTCTCAGGAGGGTGATTCAACTTTTTTGTTCGAGGATGGGATCGGCATTTGTTCATGAAGCACTGAGGGTCTATTTCGGTATTTTGAAGCGCACCCGTCCTACAGGCGCCGTCCGCTGGTGCGCAGTTTGCGGTACCGGGCCGGGGCAATGCCGTACTGCCGGCGAAAGAGCGCATAGAACCGGCTGAGACTCTCGAAGTTCAGGTCGGCGGCAATCTCGACAATCGGCTGGTCGCTGTCGGACAACAGCCTCGCGGCGTGGTTGATCCGTTGTTCGTTGATGAACTGCGTGGGGGTCTTTCCCAGGTAGCGCCGAAACACCTTGCAGAGATGCTCCGGCGACCGGCAGGCCAGTCGCCGCATGCGGTCGAGTCCCGCAATGAAATTTTCGGGGCGACGCATTCGTCGGCAAAGGTCCTCCAGCCAGTCCGGCACCTGCGCTTCGGTCAGCAACCGGCTTTCGTCGATGAAATAATGAGTGAACAAATCCGCCAGCAAGGTTTTGAGCAGTGTCCTGCGCAGCGCCGGACCCACGTTGACCGTGTTGATGCGCAACATGCGACCGTAGAGATCGTTCGTCGTGGCGTCGTCCAACCGAAAACAAGGCGGCAAGACCGGGGCGGTAAATGCTTGCAGAAAGGCGTCGTTTTCGAGATAACGGCTCAGTGTCAGGAACAATTCCAGTTGAAAGTCCACAAAAACCAGCTCGCATTGGTCGACCCCGGAATCGGGGCCGAACCCATGCACATCATCCGGACGGATGAACGCCAACTGACCCGGAGAAAGGCGCCTTCTTTCGCCGTTGACATGGTGGATCAGGCTGCCTCCGCTGACCAGAACGATTTCGGCAAAGTCATGGTTGTGCGGCACGGTGCCGCTCAGGGGAAGAGTGCAAAAATTGAGATTGCCCCCCGTGGGAATGGTTTCCGCCGGGCGGTTCCCGCTCCAGTGAATTTCATAAAAGGCAACCCGCCCCCCCAGCAGAGGGTCCAGCCGGGTGTTGTCAGGATGACGACCTGAATTCATGGAAGGATAAAATAGAGCAAAATTTGGATAGTGGCAAGGAAGACTATCGCAAACGCTTGTCCTACCATCGGCATCTCAAGCCTACGACTCGTTTTGTGTTGGTTTCCTTGTGTAAGACGATGCAACAGGAATTTCCGTTGCTCGATGCGGGGGGCCGATGTATGCTGTGGGCAATGTTCATAGGGGAATTGTGGCCGAAAACCGGCTGATTGGAAATTCCAGGGAGAAGACCATGACGGATTATCAGGCACTCAAGGCCGCCGTAATGAGCGGCAAGCGCGACGAGGTTACCCGCATTGTCTCAGCGGCGATCGAGGTCGGCGAAGACATTAATCCGCTGCTGGATCAGGGGATGATTCCGGCGATGCGTGAGATTGGCGACAAGTTCTCGCGCAACGAAGTGTATGTACCGGAATTGCTGATTGCCGCGCGCGCCATGCAGTCCGGCCTGGGACTTATCGAACCCCTGCTGGCCGCTTCGGGACGCGAACCCCTCGGATGCGTGGCCATCGGCACCGTCAAGGGCGATCTGCACGACATCGGCAAGAACCTGGTGGCCATCATGCTGAAAGGCGCCGGCTATCAAGTGGTCGATCTGGGCGTTAATTGCGACATCGCCAAGTTCGAGAGCGCCCTGGCGAATGAAGACGGCCCCAAGCCGCAGGTGATTGCCTGTAGCGCCCTGCTGACCACCACCATGCCGTACATGCAGGAACTCGTCCAGGCCTTCGAGCCCAAGGGCGTCAAGGTCATTATTGGCGGAGCCCCCTTGACGCAGGCCTATTGCGACGAGATCGGCGCCAGCGGCTACAGCGAAGATGCCAACGGGGCGGTCAAGCTGGTCGACCGTCTGCTTGGCAAGGGCTGATCCGGTCTTGAAGAAATCCGCGACTCCCCATGCGGTGGTTCTGGTCAGCGGCGGACTGGATTCCGCGGTTCTGCTGGCGGACCTGCTGCACAGGGGGTGGCGCGCCACGGCCCTGAGTTTCTCCTACGGCGCGCGGCACAACTCACGCGAGTTGACCTGCGCGGCCGCCATGTGCCGTAAGCTGGAGGTGCCGCGTCACGTGGTCCGGCTGGATTTTATCGGCAAGCTTTTTCGTTCGGCCCTGCTGAGTGGCGGCGCGCCGGTGCCGGTGGAGGATTACCGGGACGACACCATGCGGCAAACCGTGGTGCCGTTTCGCAACGGCATCATGCTGGCGGCGGCCACGGGCCTGGCCGAGAGCCTCGGCGCCCAGGCGGTGGCCATTGCCGCCCATGGTGGCGATCACGCGATCTATCCCGATTGCCGCCCTTCCTTCATGCAGGCCTTTGCCCGTAGCATGCGTTACGGCACCTATGCCGAAGTGCGCCTGCTGAGTCCTTTCGTCAAGCTCGACAAGGCGGACCTGGTCAGACGGGGGGCGCGACTCGGGGTGGATTTTGCCGCGACCTGGTCCTGCTATCTCGGTGGTCGGCGGCACTGCGGACGATGCGGGACCTGCCGCGAACGCCAGGCGGCTTTTCGACAGGCCGGCATCCCCGATCCCACCCGGTATGACGCGAACTCTTAATCGACTAAGCGGGGCTTGATAGGGTTGAGGGTTGAGGGTTGAGGGTTGAGGGTTGAGGGGTAGGGCGGTGAGGCCCTTCAGCGCCGCTCATAACCAACCCTTGCCTTATTGCATCGCGCGGGAAACCCGCGCGCGGCGGCGAAGGGCCTCGCCGCCC
>CAZIUM010000198.1:0-5477 GCA_964542285.1 uncultured Lentisphaerales bacterium
AGTGTCCGAGCGCTTCCGAGCGGTTACGGAACGGATCGACGAGCAACCTGTAGTCCACACGCTCGAGACGGTTCTTCGTGACGGAGGCAATGGCTTTCCCCAGCGTTCCGCGCAGCGTAACACGGCCGGACGGAAGATGTGAAAGAGGCGCACTCAAGTTGGTTCTCCACAGGGGTTTTCCAAAGGGGCGGATTTTACTCTCCCCGCCTCAAAAGGTATGTCACCGATACGAGTCGGTTCGATTCATGGTACGGTACCCTGCACATGGGACCCGAGTTGATCCATTGTTTTCACCTCCCGCCCGTTGGCAAGAACGCTGGGTGCGTTTGCCTGGGGGTTGATCATGTAGCGCAAGGCGCGTTCAACCGTCACGCCGCCGTCGGAGCGGCGATTCTCGACAAATCCAATGTGCCGGAAGCCGACGCTAAGGTAGAGTTTGAAGGCGCGGTTGTTGGCCGGCAGCGTAGTCAGATCGATGCCGTCGTTGCCGTTTTTCATGGCCTCGTCGATTAGCAAGCGCATCATCTGGCGGCCCAGTCCCGCTCCTTGAAAGTCGTCAAGGATGCCGATTCCCAGCAGGGGAAAGGACCGCTTGAAATGATGCAGGAAGAAATAGCCCACAATGCGGTCGTTCTGGAAAACACCCAGCGCAAAGTCATCGCCACGCTCGGAACGATAAAGCAGTGGCTCCAACGTTTCCGCATCGTACAAATGCGGCAGGAAACGGGCGGTTGTCTCCCGCGAAAGGGCATTGCCGAACAGGCGTAACGCCTCCTGGTCTGCAAGCCGCAGCCGCCGCACCATCATCGTTATGCCCCGTTTGGTGGTGATGTGCGCGACATCTTCAAGTTTCATGCCGGCCTCCTTGTATAAATAGTTTCTGTTCGGGAAACCCGCCAATCATGCCAAACCAATCGCAGGGGCAACCTCCCGCATGCCCGCTATGACGTCCGTAATCAAGTCGGCAAGGTTAACGCCAAGCCTTTCTGCGCCCTTGGCAATAACACTGCGATCGACTCCGGCGGCAAAGGTTTTCTGGTCCCATTTCTTGAGTACGGATTTCGCCGTGAGATCCATAACGCTTTTCGACGGGCGGACCAGGGCGCACGCCGTGATAAGCCCCGTCAATTCATCAACGGCGTAAAGCGTTTTCTCGAGGAGTGTCCTCGGTTCCACGTCCACGCAAATGCCCCAGCCGTGCGAAACAATGGCACGGATATATTCTTCAGGCCATTTTCGATCGCGCAGGATCTGCTCGGTACGCTTGCAATGTTCCCCGGGGAACATCTCGTAATCCAAGTCATGGACAAATCCGATGATGCCCCACGTCACTTCGTCCTCGGCATGTTTTCTGGCCATGTAGCGCATTACCGCTTCGACGGCCAGGGCATGGTTGATCAGAGATGGGTTCTGGTTGAACTCGTTCAACAGAACGAAAGATTCTTCACGGGTTGGCTTTTCACGTGTCATCATTGCGATCCGGTTCGAACGTTAGCGCCCGAACCACTGCGAATACTCCTGGCGTCATTGACACCGCCGTTCTCAGACAAGACGATACAGTAATCTCCAAAGCAGCGATGCGCAACGCTTTCCCCGGTAAAAAAACGTAATCAAAAGCATATGAAAGCCGAAAACCGGCCGCACAAGTACAATCTGAAGGAGCGCCTTCAGATTGACTGTGAGCCGAAGCGCCGAAGCGTTGTTGCGTTGTGAATGGTTGTGAATCGCAGGAAAAGCACAGAAACCCGGTTGACGGTAAGCCATTCACGTAATATGGTAATCCATATGAAGACGACACTCAATATCAGCGATGCGACGATGCGCGAAGTCAAACGCGAGGCAGCACGTCGGCGGCAAACCATGTCCGAGCTGGTCGAAGCAGCGCTACGCGCTATCGTGGAACCGGAACAACGCGAAGTCGATTTGCCGCCGTTGCCTGCATTCGGTGGCGGGGGGCTTCGGGTGAATGTGGCGAATCGAGATGCCCTATACAATGTTATGGTAGGGTAGGCATGTTCGTTGTCGATACGAATGTCCTGATCTATGGCGTGGACAAGGATGCTCCAGATCACGCTCGATGCCGAGAACTGCTGGAGTCATTTCGCACGCTAACAACCCCATGGTATGTTACTTAGGATATTGTTTACGAATTTCTGCGCGTGGTGACGCATCCCAGAGTACTATCCCGCCCTTTCTCGACTGAACAGGCATGGTTGTTCCTCAATGCCCTGTTTGCTTCGCCGCGTCTCGGAATTCTTGTCGAGACAGACCGTCATCGGCATGTAGCTGCTGAAGTGTTTGCCGAAGTTCCCGGGATCACGGGGAATCTGGTGTTCGATGCGCACACGGCCATACTGATGAGAGAGAACGGCATTCGCACAACCTATACGCGAGACACGGATTTCAACCGGTTTCCGTTCCTTGATACGGTAGACCCGGTTACAAACAATCGCCGAACAAACAAATCCAGTGTACGGGGTAAACCACGTCGCTGATTTGCGCCGTTTGGCAAGGAGAAGACAAGTGATGGCGCAACCGCCGGTGCGGCACCTGGGGAGGTGAAGCACACACCGAGATCGGGGGCGCCTCGGAGTCGAGATGCTCGTGCTCTATGGCATCGTGCATTGGGAAATCATGCTCCAGAGACGCCCGCCTCCGACAATTCCCGCACCCTGCCCAAAATCCACCCTTTCCGCGCCAGCTCCGATGCGCGTTTGTGGACAGTTGCCGGGGCCCACTTCCGCGCCGCCGGATAGACTTCCCGATAGGCCGCCGCCGGGGATGATCCCCCCGCGATTAATGGTGCAAAGCGTTCATGCCGCCGATTAGAAATCGCCCCCTCATGAGTCTTTTTTTGGCAAAGCCACCTGGAACTGTCAATACCCTTGCGCACCCACAAACCTCCTGGGGATGCCGTTGGTTTTGGTTGGTGGTCTTGTTGGTTTTTGCCCGCTGAATTTCAGGATGTTCGCCTTGTTTCACCACGGGAGCCAAAAGGCATCAAAACCACCAGAAAGGGCAAAAAAATAAGGTCGAAACGCGTGGTTTCGACCTTGAAAATTGGTAGCGGGGGTAGGATTTGAACCTACGACCTTCAGGTTATGAGCCTGACGAGCTGCCGGACTGCTCCACCCCGCAACAAAATTGTCTGACGCCTTGAAAAGGCGTGGTTGCGTCAATAAGTCAACATCGTAGCCAAAAGGCGTTACGACGTCAAGCCTGTTCATGGCGTGCCTGGCAGGAATCGAACCTGCAACCTTCTGATCCGTAGTCAGATGCTCTATCCAATTGAGCTACAGGCACGCAAAACGGGGGGTACTATATCGGGATTGGCCTTCAATTGCAAGGGGTTTCGCAAACAAATATTTTGCGCGTGTTTTGCCGAGAAGTGCAAAATGTTCCGTCAACTTTTGACAGAACGTGCACGGTTCGGAGGAGGCCAGGAATGGACGGAATGCCAGAGAAAAAATTGATCCAAGAGTACAATTTGGCAAAGTCCGATTGCGTTTTTATTGTAATATGTATCCACCTAAGGAGTTTTTTTAATGAAGCGTTATTTTTCGGGTTCCCCCCTGACGGTCATGATCGCCTTGCTTACCGGAGCGATTCTGGGTGCCGGCGGCGTCCATTGGAGCCGTCGCCAAGCTTCCAAGCCGCTTCCGGCTCTTTCAGAGGGCGTTCCCGCACAGCCGTCCCGAACGGTTGCCTCAACGCCTTCAGACAACGATCGTGCCGGGGAGGCGCTGCGGCGCCGCATTGCCGATCTTGAGCGCCAATTGGCCTATTTCCAGACTCTGCCTCCAATGGAGGCGCGATCGCACAGCGAAAATTCCGGGACGGGAAGCGTGACGGACTCGTTGGCCTCCCCCACACCACAACCGCCCGCAAACGAAGAACCGCCCCGAGAGACCCGCGGGAGGGAAAGTTACGCCGAACGCATGGAACGAATGCGCACGGAAGATCCCGAACGCTACGAGACTCTGGTCAAGCGACGCGAAGATTTTCGCCAGCGCATGGAAGAGCGAGCCCAGGCGCGCAACGAATTCCTGGCGGCTATCGATACGCGTGGCATGAACGAGGATCAATATGCCCGTCACCAGCAACTTTTGAACACCATCGAAGAAGTGAACGCCATCATGGGCCCGGCCAACCCGGGCCAGTGGCGCGACATGACCGACGAACAGCGCGAGGAAATGGGCGAAAAAATCCGCACACTGGCCGAGTTATACCGCCAGGAACAGCGTTATCTGCTGGAAGAAACCGGACGGGCCCTGGGCGAGGACGGCACCGCCTTCGCGGACTACATCGAATACATCCAGGAAAACACCTCGATGTTCCCGGGCATGGGACGCGGCGGCCGCGGCGGCGGTCGCGGACGCCAAGGGCAATGATTCGGTATTTCGCATACGCGGAATTCACTCTGTAGGGTGTAGGAGTAGGTGCGTGTGGGGGATGAGATCGGGGATCGCGCGGAGAATCCGCGCGCGGCGGCGAAGGGCCTCGCCGCCCTACCTTTTCGGAGCTTTGAGCCGGAACCGTAAAACCTTGCGCGGCCCCCTCAACCCTCAACCCTCAAGCCTCAAACCTTCCCATGGCCTCGCCGCCCTACCTTTTCCACGCAAAGCGCCGGAAACAATAAACTCCCGCACTGGATCGTGAAGCGGCGCCCGACTTGCGTTTTGGTTTGCAAAAACGCCCCGTTCGATGTTCAATGTCGGGTGTTTTCGCCGGGGCGGGATCGCCTTCGAGGAACGGCATTCCATTGTGGTATGCCCCACGCACCATGTCATCCACATTATCCGCCATCTTCGCGCGACGCGAGCTGCTGGGCCTGTTGATTGCCCGCAACTTGAAGATTCGCTACAAGAACTCCGTTCTGGGGTTCTTCTGGTCCTTGCTGACACCGGCATTCTTCATCGCAATCTATGCGGTCTTTGCCGGGATTCTCGGGATTCGCGGTCGCATGATCGGCGCGGGCGGCACGGGCTTTCTGCCGTTCTTGATGACAGGCATCGTGATCTGGCAGTTCACGGCCACCTGTTACAACGACGCCCTGCATGCCGTGGTCGGCAACGCGAACCTGGTTAAAAAAGCCGCGTTTCCGCGTTTGATGCTACCTTTGTCGATGGTATTGGCCAACAGCATCAATTTTCTGCTCACCCTGCTGGTGCTGGGCATCTATCTCTTGTGCACACGGACGGCGAACGGCGCCTTTTTATGGCTTATCCCGGCCATGGCGGCGCAACTGGGGCTCTGCCTGGCATTGGCGCTGCTGGTTTCGGCGGGCAACGTGTTTTTCCGCGACACCGAGCACATCGTGGGGGTCACGGGGCTGGCATGGTTTTTTCTGACGCCCGTGTTTTATCCGGTCACGATGCAGGTTGATTTTCTGGGGCGCTGGCCTGGCTGGCTGGTGTATATCAATCCCATGAGCGGCATCCTGGAGGGCTATCGTGCCGCCCTACTCGGCATCCCGC
>CAZIUM010000199.1:0-5453 GCA_964542285.1 uncultured Lentisphaerales bacterium
GGCATCGGAAGGAAGCGTTGCCGGCCGTCATGTGGCCGGATGCGCTCAGAAAGGCCGCATGGCCGAGATGGAGACGATGTGCGCGTCCCCATTGTTGAACTTGGTGGGAAATACGCCTTCCGCCGGACGAGCCGGCAGGGTAACATCGCGCAGCATCAGATATGCGTAGGAGGCGTTGAGCGTCCAGTGGTCGCTCACTTTGCGTCCCATGCCCAGGCTGACGATGTTGCGATCGCCGGGTGGTAGCAGGTAGTCGGCGTGTTCGACGGGTACGGGATCCTGGTCGAAGACATAGCCAGCCTGCAGGGTGGTCTTTTCGTCCAGGCGGTATTCGGCGCCGAACCCGACGCGCCAGACGTCGTCCCAGTCCTTTTTCGAAACCGAGCGCGGCACCTGGCCCAGCAGGGGAGGGCTGAAGTCCATGACCAGTTCGTCGTAGGAACTCCATCCGATGTAGCTGGCGATCACGCCGAAATTCCATTTTTCGATGCCGGTATAGTTCATGCCGATCGAGTAGCTGGCCGGCAGGGTGACGTCGCCTTCGACGTCCAGTGACGACATGTTCCCCAGCTTGGCGTCCCCTTCCACCGACTGCTTGACCTCCGAAATGTAGGTCAGTCCCAGGGACAGGTCGTCGGTCAGACGGTAATGCAGCGAGGCCGTGGCGCCAAGGCCGATCGAATCGCCCTCGATATCGAGGAGCTGCTCAGCCTGGGGTACGACGCGTGTCAGGTTCAGATCGAGCCACATAACCTGGAGTCCGGCCGCCAGCGAGAGGCGGTCATTGACCTTGTAGGCCAGGTTGGGATTAAAGTCCAGGGTGGTGATCTTGGTTTCGACACTGTTGTAGCGCGCTGGCCAGTCCCGGTCGTGTTCGACACCCAGGCCGAAGGGCGCGTAGAGTCCCAGTCCCAGCCACCAATCTTCGTTTAGTTGTTTAACCAGGTAGGCATGGGGTGGCGGGAACCACTTGTCATCGGGGTTGAAGCGGCGTGTTCCGACGCCGGGAAGGGACAGGTCGATGTCCATGCCGGGGTGGATCAACGACAATCCGAACAACAGATTGCCGCCTTCGATTTCGGTCATGGCGGACGGGTTATGATAGAGCGTGGAAGCGTCGTCCGTCCCGCCGATTAAGGCTCCTCCCATGGCAACGCCGCGGGCGCTGGTCTCATAGAGCGCGAATCCGGCGGCTTGGGCGGAGCCTGCGCACAGCAGCATCGATAGCATTGTGAACCCCACGACAGGTTTGAATTTGGCTAAAAGCATTGATGGTTCTCCTGTTTTTACTGGTCGTACGATTGCCGATGGCGTGCACAACACACGTTTCGGGCCGGCGTGCTTCCGCTACCCGCGAATGTATCGCGCAATACCAATAGCGTTTTTTGGGGTTGCATGGCAAGGGATACGACGCGTCGATGTCGATTCGGGTCGAGATCGGCATGAGCCGTGTGCAGGGATCATCTTTGGTTTTCAACGACTTATAGGGGAATCGTTACCAGGTGCGGTGGACGAGGGTGACGACGGGTTTTTGCGGCAGCGTTGCCAGAATTGCCCGGGTTGTATCCCGATTGCCGGGGAGGATCGAACCCGGCCGTACGTCGGCAAGCGGGCGACATACAAAGAGGCGGTTGAGGGCGCGGGGGTGGGGCAGCGTTAGTTCCGGGGTGTTGCGCACGGCGTCACCGCAGGCAATCAGATCGATGTCGATCGGACGGGGGGCGTTTCGTTCCGGGCCACGGATGCGCCCCAATTCGGTTTCGATGTCATGCGCATTCCGGGCGAGAATTTCGGGAGCGAGTTCTGTTGCCAGGACGACAATCGTGTTCAGGTAGGAGATGCCGCGGTATTCGCGAGGCACCTCAACCGGTTCGGTTTCGTAGATAGGGGCGCTGGCAACCAGGTGCGAATTCGGCAAGGCGGCCAGTTTTGCGCGGGCTGCGCGCAAGTGGGCCAGACGGTCGCCAAGATTCGATCCCAGGGAAAAGATCGCTTCGTGCATTCAGTTGAGTCCCAGCACGTCGCGCATGGTGTAAAGGCCCGGTTGCCGGCCCGCGAGCCAGCGTGCGGCGCTCAAGGCGCCTCGGGCGAAGGCTTCCCGGTTGGAGGCCTTGTGGGTTAGTTCGATGCGTTCGCCGTCGGTGGCGAAAATTACGGTATGGTCGCCCACCACATCGCCACCGCGCAGGGAATGCAATCCGATTTCGCCTTTGGGGCGTTCGCCGGTGATGCCGTGACGACCGTACACCGCGTGTTGATCAAACAGGATGTCTCGACCCGCCGCTACGGCGTCGGCCAGTCCCAGTGCGGTGCCGCTGGGGGCGTCCTTCTTGAGCCGGTGATGCATTTCCACGACCTCGACGTCATACGAGGCATCGAGAATCGCGGCCGCGCGGCGGACCAGTTCCAGCAGCACGTTCACGCCCATGCTCATGTTGGGGGCGCGTACGATGGGAATGCGCTTGGCGGCCTCGGCGATGGTCTGCTCGGTATGATCGTCGAGTCCGGTGGTGCCGAGGACGAAGGCCTGCCCGGCCTCGGCGGCGCGGAAAACGTTGTCGTGTGTGGCCAAGTGCAGGGTAAAGTCGATCACGACATCCGCCGCGGTCTCTTCGCTGGTGGCAATCGGCAGGTCCATTTCATCGATGCCGGCGACCCGTCCGGCGTCCTGTCCCAGCGCGGCATGCCCGGGCCGTTCAAGGGCCGAGACCACCCTCAGGTCGGAAAAACACCGCGCGGTGCGAAGGAGAGTCTGTCCCATGCGACCGGCCGCGCCCAGAATGCAAATTGTTGTCATGTTCGTTCCTTGTGTCCCAGGGGGGGGTCAGATCAATTGCAACGCCTGCAAGGTTTTTTCGATTCGGGCGCGCACTTCGGGGGACGGTTCGCAAAGTGGCAGACGGTACGCTTCCTCGATGCGGCCCATCATCGCCAGGGCGGACTTGACGGGGATGGGGTTGGAGTCGATGAAAAGATCGCGAAACAGCGGATAGAGCCGGGCATGCAGGCAGCCCGCGGCCACGAAGTCGCCCTGGGTGGCGGCGCGCACCATGTCGCCTACCGGCCGCGGCGCCACGTTGGATGCCACACTGATCACCCCCTGCGCGCCGACACTCATCATCGGAACCGTCAGCATGTCGTCGCCGGACAGCACCGTCAGTTCGCAGGCATCGACGATCGCGCTGACGCGTTCGACCGAGCCGCCGGCTTCCTTGATCGCCACGATGTTTTCGTGCTTCGCCAGGCGTTCGATCGTCGGCAGTGTCAGTTCCCGGCTGGTGCGCCCCGGCACGTTGTAGAGCACGACCGGCATGCCCACATCCGCGATGGCGCTGAAATGGCGGTAGAGTCCCTCTTGGCTGGGTTTGTTGTAATAGGGGACCACCTGAAGGGTGCCGTCGACGCCGGCATCCTTGAGTTGGCGGGTAAGCATCAAGGCCTCGGCGGTGGAATTGCCCCCGGTGCCGGCAACGATCCTGACCTTCCCGGCGGCGGCCTCGGCGGTGACTTCGATGACCTTGTGATGTTCGTCATACTCCAGCGTCGGCGATTCCCCGGTGGTGCCCACCGGCACCAGTCCGTCGACCCCGCTCTCGACCTGCCAGGCGACAAGTTCCCGCAGGCGTCCATAGTCGACCTGTCCTTTTTGGTCGAATGGCGTGACCAGCGCGGTGTAAATTCCTGTGAACATTTTTGTGTTCCTCCATCGGTTGCGGGTCATGGATACTGTCGAATTTCCTCGAATCCTTCAAACGGGGTGACCGCCGAAAAGCATGAGTCACCAAACGTGTTCATTGAACATCGAATGTTGAATTATGGCAATTCAAAATTGGAATCTCCGTTTTTTTGGGGGGGGTGATTTAACATGGTCTGCACCCTCGCGGAGCTATCGTTCGAAAGGCTCGTGACAAGACAAAGCGGATGTGCTTCAATACGTTCATGAAACCTTCCTTATTGGTGTTGGCGGCTGGGATGGGCAGCCGGTACGGTGGTTTGAAGCAAGTCGATCCCGTCGGACCGGGTGGCGAGACCCTGATGGACTATGCGGTGTACGATGCCATGCGTGCCGGTTTCGGGCGCGTTGTGTTTGTGATTCGGCACGACTTCGAGAAAGCATTTCGCGAGCGAGTGGAAAAGAGCTTTGGCCGAGATGTTGCCGTGTCCTACGCATTTCAAGAATTTGACGATCTTCCCGAGGGGATTCAGGTGCCGTCCGCCCGGGTCAAGCCTTGGGGCACGGCCCATGCCGTGCGTGCCGCGCGGGATGTGGTTCACGAACCGTTTGCGGCGATCAATGCCGACGATTTCTACGGACGGGATGCCTTCGACCAACTGGCGCGTTTCCTGGCGGCCGCGTCAATCTCGCGCCAACCTTCATCGGTGGAAGAATTGGCCATGGTGGGATATCCGCTGCGGCAGACGCTGTCGGAACATGGTTCCGTGGCGCGCGGTATCTGCGAGGTGGGCCCGGATGGACACCTCCTCACGGTGGTGGAGCACACCCGGATCGAATCCACGGACCAGGGCATCGAAAGCCGCCATCCCCATGGGGATGTTGAATTTCTTGCGGAAAACGCGGTGGTTTCCATGAACATCTGGGGGTTGACGCCCGCGATTTTTGACCTGATGGAAGCCCAATTCGGGGGCTGGTTGGCGCGGAACAGGAACGATCCGAAGGCCGAGTGGTTCATCCCCGCGGTGGTCAACAATTTGCTGGAGTCCGGGCGCGCCCTGGTGCGTGTCCTTCCCACGGAAAGCCGCTGGTTCGGCGTTACGTATCGAGAGGACCGCGAACGCACCACCAGGGAAATTGCCCGGTTGATCGCCACGGGAAAGTATCCCGAACGACTCTGGTCGTGAGGGCCTGACCCAAAGGAAGCCAACAAGAAAGGGGACAGAAATGCCACTGGTGAAAATATCCGCGTCGGTGACGCTGGACCAGGACAAGGTCAACGTGATCGAAAACGAATTGTGCGAATTGATCGAAACCGTATTGGCCAAACCGCGAGCCTACACCATGGTGCTTGTCAACCATGCCTTCGTGGAATTCGGCAACACGGACGATCCTGCGGCTTCGGTCGAATTGCTGAGCATTGGAGGGCTGACGCCCACGACCAACTCGTTGCTGGCCAAGGGCATTAGTGACATTCTGGAGCGCGGAACCGGGATCCCCCCGGGGCGGGTCTACATTGTTTTTCGCAATGTAGAGGCGTCCAACTGGGGATGGAACGCCACCTTGTTCGGTTGAAAAAAACGTATGCACAAAACGCCTGGCCTTGGCGCAAGAACGTTGAGACCCGGACTTAGTCTGCTTGCCGGGCTTCTGTCGCTGCCGCTTTATTCGCATGCTGCCGCGACGCTGCATCTTGCCGCGGACGGTCAGGCGCAGGTTTCCGTGATGGTTGCCGCCAACGCTTCGCCACGGGTGGTTGCCCACGCCAACGAACTGGCGG
>CAZIUM010000200.1:0-5424 GCA_964542285.1 uncultured Lentisphaerales bacterium
CCTCAACCCTCAACCCTCAACCCTCAACCCTCAACCCTCAACCCTCACCCCTCACCCCTCTGCCGCTTTTCTGCTTGGAAACGCCAGCGAGAGCGCCACGAAAACTACCAACGACGCGGCAATGCCGAAAATGTTGGGATCGAGTTCGTACGGCAACTTGGTTTTCATCAGCGTCAGCACCAGGGTGGTGCCGCCGCCCACCAACATGGCCCAGAAGGCCCCCACGGAGCTGGACCGACGCCAATAGAGTCCACCCAGCACGGGAACCACCAGTCCCGAAACCATGAAGGCATAGGAATACAGCATCAGCTCCAGTACATTCTCCATGACGGTGGCCAGCAGCAGGGCCAACGCGCCAATCGCCAGGGTGATGATCTGCGACATGCGCAGCATCCGTTTCTGATCGGCCTGCGCCCCCACGCTCCAGCGCATGATGTCCGTCAGGACATTCCCCGAAGAGGCCATCAGGCAACTGTCGGCCGTCGACATGATCGCGGAAAAGTAGGCCGTCAGGACCAGTCCCAGCAAGCCCACCGGCAGGATCGTGCGCAACAGCATGGGCAGGCCCATCTCCGGATCGAGCCCGGCCGCGGAGTCGAATCCCAGGTGCGCAAACATGCCCTGCTCCGCCCCCACCCGGGCGAACAGCCCCAGCATGACGCCCATCATGGCCATGACGGGCCATTCGAAAAGGCCCGCGATAAACCAGGCCCGTTGCGCCGTGCGCTTGTCGCGACAGGCGTAAATGCGCTGATACAGGGTCATGCCGGTAAACCAGATCGGCACGATGGTAAAGCCCCAGTTCACCAATTGCTGCCATTTCACCGAGGTGAAGGTGAGCATTTCGGGCGCCAGCACTTCGCGCATGGCGGCCTGGCCACCCACGGCACGGTATCCCAAGGGGATCCCGATGAAGACCAACCCGGAAAGCAGAATGATCCATTGAATCACATCCGTGAAGATCACGGCCTTGATGCCGCCAAAGGCCGTGTAGGCCACGATGATGGCGCCCATGATCAACAATGCGACACGCATGTCCAGGTTGACGAAGGCGGAGGAGGCGAGCTTGGCGCCCGCCAGGATCTGGGCGCTGGTGAAGCCGGCATAGCCGATTCCCGAAATCAGTCCCGCCAGCAAGGCCACCTTGGGACTGAACAAATGCTCGAAGATTTGTGGAAAGGTGTACATTTCCCTGAATTGCGGCATCCGCGCCAGCCGGGGGATCAACAAGACCGCCGCCAGCCAGGCCCCCAGCAGCCCGGTGAAAAGCATCCAGGACCCGGACAGTCCCATGATGAACCCCAATCCGCCCAAGCCGATCGAGAAGCCGCCCCCGACATCCGTGGCCACCACCGAGAGTCCCACCCGGAAACTGCCCAGCTTACGCCCGCCGACGTAATAATCGTCGGCATCCTTGTTTTTCCGCAGGAAATAAAAACCGACGGACAGCATTCCGAGGAGATATAAAACCAGAACAATCAGATCGATAACATGCCTCGTGCTTTTCGTGGGCGAAAAATCGCCACCCCTCCAAGTTGAAACCAAAACTCTGCCCGCAAGACGGGCAAACGAAAAAGAAACGCTTTTACCCTAGCGGCATAGAAAAAAGGATGCAAGTTCGGATTGCCCGACCGTCAGAACGCGCTTGCCCGTGTCGCATGGGATGGCTATGATTGGAGCCATGTCCAAAGCACCAAATTTTCTCGTAATCGTTGCGGATGACATGGGATTCTCGGATGCCGGATGCTATGGCGGCGAAATTGCCACGCCCCATCTGGACGCCTTGGCATCCAAGGGGGTGCGTTTCACGCAGCACTATTCCACGGGGCGCTGCTGGCCTTCGCGCGCCTGCCTATTAACCGGCAACTACTACCAGCAATTGCCGCAGGTGGGCGAAAACGGCGTCATCCCCTCCTGGGGACGTCCGCTGCCGCATTATCTGCGTCCCAACGGCTACCGCTGTTATCACTCGGGCAAATGGCACGTCAATCAATTTCCCTGGCCCGTGGCCCATGGCGGATTCGACCGCTCCTACTACGTGCGCGATTACGACCGCAATTTTGCCGTCAAGGACCACTTTCTGGACGACCGGCCCCTTCCTCCCGTGGAACCCGACAGCGGGTATTACTCCTCGAATGCCATTGCCGAGCAGGCCTGCCGGTTTCTGGAGGAGCACCGTCAACAGACGCCCACCGCGCCTCTTTTCATGTACCTGGCCTTCATCGCCCCGCACTTCCCGTTGCATGCGCCGCGTGAAGACATCGACGACTACCGCGGCCGCTACGATGGCGGATGGGATCGAATCCGCGAGGAACGTCTGGCGCGCCTGCGCGACATGGGAATCGTGGATTGCGAGCTTTCGCCCCGGCAGCCCCGAACCAAACCCCGCTGGAACCTGTCTCCGGAAGAACTTCAGCGCCGAATCGGGCCGGGCGAGGTCCCGCGCGCCCTGGCCTGGCGTTCTCTCGGCCAGGAGCAGCGCGCCTTCCAGGCGGAAAAGATGACGGTGCATGCCGCCATGGTGCAGTGCCTGGACCGCGCGGCCGGACGCGTGATCGCCCGTCTTAAGGAGATGGGGGAGTGGGAGAACACGGTGACGCTGTTTGTCTCGGACAACGGCGCCAGCGCCGAGCAGATCATTCGCGGCGACGGTCACGATCCGCGGGCCGTACCCGGCTCGGGAGAGTCGTACCTCTGCCTGGGACCGGGCTGGTCCACGGCCGCCAACACCCCTTTCCGCTACCACAAGTCCTGGGTTCACGAAGGCGGCATTGCCTCCCCGCTGATTGTCCATTGGCCCAGGGGCATCCGCGATCCCGGCGCCTTACGCCGCACCCCGAGTCATTTTGTCGACATCGTGCCCACCTTGCTGGAACTGGCGGGGGCGGAATCCGACCCCGCCTGGCGCGACCCCGGCGCCCCGCCCCTGGCGGGGCGCAGCCTGGCCCAGGCGTTGCAACAGGACGTCGAGGTGCCGCGCGAAGCCATTTTCTTCAGCCACATCGGGCATCGCGCCCTGCGCATCGGCCGCTGGAAAATCGTGGCCGTTCACCACGGTCCATGGGAACTTTACGACATGCATCGGGACCGGTCGGAATTGCACAACCTGGCGTCAAAACAACCGGAACGCGTCGCCACCATGGCGGCCCTCTGGCAACGCTACGCTACCGAGTTCGAGGCCCAGGCCGGAACCTGGCGCGACAAGTAGATAATTGATTTAACCCCGATCTTTCGTCACCCCTGAGCCCGTCACAAACCGACATGTCACGTTTTGTCATCCAGGGTGGATGCCGCGTCAGCGGCGCCCACACCACCCCCGGCAACAAGAATGCCGCCCTGCCGATGCTGGCGGCCTGTCTCCTGACCGACGAACCCGTGGTATTGGAAAACCTGCCGGCGATCGACGATGTCCGCGTGACGCTGGACCTGCTGGCGGAACTGGGCGTTTCGGTAACCCTCGATAAAGCGGCGCACAAGGTCGAATTGCAGGCTCAAACCCTGCGTTCCCCGCGTTTAAACCGTACATTATGCGCCAGGGTGCGCTCGGCCATCCTCTTCGCGGGGCCTCTGCTGGCCCGGTGCGGCACCGCCACCATTTACCCGCCAGGGGGGGACGTGATCGGTCGCCGGCGGGTGGACACCCATGTCGAAGGGCTGCGGCGCCTGGGGGCCACGGCCACGTTGCGAGGCCATTACACCTTCCGCGCCCGCACCGGACTGAAAGGCGCGCATATCCTGCTCGACGAAGCCAGCGTGACCGCCACGGAAAACCTTTTGATGGCCGCCGTGCTGGCTCGCGGCGCCACCACGCTCTACAATGCCGCCTGCGAGCCGCATGTCCAGGACCTCTGTCGCCTGCTGACAGCCATGGGAGCCGACATCGCGGGAATCGGCACCAACCTGCTGACGGTTCACGGCGTCCAACGACTGCACGGCGCCACCGCGCGCATCGGCCCCGACTACATCGACGCGGGCAGTTACCTGGCGGCGGCCCTGGTCACGGGCGGCGAGTTAACGATCCGGGGGGTCAACGCGTCCGACTTCCAAGTCCTGGAACGTCCCTTTAAACGCTTCGGGGTGCGGTGGCAGATCGCCGGCGACCGGTTAAAATTGCCCGCCGAGCAGAAACTACGCACGGCGTACGACCTGGGGGACGCCATTCCCAAGATCGAAGACGGGCCCTGGCCGGCCTTTCCGTCCGACCTGATGAGCGTGCTGATCGTGCTGGCCACCCAAACCCGGGGCACCACCCTTTTCTTCGAAAAGATGTTCGAGAGCCGCATGTATTTCGTGGATCACCTGATCGGCATGGGAGCGCGCATCGTGCAATGCGATCCTCATCGCGTCGTGGTGACCGGTCCGGCGCAACTGCACGCTACGCGGGTGGTCAGTCCCGACATCCGCGCCGGCATCGCACTGCTGGTGGCCGCGCTGGCCGCCCGCGGAACCTCCGAGATCCTGAACGCCGAAAGCATCGACCGCGGCTATGAAAAAGTCGAGGACCGGCTGCGCGAACTGGGCGCCTGCATCGAACGGCGCGACGATTGAGACGCGAGATGACCATACGACGCCGACAACCAGGGCCTTCCCCTTCCATGACGGATTTGCAGCGCCGGTACTGGGACAAAATCTCGGACCACTACCAGGACAGCACGGAAATTGCGCAGGACGATTTTCACTACGGGCCACGCATTCCCGGAGAACATCGCCTCAAGCTGCTGCCCCCCCTGTCGCCGGGAATGCGAACGCTCGAACTAGGCTGCGGCGGCGCCCAGAACAGCATCTGGCTGGCGCGGCGGGGCGCCTGCTGCACGGCCGTGGATCTTTCGTCCAGGCAGTTGAGCCATGCCACTAGACTGGCGCAAGAGGCAAAGGTACGGATCGACCTGATTCACGCGCCGCTGGAACAATTCGATCGCCACGTGGAAGGTCGCTTCCACCTGATTCACAGCTCGCATGCCATGGAATTCGTGGAAGATCCCGCCAACATCCTGCGGCGGGCCGCCGCGCGGCTTCTGCCGGGGGGCATGCTGCTGATCTCCACGGTGCATCCGCTCTACAACGGGGACTGGGTGGAATGCCTCGACGACGAGGGAAACCCGGACGGCATGGGATTGCTGTTGCGCCATTATTTTCACCCGCCGGACGACCTGCGATGGGAGCATGGCCGCCTCGAGGTGGTGTCGCGGGCCTATCCGGTTTCGTCCTGGTTTGAATGGTTGCGCCAGGCGGGGCTGACGGTCACGCGCCTGCTGGAGCCCGCCGCCGTAACGGAGGGCATGACGGCTCCCTACTCAAGTAAGGATTGGACCGACGCCGACGAAACCCTGTCGGCCATTCCCGGCACGCTGATCCTGACGGCGGTAAAAGCGTCGGAGGTCTGACGGATCGGAAGCGCAAAAAAAGGTAGGGCGGTGAGGCCCT
>CAZIUM010000201.1:0-5410 GCA_964542285.1 uncultured Lentisphaerales bacterium
CTGCCGACATGGCAGCTATGCCCCCCTCCGGCCAAAGCAGATGAAATGTCCCTGGAGGGCGCATCCTGAATGGTCTGAATGGTCTTGAACCCAACGGCATTCTATCGCATAATATTTTCTCTACCTGATCCCGTTCCGGCGGCTGAGGCCGGGCGTAACACCTTCCCGCCGTCAAGACAAGGCAACGGCGGAGCATTGAAGCTTTCATGAGCACACATTTGTTTGATCCCGTACCCGCGGTGCTGGACGACATCCGCAACGGTCGCATGGTCGTGGTGGCGGATGACGAACAGCGCGAAAACGAAGGCGACCTGATCATGGCCGCCGAAAAAGTCGATGCCGACGCCATCAATTTCATGACGTTGCATGGCCGCGGCCTGATTTGCATGGCGATGATGCCCGAACGCCTGCGAGCGCTGGGCCTGGAGCGCATGCCCGCGCGCAACCGCGGCGATCGTTTTGGCTGCGCATTCATGGAATCGGTCGACGCGGCTCACGGCACCACCACCGGCATCAGCGCCGCCGACCGTGCGCATACGGTCCAGGTACTGCTGGACGAGAGCAGCGAACCCGACGACCTGGTGACGCCAGGGCACCTGTTTCCGCTGCAAGCCCGCCAGGGAGGCGTCCTGATGCGCGCCGGCCATACCGAGGCCGCCGTGGATCTGGCCCGCCTGTCCGGCTTGCAACCCGCCGGAGTGATCTGTGAAATCCTGAAGCCCGACGGCACCATGGCGCGCCTCCCGGACTTGCGCGCCTTCGCGGACCGCTTCGGACTGAAAATGTTATCCATCGCCGACCTGATTGCCTACCGTATACATGGCGAAAAATTGATCGAAAACGGCAGCGAAGTGGACATGCCCACCGAAAGCGGCCATTTCCGACTGAGACTGTACCGCTCCAAGCTGGACGGGCTGGAGCACCTGGCGCTGATCAAGGGGGATCCCGCCAATTCCTCCACGCCCCCGCTGGTGCGCGTCCACAGCGAATGCCTGACCGGCGATGTCTTCCACTCGCTTCGCTGCGATTGCGGCAACCAGTTGCTCGCGGCGATGCGCATGATTGAAGCCGACGGTTGTGGCGTGGTACTCTACATGCGGCAGGAAGGCCGGGGCATCGGGCTGTCCAACAAACTGCACGCCTACAAGTTGCAGGAGCAGGGCATGGACACGGTTGAAGCCAACGAAAAACTGGGGTTCGCCGCCGATTTGCGCGACTATGGGCTGGGCGCGCAGATTCTGGCCGATCTCGGACTCCAGCGCATCCGACTGCTCACCAACAATCCGCGCAAGGTCGTGGGACTGCAAGGCTACGGACTGGAGATCGTGGAACGTGTGTCGATCGTCATTCCCCCTTCCCAATACAACCAACGCTACCTGGAAACAAAAAAACGCAAACTGGGCCATTTGATTTAACGACAGCAAAGGAAACATCATGTCAGCCAAAGAAATCAGCGGGCAGTTGAATGCCTCCGGCATCGCCATGGCCATTGTCATCAGCCGGTTCAACAACTTTTTCACCGGTCAGTTGCTCAGCGGAGCAATGGACTGTTTTGCCCGCCACGGCGGAAAGCCGGAGCAGATCACGGTGGTCTGGGTCCCCGGCGCCAATGAAATACCGGCCGTAACCGACAAATTGGCCCGCAGCGGCCAGTTCCAGGCGATTCTGGCCTTGGGCGCCGTGATTCGCGGCGCCACCTCTCACGCCGACTTGATTAACAACCAGGTTTCGCGTGCCCTGGGCCAAAGCGCCATCCAGCACGGGGTTCCGGTAATCAACGGCGTGGTCTGTGCCGAGAATCTCGAACAAGCCATCGAACGCTCAGGCAGCAAGGCCGGAAACAAGGGCTGGGACGGAGCCTTGGCGGCCATCGAAATGGCGTCCCTTTACCGGCAGCTCACATGAGCGACGGCATGGCGACGCGAAGACATGCCCGCGAATGGGCGTTGCAATTGCTGTTTCAGCTCGACGTCCAACCCACGGACAATCTCGAAAAAACGCTGGAGACCTTCTGGGCCATGCAGTGGCGGCTGATGCAGGAGGCGCTCGAGCAGGAACCGCATGTCGTCATCGATTCCCGCAAGTCGGCACATCCCGCCAAACCGCCGAAACCACTCCCGGAATGCATTGCCGATCGTGTGGCGCCCCGTCGGATTCGCGCCTTCATGGAATCCCTCGTCCGGGGTGTCCTCGAAAAACGCGACGAAATCGACGATCGGATTGTCACGTATGCCGATCACTGGCCGCTGCACCGGATGGGAGGCGTGGACCGCAATGTGCTGCGCATTGCCATGTTCGAAATGTTTTGCGACGACCAGGCGCCTCCGGTGGTGGTCATTAACGAAGCGGTCGACCTGGCGAAGTTTTTCAGTTCCAGCGAATCCGGCAAGTTTGTCAACGGCATTCTGGACCGTGCCTGCAAGGATGTCACGCGCCCCCCCAGGGACATCGTCGGCAATCCGGTTCGTTATGGCCGCCGCCGCCGTTCGACTTCGTGAATGTCATGACTCCGCGCGCACCACAAGACGCGATCGATCGCCGTTTCATGCGGCTGGCCTTGAACCAGGCCTACCACGGCGAGGGCCATACCCGGCCGAATCCCCCCGTGGGGGCTCTGCTGGTGCGCCATGGCGAGATTCTTGCCAGGGGAACTCACCACCAGGCGGGAGCCCCCCACGCCGAAATCGTCGCGCTGGAAGCTTGCTCCACGAAACCGGACGGCGCCACCCTGTATGTAACGCTCGAGCCCTGCAGCAGCCATGGCCGCACCCCCCCCTGCACCACACGCATCGTCGCCGCCGGCATCCGGCGGGTCGTGGCGGGATGCGCGGACCCGAATCCGAAACATGCCGGCCGCGGATTCACCCTGCTGCGCGAAGCCGGAGTCGAGGTCACCCACGGCGTGCTGGAAGACACCTGCCGTCGTCTGATCGCCCCCTTTGCCAAGCGCCTTGTTCAGGGGTTGCCCTGGGTGACGCTCAAGCTGGCCATGACGCTTGACGGTCGCATCGCCGACCGCCATGGTTCCGCCAAATGGATCACGGGAACACGCTCCCGCAACTGGGTCCAGCAATTGCGCCGCCGCGCCGACGCCATCCTGGTCGGATCGGGAACCGCGCTGGCCGACGACCCGGAGCTGCGCTGCCGTCTCAGGAACGCGGGCACCGCCTGGCGCATCGTCGTCGACGGCGCCGGACGGTTACATGCCGGCCTGCGACTGCTGCACGACGAATGGAACCACCATACCCTCATCGCCACGACCCGGAAGGGAGCCGACATCCTCGCCCGCCAACTCCCCCCGGAAAACCAGGTCACCCTGTGGCCCCTGCCGGAAGCGACACCCGGCGAGCGCATGCCCTTGCGTCCGTTGCTGCAAAAATTGGCCCGCGAAAAGGACGTCATGCACCTGGTCTGCGAAGGGGGCGGACAGGTCGCCGGTTCGCTGGTGCGTGAAGGCCTGGTCGACGAATTTGCCCTGTTTTATGGCCCCCTGCTGCTGGGGGATGCCAGGGCGCTGCCGGCCATGTCCGGACTCGATCGTAGCCTGCATGAAAGCCTGAAGCTGAAAATCCGCCAAGTCAAACGCAGCGGCGAAGACCTGCTGGTGCTGGCCGAGCCCGAAACCAGGGGGTAGCCCCTGTACCAAGGTAACCGTGCGGCACGGTCGATCATCAAAGCGAATCGTTGAAGGATGAAACGCAGGAGTTATGGTTCCGGCGCATGCGCGGAAATGGTAGGGCGACGAGGCCCTTCGCCGCCGCGCGCGGGTTTCCCGCGCGATCCCCATCCGTCCACTTCGTCCACCCCGTCCATTGCGTCCACTCCCCCACTCCCACACGCCACCGCGGAAGAATATTCCGCGATGGATCGCGCGGCCCCTCGCCACGGGTCACTCGCAATCAACTGTAATGAAACTGCGCGGTGGCGCAGCAGGAGCTTCCCAATCGCAGCCGCACCCAATGCGCGCTGAATCCCTCGGGGAATTCGTGATGGAGGTACTGTCCCGCTCCCGCCGACAGGGTTTCATAGCGGTGCCAACTGCCGTCTCCCAGGAAATCCACTTCCACGGCAAGATCGACCGTCCGGTCGGCATCGTGCGTGAAGTGCAGGCATTTCTTGTCGAACCCCGTCATCAGGAACGGATCGGAAGGTTCGTCGGCCGCGACCTGCGTCCGCCACCAGGGGCCGCCCCACCCCTTGGGCTTGCCGAACTGCCACAGGTCGTCGGTTTTTCCAAACCACAGCCCCGATTGCGGCTCGCCCTGGAAGGCGTTGAGACCATGCGCCGGGCTGGCATTGTCGGACCCCAGCACCAGCATGCCGCGGAAGGAACAGAAGTCTCCCATCACCCACAGGTGGGTGCTGATCGGGCGCAAGCCGATGACGCGGCTGCCGTAGGTCCACTGGGGCAACTCGTAGAACATGCCATGGTGATCCATCAGGAAGCGTTCGTGCTCGGTCTCGCGGATGCGCGGCCATTCCGTGGACCACATGTGGTCGAAGGTATGGCTGGCCTTGGGCAGCCGGTAGGTGGTCCATTGCTTGTTGTCGTCCGTGTACACCTGCAACAGGGCCGAGGCCCGGTCCCAACCGGTGGCAAAGATCGGGGTCAGGCGACCGCGTCCGGTCACCTCCACAAAAGGCGCGCGCCGGAGGATGCGCCATTCGTCGCCATCCCATTCCGCCAACACTCCCGCCTGCCGGGAACCGCGGAATTCCCGGTCGTCGTAACTGTTGTCGGCCACCACCACCCGTCCGAAGCCCGTATACCCGGCCTTGAAGTGCACATAGGGCAGGTTTAATTCACTGACCAGGTCGTTCAGCTTGCGGCAGGCAAGCGAATGGACGTTCATCTCGTAAAACTCGCCCTCCATGCCCAGCATGTACACCCTGTTCTCCGGATCCGACAGATGCTCCATGGTGGCGGCAATGCGCATGTCAAGCCCCTCGATCGTGCGCACCTTGCGTTGCGCATCGATCACATGCGGCCCGATGATCATCTGGTTGGTGGGATAATGCACGAACCGGTTGGCATAGACGCCCGTGCGACTCTCGGGACGTTTTGTGATGCGCAGATTTTCATCGATCTCGTACAGTCCCGTGCCCACGCCGGAATTGCGCAGGCTGGAAACATAGCTGATGGCCCATAAACGCCCCGCCCAGGGCATCAGGGCGCCCACACCGCACTCCGAACGCGGCGGCCCCAACCCAGCCGTCAACGCAAGGTTTGGAGCCACTCCGCTCATGCTGCCGGGGAAATTCGAATCAATCCTGTTCATACGACCGGGACCCTCGATTCTGCAACATTACAGGGTTATGTCGTCCCACGCGTCTAAACCAGGCGCTGGGATCGACTGAAAATTATTGAAACCCAGGCCGGACAATATGACAAGGCAAATCCAGGGAAAGT
>CAZIUM010000202.1:0-5406 GCA_964542285.1 uncultured Lentisphaerales bacterium
TGGATGCCGTCACGATGAAAGCCATCGAAGCCCGTTTCGGCACGCTGGACTGGCGCCTGCCCTACAGTCATGCCATCTACTGGGCCTGGCGTGGGATTCCCCATGCGGCCACCTCCTTCGATCTGCATTCCTGCCGCCGGATGGTTCAGCAGAACCTGGTGGAATCGATCCGACACGGAAAGTTTTCCGGCCAGGTGGCGGAGGGGCGCTACGCGACACGTCCCCGCCCCGAATTAATCGACCCCACCCTCGAATTCTTCAAGGAATCCTTGTCCCTTTCCGAGGAACACCGTCGCCCCTTCGCCTTTTTCCTGCACTTCGTCATCCGGCACCATTTGTCGGAAGGCGACCACGCCGAAGCCGAGAAATGCTACCGTCTGCTTCGGGATCTGGCCGGACAACGGCATCACATTCCCACGCTGGAACAAATCCGCGGCGGACAATCCCCCGGACCGGACTTTTTCGGCGTTCACTAGATATCAGGAACCGTTGCCATGCGAGTCGACCACGTCACCGCCCACGTCATTCGAATCCCATTGAAAACCCCGTTCCGCATCAGTGTGGGCGAAATTCGCGCCAAGAATGGCGTGATTTTCGCCTGCCATGGGGAAGGGCTGACGGGCTGGGGCGAAGCCGCAGTGGACTTGGTGCCGTTTTATGCCCATGAAACCTGTGGGTCGGTCATGGATATCGCGCGTCAGGTCATCGCGCCGCACATCAAACGTCGAGACTGGCCTTCGCCGGAGGAATTCGTTCGGTCGCTGGACGGCACCCGCGGCAACCACTTCGCCAAGGCCGCCTTCGAAGCGGCCCTTTGGGACCTGTTCGGCAAGGCCGCCGGTCAAAGCGTGGCCTCCATGCTGGGGGGCACGCGTAGCGTCATCGAAAACGGTCCCAGCATCGGGGTCAAAGACAGCCCGGCGGCCACCGTGGACGCCGTCAGGGAACAACTGGACCAGGGCGGTCGGCGCATCAAGCTCAAGGTCTGCCCGGGACGCGATCTGGATTCTCTCCTGGCCGTGCGAAAAGCCTTCCCCGACATCCTCCTGATGGTGGATGCCAATAACGCCTATCAACCGGAGGATTTCGAGCATCTGGCCCGTTTCGACGCCTACAATCTGTTGATGCTGGAGCAACCGCTGGACGAAAGGGATCTCTATTTTCATTCCCTGCTCCGCAAACGAGTCAAAACGCCGGTTTGCCTTGACGAAAGCATCCACACCTTGCATGACCTGCGTTGCGCCGTGGAACTCCAGGCCTGCGACATCGTCAACATCAAGGTCTGCCGCGTCGGGGGCTTGACGAATGCCAAACGCATGCACGATTTCTGCCGCACACACGGCATCGCCAACTGGATCGGCTCGCGCATCGGCACGGGCGTCGCCAACGGCCCGCGAATCGCCGCCGCCGCCCTGCCCAACTGCAGCCTTCCGACGGATGCCGCCTTCGATTCGCTCTACATGAGCGACGACATCGTGGAGCCGCACTGGCGCATTCATGACGGCCATCTGCTTGACGTGCCAAAAACTCCCGGAATGGGGTTCGATGTCCTTAAAGACAAGTTGTCCCGCTACCAGGTGCATCAGGAAACGCTCTGACGTCCCCCGCGACATACACGCATCCAAAACCCAGGAATGTTCTGTGAAAGCACCCTCGAAAACCACGACCCAACAGACCCTGATCCGCCATCTCGTCCAGGCCGAGCGGATCGTGGTGACCTCCCACGCCCGCCCCGACGGCGATGCCTTGGGGGCCGCCATGGCCCTGGGGGCCATGCTGAGGGCTCCAGGGAAAACGGTGCAGGTTGCGCTGGACCGAGACGAAATCGGCACGTCGGCAGTTCTGGAGGGCGTGGAAGACCTGACGCCAACTCGGCATGTCTCCCCGGACCGCGACCTGCTGGTGGCCATCGACTGCGGAAGTGTCGACCGTATGCCCCAGGCGTTGCAGCCTTTCTGCGCCAAGGTCTTCACGATCAACATCGATCACCATCCCACCAACACCCTGTTCGGCGATTTAAACTGGGTCAACCCGAAAATGAGCAGTTGCGGTGAAATGATCTGGAGACTGTCAAAACGCGCAGGATGGTCCTTGAACCACATGATCGCCGAAGCCCTATGGGTGGCGATCGCAACCGACACGGGGCGTTTTGCCTACGAGAACACGACATCCGCCACCTTGCGATGCGCGGCCGACCTCCTGAAGCACGGCGTGAGAACGGCCTGGCTCAACGACCAAATCTATGGTCAATTCGATCTGCGCGTCATGCGCCTGCGCCAACGCGCCTACAACAGCCTCGAGAGTTGGGCGGATGGCGAAGCCACCTTTGTTTATCTTGCCACGGAAGATTTTGAAGCCACGGGCTGCCAGGGATCGGATGCGGAGGACATCATCGAGATTCCCCGCGCGGTTAAAGGGAGCCGACTGGCCCTTTTCCTCTACGAGACCCCGCAACCGGAGGCGGGCCTTCGTCTAAGCATCCGCACCCGCCCCCCTTTGGATGCCACCGACCTGGCACTGCATTACGGCGGCGGTGGACATAACCGCGCGGCGGGATGCAACTTGCCGGGAACCTTGCGGCAGGCCCGCAGACAACTGCGCACCCAGGTCGAACAATGGTTGCGAAAAACAGCAATTTGACGAATCCGGCAAATTAAGCTAATTTCTTTTTTTACCTGTTCGCGGACGGAGGTACCGTCGGCGATTTCGCGTCACCTATATGGATGGATACGCAGCAGCAGCAAGGATGACAACAATGGAAGCGTATGCGGTCGTCGCCACCGGCGGCAAACAATATCGCGTCACCCAGGGACAAGTGCTTGATATCGAACGTTTGCCGGCCAAAACCGGCGACGAAGTCGAACTCGACACCGTACTGGCGATTTCTGACGGAAATGAACTGCGACTCGGCACTCCCTACGTGGAAGGCGCCAAGGTGGTTTTGACAATCGACGATGCCGAAAAACGCGGTGTCAAAGTGGTTAACTTTAAAAAGCGCCGTCGCAAGGGCTACGAACGCAAGGTGGGGCATCGTCAGGAATTGACGGTCGCCACCGTCAAGTCCATCGGTTGAGCAGGCATTTCCACGAGAGGACAACATGGCAAGCAAAGGGCATAAAACAAACGGTCGCGACAGCACCGGGAAACGTCTGGGTGTCAAACGATACGCCGGCCAGGTCGTAAAAGCGGGTTCCATCCTGGTACGCCAGCGCGGCACCAAGATTCACCCCGGCGAACAGGTCGGCATTGGCAGCGACGACACTCTCTACGCCTTGTCCGAGGGCGTGGTTTCTTTCAGCAAGGACGGGCGGGTGGTCAACATCGCCACGGCGCCCGAAGCGTCGTAACCCCCATCCATGCCTTCCCGCGGCAGGGATTCGGTGTGAAAGCGCGCCAGTTCATCGATCACGTTACGATCGAGGCCCACGCGGGTCGCGGAGGGGACGGTTCCGCCAGTTTTCGGCGGGAAGCGCATGTGGAATACGGCGGACCGGACGGCGGGGACGGGGGGCGCGGCGGTCACGTGATCCTGCGTGGAAATCGTCATGACGATTCGTTGGTGCGCTTGTTTTTCGAACGAATCCTGCGCGCCGGCAACGGGGAGCCCGGGCGTGGCCGACAAATGCACGGCCGCAACGCGTCGGACCTGGTGGTCAACGTGCCCTGCGGCACGAGCGTGTACGAACCCGAAACCGATACCCTGCTCCACGACATCACGGAGCATGACCAAACGGTCGTCATTGCCGCCGGCGGCCGGGGCGGAATCGGCAATGTGCATTTCAAAAGCTCGACGCACCAGGCGCCAACCGAATGTACTCCGGGGCAACCGGGGCAATCCTGCCGTTTGCGGCTCGAGCTGAAGACCATTGCCGATCTGGCACTGGTAGGCTTCCCAAATGCCGGCAAATCCTCACTGCTGGCCGCCTTGAGTTCGGCCCATCCCAAGATCGGAGCCTATCCTTTCACCACCTTGCACCCGGTGATCGGCACCGTGGAGTATCCCGACTTCAGTCAAATCCGTATTGCCGACATTCCCGGGCTGATCGACGGGGCACATCAGGGCGCCGGGCTGGGCGTTGACTTTCTGCGACACCTGGCGCGCGCCAAGACCCTGATCTATGTCATCGACGTGTCGGGTTCCGAAGGGCGCCATCCCTGGGACGATTATCGTGTCCTGCGGCATGAACTGGAATGTCACGACCCGACCCTGCTGAAACGTCGTTCCGTCCTGGTCGCCAACAAACTCGACATGCCCGGCGCCATGGACAACGTCGCCCTGCTCTCCAAGCGCGCCCGACGCCGAGTCATCCCCGTGTCCGCGGCCACGGGGACGGGCCTGGATGAACTGCGCGCCCGCCTGCACGACATGATCCGTCCCCTGCCCCCGGGGGTCGCGCAAACGCCGGCAAGCGCATCCGGAAGCCGGGCCAGGGCTTCACGAAGCGATCATGACCTGGTGTCCCCCAACAAGCTGCAACAAGCCGGATTTCTCGATCTTGACGAAAAGTTTCGCCGCCGCCGTTAACCATGCGCCACGGTCACGGCCCAAACGCGCCAGGCTCCGGCGCGTTTCAAGGCACGGGCGGCCGCATCCAATGTCGCCCCGGTGGTCATGACATCGTCCACCAACAGAATTCGCCGCCCGCGAACCCATTCCTCTCTTCGGACCTCAAAGGCATTGCGCACGTTGACGCGCCGTGCCCGGGCATTCAGCCGGGTCTGCGATGGGGTTTTCCTGGTGCGCACCAAATACCGCAAGCCCACCGGGATTTGAAGGCGTCGGCCCAGGGCGGAGGCCAACAAGGCGGACTGATTGTAGGACCGCTGCTTTTGTCTTCGGGGGTGGAGCGGCACGGGCACAATCAGATCGCATGCTTCCCGCGACGGCAAGAGTCCGCAAGCTCCGCCTAACAAATCGCATAAATCCGCACGCAGCCAGGTGGATCGACGATACTTGAAGGCGTGCAGCAATTCCCGCACACCCCCTTGAAACGGCGCCGCGGCACGTGCTCCATCGAACGCCGGGGGCCATTGCCGACAACGGTCGCACACAAAATCCTTCTCGACGAATCCTTCCGGCACCCGGCCGCAAACCCGGCACTGCGCCTCGAAATGGGTTCGCAACGGCAGGGAACGAAAACAATCCCAGCAAACCAGCCGCTCCGAACGGTCCGACGGACGGCCACAGAGTGGACATTGGCGCGGAAAACAGAAATCCATCCCCCAGGTCCAGAGGGCATCGAACATCCCGCGTCCGCGTTGCCACGCATTCATCCCGCCATTCAACCTTGAATGACGAATCATGGCAACCACGAAAAAGGATTCCGTCGTCCGGTCAGCACCGGAAGAGGCTCATGGGTTTGTGCGGCCGTCATACGCACGCCATACGCACGCCCCCCCTGTCGC
>CAZIUM010000203.1:0-5402 GCA_964542285.1 uncultured Lentisphaerales bacterium
GTACTGGAACCCCATGGCGTGTCCGTGGGCTCCCGTGTCATGGATTGCGAGCAGATCCCCAGGGAAAAGTTCCGGCAGTTCGCGGTCGATGGCGAACTTGTCGTTGTTTTCGCATAGGGAGCCGGTGATGTCATACGCGTGGGTGGGCATGGAAGCCTCTTTGTCGATGGCCGTGATATGGTGGTAGGCGCCGTAGAGGGCCGGGCGCATCAGGTTGGCCATGCAGGCATCCAGACCGGCGTAGCGCTTGTAGGTGTTTTTAATGTGGCGCACCCGGGTCACCAGGCAGCCGTAGGGACCGGTGACGACCCGGCCGCATTCCAGGCACAGCTTCACGGAGGGGTGCCCGGACGCCAGCAGGTGCTGCTCGTAGGCCCGCCGAATGCCCTCGCCAACAACCTTGTAGTCGACCGCTTGTTGCGTGGGATGGTATGGAATTCCAATGCCTCCGCCGAGGTTGATGAGTTCAAAGGCGATGTCCAGTTCCCGGGACAATTCGGCGGCCAGCTTGAACAGCAACACGGAGGTGTCGATAAAGTATTGGGGATTGAGTTCGTTCGATGCCACCATGGTGTGCAGCCCGAATCGTTTGACCCCCTTGTCGCGCAGGATGCGATACCCTTCGAACATTTGTTCCCGTGTGAACCCGTACTTGGCTTCTTCAGGATGTCCGATGATCGCGTTGCCTCCCTTGAGGGGGCCGGGATTGTAGCGGCAGCAGATCAGGTCCGGAAGCCCCGCCGAGCGTTCCAGAAATTCGATATGCGTCAGATCGTCAAGGTTGATGACGGCTTCCATGGCACGGGCGGCGGCAAATTCTTCGGCGGGCGTGTCGTTCGATGTGAACATGATGGCTTCGCCGGTCAATCCTGCTTTCTGCGCCAGGATCAATTCCGGCAGCGAACTGCAGTCGGCGCCGAATCCTTCATCCATGAGAATTTTAAGCAAGAATGGGTTGGGACAGGCCTTGACCGCATAGTATTCGCGAAACCCGGGGTTCCAGGAAAACGCCTCCTTGAGACGTCGGGCATTGGCACGGATGCCCGCTTCGTCGTACAAGTAAAAAGGAGTGGGGTGCGTTGACGCCAGCGCGGCGATTTCAGCGGCGGGTACAGGTAATTTCTTTGCGGTCATGAGTACTGCGATTCCGGGTTGTCTTGCGAGAAACGGTAAATTACTCCGTTGCATGCCGTCGGTCAACCTCGGAGCCGGCGTGCCTCAGGAGAGGCTTGACGCTTCTTTTGATGCCAGGCATAGTGATGACATGCCTGCCGAAAGTGGAACCGTACGCGCGCGACTGGTTCAGTTGGAAATTCATGCCGGCGCGGTGCGAAAAAATACCGACCGTATGTTGGAACAGATCGTCGCGGCGCGTGCCGATGGCGTTAACTTGCTGGTTTTCCCGGAATTGTCCCTGACCGGTTGCCTGTTGGGGGACGAATGGGAATGTCCCGCTTTCTTGCGGAATTGCGAGTCCTGCGGGGCGGAGATCGTGGCCGCGTCCGCGGGGATGACGGTGGTGTTCGGGCACGTGACGGTCGATTGGCATCGGCGCAACGAGGATGGGCGGCCGCGGAAGTACAACGCGCTGCTGGTGGCCGAGGAAGGTCGCCTGCTTTCGCCGGCCGGGGGCACCTTTCCCTATGCCATCAAAACCTTGCAACCCAACTACCGGGCTTTTGACGACGACCGCCATTTTTACGGGACGCGGCGGCTGGCCATGGAAAACCGGTGCCGCCCCGAGGATTTGATCAACCCGGTGGTCACCCGGCATGCCGGATGCCTGGGGGGAATGCTTTGCGAGGATGCCTGGGATGGCGATTACAGCCAAACGCCCGGTCCCGTGCTGGCGGCGAAAGGCGCAAAACGGCTGATTGTGGCCAGTTCCTCGCCCTTTACGCGCGGCAAGCCCGCGCGCCGCGATCGTG
Organism: uncultured Lentisphaerales bacterium; assembly: GCA_964542285.1. Taxonomy (GTDB): domain Bacteria; phylum Verrucomicrobiota; class Kiritimatiellia; order RFP12; family JAAYLN01; genus CAZIUM01. The sequence goes on from CAZIUM010000203.1 coordinate 1,929, forward strand.
TCTGCGCAAGCCTGGCCCGCAGAACGGGATTGCCGGTTTTGTATGTGAACAATGTCGGAGTGCAGGACATTGGGAAAACGGTTTATACCTTCGACGGTGGCACGGCGGTGTATGATCCCCAGGGACGGGTCCTGACCGGACCGGCGGCCTTCGAGTCCGGATGCCTGACCTTTGACCTTCCCCGTGGCGGCGGCGCGTTGGCCCCCGGGACGCGTCCGGTTGTGGACGACGGGGGAGACGTGGCACAGGCCGTCTTGCAGGGCACCAAGTGGATGCTGCAACGTCTGGGACTGAATCGCGTGGTGGTGGGGATTTCGGGAGGCATCGACTCCGCCGTGGCCGCCGCGGTCTATCGTGCGCTGTTGCCCCCCGAAAATCTGATGCTGGTGGCCATGCCGGGGCCGTTTACTTCCGAAACCACGAGCAAGCTGGGGCGAACCCTGGCGGCCAATTTGGGCACGGCCTTGCTGGAACTGCCGATCCATGCCGGCGTCGACCTGACCCGGGCGCAATTTGCCGCCGCTTCCACCCGCGACCATCCGGCCATGGGAGACGCGGGCGCCTGGCGACTCGATGAGCGTGCCTTGGAGAACGTCCAGGCTCGGGATCGCGGAGCGCGTCTGCTGGCGGCCGTGGCCGCGGTGTTCGGAGGGGTGGTCTCCTGCAATGCCAACAAGACCGAAATCACCGTGGGGTATGGCACCTTGTATGGCGACATGATCGGGTGGCTGTCCATCCTGGGGGATCTTTGGAAGGGCGACGTTTACACCCTCGGAAGATACCTCAACCAGAACGTTCATGCGCGGGAGGCGATTCCAGAGGGGATTTTTACGGTCCGTCCTTCCGCCGAGCTGAGTGCGCGCCAGGCGGTTGAACGGGGCCTGGGGGACCCCCTGGTGTATCCGTATCATGATCGACTTTTCCGGTCCTGGGTGGAGCGTTGGGAGCGGGCGGCCCCGGAGGATATCCTGGACTGGAAACGAACGGGCACCCTGGAAGCCGAAATCGGGTACGAGGGTTCCGTCGACGACCTCTTTGCAACCCCCAGGGCGTTTGTAGAAGACATGGAACATTGGTGGCGTCTGTTTCGGGGGTTGGCGGTGGCCAAACGTCTGCAGGCGCCGCCGATCTTGGCGGTCAGTCGCCGGGCGTTCGGATTTGACCTGCGCGAAGCCCAATTGGGCACGCATCTTACCGACCGCTATCAAGAACTTCGCCGGACCTTGTTGGGAGATTGATCGATCATGGCTGGAGCCGTTTCCGAGGGGGGATTGCAAGGGGTTCGCTGGACAAGCCGCTTGGCGGGGGTGGTTTGCGCCGGCCTGGTCTCCTGGACGCTGCCGGGCCATGCCGCGGAAGTCGCCATGCCCTTCGAAGTGCTGTCCGGTTACGTCTTCCGCGGCGAAACCCGCCATGATGGAGCCGTGGCCCAGGGCGCGGTTGAAATCTATGGCCTGCCCATCGGCGACATGACCCTGCCGTTGACATTGGGCGTCTGGGGAAATTTTACGCTTTCGGACGACGAACGGCGGCGTCAATCCGGAGAATTCTCCGAGGTGGACCTTTATGTCACGCTGGATGCGCCGCTGCCCATCAAGGGATGGCGGGGCCACCTTGGCTACTGGGAGTACCTTTTCCCGGGCGCGGTTTCATGGTCGGCGAATGCGCGGGATCGATCCGTGACCGTGAGCATGGAGGCCAATCGTGAACTCAGCCTGGGACTCCTGGGGAACGTTGCCCCCTACCCGGAGATCGTAGCGTATTACGGGGTGGGGGGCGCCGTGGATTCAGATTTGTATCTGGAGACGGGCGTTTCTCACGAAAAGCCTCTCGCGGGGGACTTCCGTTTGCCGGTGTCCCTGCGCGTGGGGTATTTGCTCCGGGGAGACGATGGCCCTTCCGGCTTTCATTCCCTGGTGCTGTCGGCGGGGTGCCGCTGGCGTATGCTGAGCGCGGGGGTGGACTACCACCTCGCGCTGGACAGCAAGGTGCTGCCGGATGTGGCGGACGGCGGCGCCCATGATGTCGAACTGGTTGGGCGCGTCGGGTGCGATTACCGGTTCTGATGAAGCAGTGGATGCTTCACATCCAGCACCTCCGCGATTTCAACCACGCGGCGTTCGGTGCGGGCGAGTTCGCAGGCCTGCCCGATCGCTACGCTCCAGGCGCCGTCGGACAACGAGGCCATCGGCTCGCGTCCCGTTTGAAGGCAGGCGAGAAAATCGCCGCACATGACGGGGTCGGAACCGCCATGACCGCCTTCCCCGCGCTGCAGACGATACGTGGTGCGGTCCTTGCTCCAGCGCGGCAGCAAATCGATGCGGTTGTCGTGCAGGGCGGACTCCATGTGCCCGGCGGTGCCGTCGAGACGGTAGTGGCGACCGCCCTTCGGGGTCACGAAACATTCGGTATGCATGGCGATCGCACCGTTGTCATATTCCACCATGGCCATGCCGTGATCGTGGGTGTCCTTGTCCGACAGGTACATGCATAGGTCTTTGCGATACCCGTCCCGCTGCGCGGTTTCGGCGCTGAACATGCGGTTCTGCGCCTGTTTTTGCGGATTGTCGGCCGCTTCCGCGAGGGCGTCGGGAGCCGGTATCGGGCAGGCATCGGGACACTGCTCCCGGTACGCGCATTCGGAACAGGTCGGTCCGGGATCGATCCCCTCACGTCGCTCGAAGGGCAGGTTGTCGGCTTTCAGGCTGAAGACATTGGCACAACAACTCACACGGACCGGGCGGGCCGGTTTCATGAACCAGTTGATCACATCGAAGTCGTGCGATCCCTTGTGGATGAACAGTCCGCCGGAAAACTTGCGCAGGCGGTTCCAGCGGGACATGTAGGTGCGTCCCCCGTCGTAATACTCGACGGCATGCATGGCAAAGAGTCGTCCGAGACTTCCTGCTTCAACCAGGGAATGCATGCGCTTCAATACCGGATCGTGACGCAGGTTGAATCCCATGTAGGCCAGGCGTTGCGCCCTGGCGGCGGCCGACATGATCTTCAGGCAGCCTTCTCCCGTAATCGCAAGCGGTTTGTCGACCAACAGGTGCTTGCCGTGACGAATGGCCGCCATCGCAATTTCTTCATGCAGATAATCCGGAGTCGTAATCACTACCGCGTCCACATCGTCGCGCGCCAGCAAGTCTCGGTAATCTTCATGTATATCCGCTTCGATGCCCAGATATTCCATGCCCGCCGCCGCACGTTCCGGGTTGGTGTCGGCAATGGCGACGATGTGGGCGCGATCCGAAAACTGGGAGGAGAATAGTTTGCCGAACGCCCCGACGCCACGACCGCCAAATCCAACGATGCCAATGCGAGTTAAATTTTTCATGGCGACAAATTATATCCATCCGGGTTCGTCCGGCAAGAAAACTCCGTGTTCCCGCACTGGATTCCCTCCCTGGGATGGTCGCAGGGACATTTCATCTGAGTATGGCCCTGGCCTAGCCTGACGCATTTGTTCGC
>CAZIUM010000204.1:0-5393 GCA_964542285.1 uncultured Lentisphaerales bacterium
GCGCCTATTATACCCCGCTGTTCCGCAACGCCCCCGTTTTGCCGGAAAAGGCTTCCGTTCCCGGGAAAAACGCCTCGCCCTACAGCGGCATCGGCATCGAAGAAAGCAAGGACCCCGTCAAAATGGCCGCCGAATGGCGGGAAGTCGAACGGCTGTCCGCCGAGTTCAACCAGCCGGGCCGTTTCGTAATGTTTCCCGGCTATGAATGGCAGGGCAACGGCGGTTGGGGCGACCACAACGTGATCTTTCCCGGGGAAGGCCACCCGGTGTTCCTTCCCGACGATCTCCCGGAATTGCAACGGTTCGCCCGCGAAAACGGAGCGCTGGCCATTCCCCACCACACCGCCTACCTTCCCGGTCATCGCGCCCCGCGCTGGAACGCGGAAGATGAAACCGTTTCCCCGTTTTCCGAAATCTATTCCGTTCACGGCTGTTCGGAAACCGACGAAGAATGGATCGGCCTGCGGAACAACGCGCATATGGGCCCCGGGGTCGGCGGAGCCACCTACCAGGACGCCCTCGACGCGGGACTGCATATCGGGGCCATTGCCTCGACCGACAACTGGAACAACATGCCCGGGCAATGGAATCACGGACTGGCCGCCTGCCTGGCCACCGAACTCGACCGCGAAGCCCTTTGGGAGGCATTTCGCGCCCGGCGGGTCTACGCGGTCAGCGGCGACCGCATGGAACTGGATTTCACCGTCGACGGTCATCCGATGGGAACGATCCTCGACGCCTCCGGCCCACGGGAAATCCGCGCGTCGGTGCGCGGAATGGATGCGATCGACCGGCTGGAGCTTTTACGCGACGGCCGGGTGATCCACACCCAGTGTCACCAGGGGACCTGGCTTCCTCCCCCGGCCGGCAAGCCGGGCCGTTTCCGGATGCGCCTGGAATTCGGCTGGGGCTCCCGCGACACCGAAATGCCGGTGGAAGAGAGAACCTGGGAGAACACCTGCCGGATCGAAAGCGGGCGCTTCACGAATTGGTCCCCGTGCTGGATCAGCCGCGGACAGGGGGTTCCGATCCTGGAGGGCCCCCGGGCGCGCTTTACGATGCGCACCCGTCCGTCCGATCTTCGTCAGTCGCGGTTCAACGCCCTGGTGCTAGAGTTCGAAGCCGATCCGGCGGCGAAAATGTCGTTTGCGCTGAACGAGCTTGCGGCGCGTTTCCGTGTGGAAGAGCTCGCGCAACGCTCGCATCTGCTCTGGGGACGCGAAGAGGTGCAAAAGCGCATCGAACGGCTCACCGGAGTCACCCCCGACATTCCCTCCCGCGAAGACGTGTTCTTCCACCACGCCTGGAAGGTCAAGCTGCACCGGGCCATCCCCGAAGCCGGCTACACCGCGCACATGGAGTTCGTGGACGACGAGCCGCTCACGCGGGAAACCCATTACCGGGTGCGTGTCGAACAGCGCAACGGCCAGCGCGCCTGGTCCAGCCCCATCTGGGTCCGGCCGCTCAATTGAACGGGCGGGAAACGCAATTCCATCCCACCCCCCCTCCCTATACACATACCAACGAGCCGATGGATCGCGCACAAACACCGCGGGGGGAACCCTGCAGCCCCCTCAACCCACGGCCCGGGTGATCACATGAACTTCGGCAGCATTCCGCCGTGGGCTTCGATCAGCTCATCGCACATCGTCCGAATCTTGTCCAGCGGCAGCTCGGAGGCGGTGTGGGGGTCCAGGTACGCCGCGTGGTAGATGGCCTCGCGCTTCCGTGAAAGCGCAGCCTCGAGCGTCAAAAGGTGTACATTGATGCAGGCACGGTTCAAGGCCGCACACGGCTCCGGCAGCTCCCCGACATGGCACCCGCTGACCCCGGCGTTACGGTCGACCAGGCAGGGCACCTCCACCACCGCCCTGGCCGGTAGATTGTCGATCAGCCCTTTGTTCAGGACGTTCCCGTGAATGCGCACCGCCACGTCGGTTTCCATGGCCTCCATGATGTAAGAACCGAATTCATGACTGCGATGTTTCGGAAGATCCCGGCCCTTGAGCGACTGACGATACTGTTTCTGCCAAACGTTCTCGGCATTCTCCATCCGCTCCAGGTAGGTGTCCAACGGAATATTGAACCTTGACGCCAGTTCGGGATATTGGTTTTTGATCCAGTAAGGCACGTACTCGGCGGCATGATGGGAGGATTCCGTTACGTAATACCCGAAATGGCGCATCATTTCGTACCGCACCATGTTGTCATGCTTCTCGGCGCCCTTGCGCAATGCCCGGCGGTTCATCCGGAAGGCACGCCGCTTGAGCTCGGGATAGAGGTCGCGTCCGTTGTCCGTCACCTCCAGCAGCCAGGCCTGGTGATTGATTCCCGCAATCGTCCATTTCAGGCGATGCCCCTCGTCGGCCGTTCCGATGTGGGTGATCGGGACCTCCTCGTGCACGTCCTCGATCATTCCCAGGCGCAGCATCAGCCCGCGAACGCAGCCCTGGACCGAGTGGCAAAGTCCGACGCATTTTATGCCGGAACCCCGCAGCACGGCCCCGGTCACCATCGCCATCGGGTTCGTGTAATTCAGCATCCAGGCTTCAGGGCAGACCGCTTCCATGTCCCGGGCAAAATCAAGCATCACCGGGATCGTGCGCAGCGCGCGAAAGATCCCGCCGATGCCCAACGTATCCCCCACGGTCTGGCGCAGACCGTACCTGCGCGGGATTTCAAAATCAAGCCGGGTGGCATCGACCCCTCCCACTTGAATCGCGTTGATGACGTAGTCGGCGCCGCGTAACGCCGTTCGCCGGCTGCGCACCCCAAGATGGGCCGTCACCCGGGCGCGGTTTTTGTTCAGCCGCTCATTGGTCCCCTCGATGATGACCCGGGATTGCTCCAGGCGTACCCGGTCGATGTCGTACAGCGCGATATGGCTGTCGCGGAGGGCCGGCGAAAACATGCAGTCCCCCAGCAAACGATGCGCGAACACGGTGCTTCCGGCACCCATAAAAGCAATTTTAACCATCTCACAGTTCCTCTCATTACGGATAATCGCGAAACTCGAAGAGTATTTCATAACGATGTGAATTGTCAAACACAATGTTTCCCCTTCCCAAGAGCTTCATCGGGAAAAGTCACCGCTTGCATTCGGCAAGCAAGATGCGCGAAGAATTCGGCGCTTCAGGTAAAGCGTCGCTTCGGTGTCGACCGTCGGGTCACGAATTCGTAGGTTCGGCGTGATCAGTGCCAGTTGCGACGCCCCCCGTAAGCGAACCCTCACTTCGGAAAAGGATTCGACTACGTCTTCCGCCAACACCGGGAACAACGGCGTATACCCCCCGGGGGCGGTAGTGATGCCTTCGTTGTCGACAATCAATTCTCCTGTCGGTTGACCCAACGCCGTGCCACCCAGGAATAGCGTTCCGGTCGCGCTGTTGAAGTTGTAACTTCCCACCGAGTGCACGACGCCACGCAGGTCGAACCGCAGGGCGTCGAAATCCATCGCCGTAAAACCGGCGCTGCATATTGGTTACGAATCTCTTCGGCGGCACGGGCATATCCCCAAAGACGGACCTCGACAATATCGCCAGTGAATCCGAAGTCCCAGCTGCTGAAATACCGGGCTCCGATGCCAAAGACTTGGGAAACGGCGGAAAAATCCAGGCTTCGAGAGTTGCGCTCGCGAGGCTCGTGAACTTGTGCCCCGTGTTCACGTACCCATCGCCATTAACCGGTTAAAAGCGCAACACAGTCTCCGCCGCCGCGCAGGACTTTCATGCAATCCACGTGCGCATCAAGGAATCGGCACACCGGTTCGGTCCCCTCCAAGGACATCCTTCCCGGTTTCCGAATACGCGATTGCCCCCCGGAGGGATCCACGAGCCCTCAGTGAATGAGAAACAGGGTGCCCGCGGGGGGAAGCCATTCATAGGCCCCCATATCCACGCTTGCGCACATCATCCGTTTCAGCCCGGCCAGATCGTGGGCATCCCACATCCAGGACTGGGGCATTCCACGGTCTATACAGGGAGACCCGTCCTGCAGCCGGTAGTCGCCCGCGGCGGCGTTAACAAACCGGGGATTCGCGGTCAGGTTGTTCCCGGCATCCACATGATCCGTGCTATTGGACAGGCAGCTATAGGAGAAGGTCACCGCATTCGTGCTGTCCACCCCGTTGCCCCAGAGGATGGAGTTCACGACGGTCGCCGTCCCACCCGAGCGACGCAGCCCCAGACCGTCGTTGTCGCAGAGCGTCAGATTCGAAATATCAGCCGAGCCACCGGCAATTTGAATTCCAGGCGCCCCACGCTGATTGTAATCGTGGTTCCCGGCCAGCAACACGTTTTTTAGATCCAGTTGCAGTCCCGCAAAATGCAGGCCGCTGGCGCCGGGAAGACCCGAACCATTCTGCCTCAAGGTGTTATCGACAATCATGGAATCCCGTACCGTCAACAACCCGCTACTCCAGATGCCAACCCCGAACACCCGGTATGTCGAGGGGTCGTGCTGATTATAAATCAGGTTTCCCGAGATAATACAGTTGGTCAGGGTCACATCACTGGATGCCCCGGCATAGACCCCACCGCCATTCATGGAAGAAAGTTTCGCCGAATAACGGTTGTCCACCACGCGACACCTGTCCAGCAGCACTCCCTGGCTGGCAGTGATGTTCAACCCCGAACCGTTGTTTGCGCTGCCTCCACGCAAGGTCAAGCCCGCCAGGACGGCACGATGTGAATAACTCAGGGTCATCACGCGCTTCGACGAACCACTGGCGTCCAACAGAGTCTCCTCCGCCCCGGCTCCTTGGACCCGCACATCCGGCATTTCGTTTATAACCAAGGGAAACGTCTCGGTCGTGCGGGTGTAAGTTCCCGATGCCAGGTGAATGCGTGTGCCGGCATGCGCCACGGACAAGGCCTTAGTCAGCGTACGAAAAGGCTGGGCCGCGCTTTTCCCGTCGTGCAGCGTATCGTCTCCATCTTCCGAAACGTAGAGGTCCGGATACAGCAGATCGAATCCATTGCGGTAATGATAGCCCAAGTTAACGATTTCGGCGGGACCGTACTGATCGCCAGCCGCGTTGCGGGCGTATTGGTCCAGTCCCAGGGTTGTGGCCGTCCCCGACCCAGCGGCAACACAGGGGCTGGCGCTTGCCAGGTAATACCCGTATTCAAACCTCGGATCGGCGCTGAGGTTGTTGCCGCCGTAGTTCATGTCTCCGACATTTGAATAGCCGACCGAAACCGTGCCGATGGTATCGTTCCAGTTTCCCCAGACAATGCTGTTGGTTACGCAGACCGTGGCGTCGCCCGCGCATACAATGCCGGCCGTCGCATGATCGGCAATTGTGCAATGCCGCAAGTGTGCCGTGCCGGCCGCCACATAAACACCGCCCGCGGGATCGTTTCGCGACACCCTGTTGGCACTTAGCAGCACGT
>CAZIUM010000205.1:0-3189 GCA_964542285.1 uncultured Lentisphaerales bacterium
CGGCCCCCTTGAGATAGCCCCAGTTTTCACGGGCATGGTTCGCAACACAAGCCACGTCATGGAACAGCCAATTGCCGCCTTCGATGTATCCCCCCATTCCACGACCATCCGTATGGGCGTAGGCAACGTTGGCCGCCAAGACCGCGTTGGAAAGCACCCCGCTGGTATTGAACGCGTACAGGCCACCGCCGTAACTGGAGTAGATGCTGTCGTTATCGACGAGGCGACAATCGGAAATCACGAGATTCTCGGAATCGCTGATGTGCAGGCCCGCACCATGGGCGTCAATCCTCCCGCCACGGACGTCCACTCGCCGCAGCGTACCATTGGTAACCCCCGCAATCCGCATCACTCGGCTGGCCATGCCCGGTGAAATGGTCAGGATGGTGCGCCATTTCAAGGAATCGTATTCACCCGGTTCACTGCCCGGATCGGCCTCGTAGCCCCCCAGGAGCGTCACGGAAGAAACCGTCCACTCGATCTGCGTAGCCGCAAACGTCTGTCCCGCCAGGTAGATGGTATCGCCAGGTGTGGCGTAATCCAGCGCCTCCTGGACGTTCGTAAAGGCCGTGGCCCAGGAAGCGTAACTCGCCGATTGCGTTCCATTCGTGGAAACATAGATGTCGGCGGCCAGAATGTTGCCGCCCAACGCCAAAGCCGTCACCCCGATTTGCACGGCACCCAAAAGGCCGCTTTGTTGGTGTATTCCTTGCATGGATCCCCCCAATCATAAATATGAAACCAACCAATAAGAAGACGATACACCTACCGATGGGTAAAGGTCAACCAGCGATTATTTTTGCTTGCCCGCCCCGTCATTCCTGCTAACGTATGTCTATATTTCCAATGAAAGAATCCGCCACCAGCAAGGGGAAGCGCATCCCTCCCCCCGACAACGCCCTGGACGCCGTCACACGCCCACCCACCGCGACGCTGGCGGACGTTGCCCGCAGGGTTGGGCTGCATCGAACAACGGTCAGCCAGATTTTAAACAACCGGCCCAACTGCTGGGCATCGGAGAAAACCCGGCAGCGGGTTCACGCAGCCGTTGCGGAACTGGGGTACCGGCCCAACCTTTCGGCGCGTGCCCTGCGTTCCGGCAAGTCGCGCTTCATCGGACTCGTAATGCCTGGATTCCACTTCAACGCGCTGCACAATCGCCCCGTTGGCCTGACCGAGGCGGCGGCCCGGTCCGGGTATACCGTAGTGCTCAGCGCACACCCGAACGACGCGTCCTCGGAAGACCAGGTGATCCGTCGTTTGGTTGACCGCGCCGTGGACGGCCTTGTCATTTACCCGGTCGATCAGGGTCCTCATGCCGAGCTTAAGCGCCTGGTCGATCATGGTTTCCCCGTCGTTACTTTCGACGGAGACATCCTACTGGATTTTGCCTGCGACGATATCAGCGCCGATTACCATGCCGTGGCGGCGCACCAGGTGCGACACCTGCTGGATATCGGCCGCCGCGCATTCTGTATCGTCAAGACCCAGCCGGAGGCTTGTGTAAATCGGGTGCGCAACGCCTGGGTGCGGCGGGAGCTGAAGGCCGTCGGCCTGCCGCCTCCCCTGGCAATGGCCTCCCGCGGATCGCATCGCGAAGAAATCCCCGCACCGGAAAATACCTTTGCCGACATTCAGAAGTTCATCCGGCAACAGGCGGGAACGTTCGATGCCGTCATTGCCTTCGACGCAATCGCGGCCCTGTTTGTGCGAGGTCTGCAAGAGGCTGGGCTGCGCGTCCCCGAAGACGTAGCCGTCATGGGCGCGGGCGACACCGCAATTGCCCATTACAATTCCCTCCCACTGACGTCCATCAACACCCGCGACGAAGAAAGCGGAGCCCGCGCATTCGAACTGCTGCTGGAAAGAATCGACGGACATGGGCCCCCGCAATACCGCCGCGAAATCTCTCCAACGATTCTCGAAATCCGTCAGTCCACGCAATCGCCTCCCGCGTAACGCAAATTGTCGAGGGAATCGACATGCGCATCGCGTACTCCGAAAAAACAAACAGCCCATGGCAGGCCACGCAAAGGTGCCTGTTGAAGACGCGCCCCGTCAATACACAAGAATATCCAGCACTTTCCTTCGTGTCCTTCTGTTCTTCGTGGTGAAATCCCCCGCCCTGTGTCTCTGTGCCTTTGCACCGCGGGAGTTATATTGTCTCCGCGAGCTCGGCCGACGATCGAATAGGAGGTCGGCAGCAAGGACGCGACGGCCCCAGGATGAAGCGTATCTATTCTGACGCGGCTTCGCGCGCGCTCTTGAACTCCTGCGTTTCGAAATACCCGGTCGGCGGCACCCAGACCGTCCGGAAGCCGATGTGGTAGAACGTTTCGTTCGGCAGCAGTCCGAACCGCTTGGCGGCGTAGAAGCTGATGAAGCCATGGTACCAGGACCCACCCCGCAAGGCGATATTCGAGCCGTCGCAGTAGGCCTTTGCCTTCTCCGTCTGGGGATCGGCTGGATCGAGCGGATGACCGGGATAGAGCGTTTTTCGTTCGGAGGTCCATTCGTACTGGTTCCCCAGCATGTCGAGGGCGCCGTAAGGCGAGGCGCCCTTGGGAAAACATCCCACCGGCACGTAAAGCCGCGGACGTATCCCCTTTGCGCCAAAATGTCCATGCTCGGCGGTAGGGGGATCGTTTCCCCAGGGAAAGAAGCGCCCGTCGGTGCCGCGCGCGGCCTTCTCCCACTGCGCTTCGCTCGGCAAGTCCTTGCCGGCCCAGGCAGCGTAGCCCTTGGCTTCTTCCCAGCGGATTTCGGCGACCGGTAGTTGCTGCGCCTCGGCATCGTCGAAATGCCGCGACGTTTCCCGGGACTTTACCTCCGTTCCCGTGGCCTCGACGAAACGCTTCCACCGGGCGACGGTAACCTCGTGCCGATCAATGAAAAATCCGGGCAGATCGACGACCCGTTTGGGATAGGCCTCCAAGGCCCAGATCCCGGCGGCATTCTCAAACCCCAGCAGCCTGGCAATGGCATCCCCGTCTTCCCGATCGATGCCCATCGTGAACGGTCCCGCCGGGACGTAAACCATCGTCGCCCCATCCCCCGGGTGAACGATTTTGGTGCCTGCCGGCGGCTCCGCCGCGTTGACGCCAAGCGACAGCAGGACAAGAACCATCGCAAGCCGACGCCTCCCTCGCGGTTGGCTGGCGTCGAATCGCAAAGCATCGAACCAATGAA
>CAZIUM010000205.1:3289-5369 GCA_964542285.1 uncultured Lentisphaerales bacterium
ACACAATTTGCTTGCGAAACACTGAGTAAGATGAACAATGCTTGAGCATGGCTTTTGAACATCTTGAACCTTATGTGAGCGATGTGGAACATTATCAGGGACCGATGGACCGGGTCAGTCCCTATCACTACTACCAGTACACCTACTGGGCACTGCGAGGTCACTGGCGTCGGGTACTGTACGATTGGACCCGCCGGAAGCCCTGCGACGCCAGCGCCAACATCCGACCGGACCAGGCCATCGCCGGCATGCCGACCACGCTGACGCTGACCGTCACCCTCGGGCAAACCCCGCTGGCACCCGGCGGTCGGGTCGCCGTCTACTGCCAGAAAGATTTCGGCGGCGTTTCCTCGGCGGCGGAGGGCCGCCTGTTTCAGGGTCCCGATGGCCAGACCGGATACGGATCACGCATCACCGCCCGGGCCTCCCGCGAAGACGTCGAACTGCGGGTGCGGGTCCACAGCACCGGTGCCGTCTTCACCGTGGCCGAGGTGTTCGTCGAACAGGGTACGCTCCAGCGGGGCGACACGTTGGAGATTGTATTTGGCGATCCTTCCTGCAAGCCGCAGATTGTCTGCGAGAAAGCCAAGACCCTGCCCTTTCGCGTGGCCATCGACTTCCTTGGCAACGATCAATTCCGGCCCCTGGCCGGATCTCCCTCCGTGCGGGTCGTCGGGGCCCGCGCGGCGTACCTTCGCTGCTTCGCTCCGGCATCGCCCCGACCGGGTGAACCGATCGCCGTGCGGGTAGTGGCCGCGGACCTGCAAAACCACAATCCCTCCCACGAACATCAAGGCAGGCTGCACCTGCAAACCGTGGGCGGACGGGATTCCGAGGCCATGGAAGTGGAAATGCCCGCAACCGCTCACGGCTCTCTCCGGGTGGAAAACGTCACGGTGCCGGCAGACACCGTCTCCCGCATCCGGGTTATCGACGAGCAGAATGGCTTGATGGGGCTGACAAACCCCATCTACCCGGGCGTGGCGCCAGACGGGCTCCGGGTGTTCTTCGGCGAAATCCACAGTCATACGGAATTGTCCGACGGCACGGGAACCGTGGACGATAATTTCCGTTGGGCGCGGGACGTGGAGGGCCTCGACTTTTCGGCCTTGGCGGATCACTTCGAAGACGGGCAGTCGTACAACTACACGCTGGAGGATAAGTGGCGCCTGACCCGCGAGGCGGTGCGGCGGCACCATGCACCCGGGCGGTTCGTCACGCTGCTGGGCTACGAAATCGGCACGCTCGAAGCCCATCGCAACGTCTATTTCCGCAACGACGTCGGGCGTATGATCGTCGAGGGGCCAGACGGCAAAAAGGTCACCATGGACAATGTGTACGACAAGCTCGAGGGCACCGATTACATCCTGATCCCCCACGCGCCGAAGTTCCACGGAATCAATTGGGAGCGGCCTCACCGCCCCGACCGCCAGCGCCTGGTGGAAATCTGTTCGCACTGGGGCATCTCGGAAACCGGTGGTTCGGGCCGACATCTTTCCGTGCAACACGCACTCGACATGGGATACCGCTTCGGATTCACCGGCGGGACCGACAACCACAGCGCCGAGCCGGGCAATCCGGACCAGGGGGGAATCACCGGCCTGTTCGCGCCGGCACTCACCCGCGAGGCGGTGTTCGACGCGCTGATGGCACGGCACACTTTCGCGACCAGTGGTCCGCGCATGACGCTTGTCTTCAAATGTGGCGCAGCCACCATGGGCGATGACCTGGCGTTGGCGGGCGAAGCCCGGCCCGCATTTCATGCCCGGGTGTTGACATGCGACGCGATCGCGCGCATCGAAATCATCCGCAATGGCGCGAGCGTGCATACCTTAACCCCCAGGGACACCCACGATGTCGTCGTGGACTGGGAAGACTCCCGGAAGACCGCGGACGTCGTGATGCCGCGCCGCTTGTCATCCACCCCCAGCGCCTATTATTATCTGCGGGTCACCACGTCAAACGGCGATTATGGCTGGTCCAGCCCCATCTGGATCGAAGCAAACCATTGAAGCACGCGGGAACCCCGCGCAAAAAAGGTAGGGCGCGTGAGGCCCTTCACCGCCGCTCATAACCAACC
>CAZIUM010000206.1:0-5353 GCA_964542285.1 uncultured Lentisphaerales bacterium
GCTCGACGTAGCGCGAGGGAAAGCCGACGAACTGGTGCGGAGCCCGGAAGTAGCGTTGCGTGGCGTTGACGTACAGCGGATAATCCTCGCCGCCCTGGAAATCCAGCAATTCTGGGGTGGACCAGTCTCGAAAATCCGGGGAGGTCATCCAGCGGATATCCCGAATGTTGGTGTGACCGGTTTTCACCACGCTCGGACGCTCGTGAAAGTCGCGGATGTAGGCCATGTAGGCGTTGATTTCGGGAACCCAGAAGGCGATATTCTGCGTGTCGAACGCCCCCCGGTCGGTCAGGTCCCAGCCCTTGCGGAAATGGATGCCGTCCTCGCTGAGATAGCAGGTCAGGGCCTTGCCGGCGCCCTTGCGGATCATTTTAAAACGTTCCGCGGACGGGCAGGCGGGGTTTTCGTCCAGGAAGACATAGGGCATGTCGTGCTGCTCGCAATTGGTTTTGTCGAGCAGGATGTTGTTGTCGCGGGAGCCTTCGAATTCGCACAGGCCCAGCGAGGGTTTTTCCCAGTGGATGCCGTCGCGGCTTTCGGCGTAACAGACCACGGTGCCGCCGGTGGAATGCTTCGTTACGGATTCGTCCAGCATTTTCCAGGCAAGGTAGTACATGCGGTACAGATCGCCATCCTTGACGATCGAGTGCGCGTTGCAGCCGTCGCCTTCCCAGGGCGCGTCGTGGCGCAGCACGATTTCCTCATGGCGCGGCGCGTGCAGGCGCAGTTCGGCCGAAGTTCGCGAGCGGTCCAGCAGATGGTCGTCCCACAGGACCTCCCGGCGGGACCCGATGTTTATGGGTTTTTGCATGGTACGTGTGCTTTTTCTTAACAACTTCCGTCCGACCCCCGTCATTTCAACAGATTGAAGAAAGAAAGTTTTGTTGCATCCCTATCAAACGTGATCCCCGCGCGACATCCGATGGCCTCGGCGGAGCGGGCAATGAGAATGTCCGCCAAATCCACCTTGTGCTTCCGCCCATCACGCACAAGCTGCTCGATCACACGGTCATTCTCGAAGTCGAATACCGGCATCTGTCGCATGGATTGAATAGCACCCAGTATTTCGGATCTCGTCTTCTTGTAAGCACTTTCCAGAACCCACATCGTTTCCAGGACAACAAGTAACGGAATTTTGAGGCGTTCCCGGCTTGCTTCCGCCTGTTTCAGGCGTTTGCGGACGATCCCGGCCTGAATTTCATCATCACGGACAAGGAATCGCACAATGACATCCGTGTCCACCGCAATCATGGGTTCCTTGCTTTCAGTCGCGCAGCCACGGCGGCCTTCATCTGTTTTACGGTTTTGTGCGGTTGTCCCGGTTTGTGAAGACACCCAAAAACCTCGTCCACGGATTTTGTCACCGGGCGCAGCAAAGCTTCGGAATCATCCTGGACGATAAAGGCGACGCGATCGCCGGTGTGGAGATTAAGAGAATTCCGCACTTCCTTGGGGATTGTGAGCTGCCCCTTGCTTGTCATCGTGGCCGTAATCATGCGTATAATCCTTACCTTCTGAAAACTCCTTACATTATCGTAAAACAAGTTACGCACGTCAAGAGTTCCGGTTCAGACCGTTGTTAAAATAGTTTCCCTTGTTCCATCCCATGTTTCATGACTGGAAAAACCGGAAGCTGAACACTTCCGCGTCCTTCATGACGAAACGCAGACGCACCGGCCGACCGGCGAGGGGCGCGACATTCCTGCCGTCCTTCCAGGCGACCGTCCGGGATATTTCATCCCCGATCATCTCGGGAGCATCCGCCAGCGTAAATCCGGGGGTTGGACGGCCCGCGGCATCCTGGATTTCGATCCGCACGAAGCCGGGAGCGCCCGTGCGGTAGTTGATTTCCAGGCGGTTGCCGGAGAACGTCAAGGGCTTGGTGATCATTTCTCCGCCCGACCAAGGGGCCCGAACCGAGGCAAATCCATCGGTGCGTAGCCGCAGCCGCTCGATGTGCCAGCTTCGCAATGTGTAGTGGCGGGAAACGAACAGCATCATCCTGTCCGGCCCCCAGGGAAGGATTCCGGTCAGCGGGTAATTGGACCGCGTGCCCCAGTTTTCCGGTCCCGGCCCCGGGTGGACAAAGCTTTCCATGAAGGTTCGGTCGTAACAGGATGAGCCGGCCCGCGTGGTCAGCAGAACCGCATCGGAACAGTCCCGGGTAAAGTGAGGATGGGAGGCATCAAGCGCCGCCCCCTGTTCTTCGGTCAGGGCGCAACGGCCTTCCATGAACCGGGCCGACGGTGCGATGTAAATGTGCGGCGCGCGGAAGTAGGGCCGGGTGTTGTTGACGTAGAACTGCTCGCGTGGCGTGTCGCCATAGTTCATGACGACGGAATCGGACCAGGCAGCCAGATCGGGCGAAGTCGCGCGCGCCATGGTGCGCCGCCGGACGCCGTCCACGGTGTCACAACAGCGGTAGTAGAGCACATACTGTCCTTCGGACTCGCTCCAGAAAAGCGTGTTGCCTCCGTCGAAGGCGTTGTCGAGCCGGCTGACGAACGTCGAACGCTCGGGGTCGCGCCGGAAGCGGAATCCATCGGCCGAAACCCAGAGGATCATGCGTTTCGGTCCGCCGGGGTCGTTCATGGCCGTATGCCGCTCCCCAAGGTGCCGTTGTTGACGTTCTCCTCAACCGCACAGTCATCGAGCAACACGTTTTGGCTTTCCGACAGGTGGATACCACCGCCTTTGCCATATTCGGCGGCCACCTGTCCATTCCGAAATGCGATTCCGCGGAACACCACGTTGGACACGTTTTGGAGGTGAAAGACCGATCCGCTCCCTGATCCGCGTTCCAGGGCGGTCGGCCAGAGGTCGCCATCCCGGGGACCGGGATGCGCTTCAACGGCCAGCGTGGTCCGGGCCTCATAGCCTCCCATGATGACAAGGTCGTGAATTTCCTGGAGAAGAAACACGCGGTTCGCTCCTCCCGGGGAGGTTCCTGGCTCGGAAAACGTCTCTCCCGCCAGGTGGATTGTGTCCCCCGGACGGGCGTTCTGCAACGCCCATTGAAGACTGTGGTACGCCGTCTCCCAAGTGGTTCCGTCAAGAAAATCCCCAGCGGCGGATACGAACCAGTCGGCCACCCCGGAAGAAACCGTTTCGAAAGATTTTACGGTGGAGCACACCGTTCCCGCCGAATTTTCGGCCCGGATTTGAAACTGGTATTGAGCCCCCGAGATCAAACCGCTTGCTGTCAGTTCAAACGCATTGGTTTGAATTCCCAGTCCCACGCGGTTTGTCGTCCCATTCTCGCTCAGCCAATATTCAATCGTCACTGCGGGGGCCTTGCCGCCGCCATCGGTTACCATGCCGGACAGGATGGCCCCCGAACGGGTTCGTCCATGAGCGCCCAGATTGCTCACGGTCGGAAGCGTGATGTTCAGGTCGGTTTTCGATGCCACCTCGGTGTTTCCGTAGGCTCCCATGTTCACCCGGGCTCCGTTGGGGGCTGGTTCGAGGCTGGCGTCGGAAGCTGGATCGCCGAGGTCGATCAGCGGGCTGTTGGCCAGCGCGTTCGACCATGCTCCGCCGCTGAAATACCCACCGGTGTAGCATCCCCCCACGGACTGGAGATGATAACGGACCCTGTCGGCGAAAAGTGGATCCGTCGAGTGACAACCTTGGCGTCCCACATTCCAGCCGTCTCCGGTATTTGAATACCATACCGAGGGAAGCGTACCATCCTCATCCAGTTCGAATCCCAGGAGATCGTTCTCATGCCCCCAGACAATGCTATTGGTGATGCCGAGAATGCCCCCGTTGCGATAAACTCCGATGTTGTTCACATCGCCGATGTTGTCCACAATCGTGCAATTTTCGATTGTTGTTTTACTGGAAAGTGAATCTCCCGCCCAGATGGCGCCTCCGGCGCTCTTGCCCTCGGTTTTGTTGGCGCTGATAACGACGTTCCGCAACCGCGTGGTTCCAAGCCCGTACAGGGCTCCGCCCTTGCCGATGCTGGCGGTATTGTGATAACTGCTGGCCCGGTTGGAGACGACAACGGATTCAAAAACATTCAACTCCGCTCCCTCATCGACCCAGAATCCGCCTCCCGGGGCCGAATAGTGAACAGCCACCGTCTCATTCCCGCTGATTTCCGAACCTTCGGCTTCCACAACGGCACCATCGGCAACATACACACCGCCGCCGCCGGTAGAACTGAAAGAAATTCCCTCGGAACGATTTCCTCGAACACGAGAGCCGGCAATCTCAACGACGCCCCCACCGTCCACGTAAATTCCTCCTCCGCGAGACCCCGATCCTGCCACTTCATTGTTGTCGATCAACGACTTCTCCAAAGTCAGGCGGCTGGCTCCGTCCAGGTAGATTCCGCCGCCGTATCGAATGGACTTGTTGTTGCCGACTAGACAATTGGTCAGGGTCGTGCTCGAAGTCTCCAGGCAAAACCCTCCGCCCAAGGTTCCGTTGTTGATGTTTTCCACGATGCGACAGTCATCGAATACCACGTCCAGGCTCTCCGACAGATACACCCCGCCGCCCTTGGCGAAGGCTTCGGGAACCAGTCCGTCGCGGATCGTCACGCCTCGTACGACAACGTTCGACACGCCGATCAGGTGCAGCACGCCGGCTTCGCCGGAATCGCGCTTCAAGACGGTCGGCCATTGTTCGGGGTCGCGTTCCCCGGGCGTTCCACCCTCGGCCTCATACCCTCCGATCACGGAAAGATTCATCTTGTTTGTCAGGCAGAACACGTAGCTTTCCCCCGCGGCCGGTCCTCCGGCAAAAGGGTGCCCGGCCAGGTGGATCGTATCCCCGTCGGAGGCGTGATCGAAGGCGTCCTGAAGGTTATTGAATCCCGTCTCCCACGAGGAAAAGGGGGCGGTGGGCTCCGCGTTGTTGGCAACGTAGAGTTCCGCTCCCGAGGCGCCAAGCGCTCCGGAAAGAAGCATCCCCGCGAGAACCCGCGTCATGTACCGCGTTAAACTCGAATTCATGCGATCCCTCGACACCTTTGTTTTCATTGCATTCTCCAACAGTTTTCACCCACTTACCCACACACTTTTTTCACTTCCGTTCTATGCCGATTCTCGTACCACCAACTCCCGCTTCACCAGCCGCTGGACCGGACTCCGAAGCGTTCCGTTCATCCGTTTCCAGAGCAGCTCCGCGGCGACGATTCCGGATTCCCTGTTTCGCCCGTCCAACGTGGTCAGTGGCGGAAGGCTCATTGCGGATTCGGGCAGGTTGTCGAATCCGGTTATGGCCAGCTCGTCAGGCACACAGATCCCCTTGCGTTGGCAGTATTCCAGCGCATGCAGCGCCCGCGGATCGCTCGCGCAAACCAGCGCCGTGGGCCGTACAGGCCCACTCATGATGGAGTCCA
>CAZIUM010000207.1:0-5351 GCA_964542285.1 uncultured Lentisphaerales bacterium
ACAATTCCACGCGCACACCGCGAAGGCGCGCCATCTCGGCATTGAACCCGATGGCCAGCATGCGGTGGTAGCACGCGATGGCCACAACAACCACCAGCAGTCCGAGCGCCAGCATCCATTTCAGGTCCGCCGGGGTGACCATCAGGATGTTGCCGAAAAGGTAGGACGACAAATCCACCTTGTAGCCCGGGGCCATGCCGATCAAGGAAACGCCCAGGGCCATGCCCACGACCCATACAGCGCTCAGCACCGAATCGGAACGATGGCGTCCGCGCAGGGTGGTGGCGCCGACCAGCAGGGCCGCGCCCAACGCCGCCACCAGGGCGCCCAATGTTGGCGACAACCACTGAATGCCGAACGTGCGTTGAAGATAAATCGCCAGACCGATTCCGGCCAGCACGCAATGAGATATGGCGCCCGCCAGGTAGGTGGAACGCCGGACCACAACCCAGCTCCCGACGATGCCGGCCGGCAGAGCCGCCAGCAATCCGGCCAGAAAGGCGTACTGCAAGAAGCGGTATTCCAGGAGGTCGCGCAACAAATTCATACGGGGGCTTTCCAGTCAAACGCGCGCCCATCGTCCTCGAAGGGATTGTGCGTGAAACTTCTTGTGGTCGGCTTGCCGTAAAAGCGCCAATCCATGAAGTCGAGCAGCGTGCCCCAATCTTGCGCCGTATAGGCATGTCCGCCTTCGCGATACGAAATGCCGATCTGGTCCGAGGCCCCCAGAAACGCATAGACCTCGCGCGCCGCCAGGTGGGTTTGCATCGTTCCCTTCGGGTTGGCCCAGAGGTCGCCCAGCGCCTCGGTGGACAAATAGGCTCTGGGGGCCACCAGCGCCTTGAGAAAATGCTGGTCAAAAGGCAATTCGTGATCGCGCCCGATATAGGCAGCGAGTTCGGGGCCGAACCAATGCGGGAAACTCTTGAGAATGTTTTCCAGCCGTTCCGCACCTTCATGCGGGCACCGAAAGGAACCCGCGCCCCCGCAGCCGGAATCGTTGGCGTTGGTCAGGGCGATGCGGTCGTCGGTGGCCCCGGCCAGCAGGGAGGTTTTCCCGCCGCGGGAGTGTCCCGTGATGGCGATCTTATCGGCCGCAACATCGGGACGCCGCGACAAGACATCCACGACACGGTGATACCCCCAGGCCCAGGCGGCCAGGGCGCCGAATGTGCCTTCGGAGTCCCATCGATAAATGGGCGCACCTCGACCGCCCGCGGCCATATCGGGAGCGATTTCCGTACGGTTGAATTCCGCCAGAATGTACTGGCGCGACAGAACCATGCGGGTAACTTCTTCCGTGACGTACCGCCAACAACCGTCGCCATTGACCACCACGGGAAAGGGTCCCTCCCCTTCGGGGATCGTCAGGTATAGAATGAACGAGGGACCGGCGCCATTCTCCGTGACCACCCGCAGCGTTATGTAGCGTGCCCCCGGCAACCAGCGAATCCTGGACTCGTTCAACACCTCGCCCACCGTGACGGCCGGCTTGCGCGGCAAGCCGCCATATTCTAGCGCAAGCATCTGTTGGGCGATTTCCTGGCGCCGCCGCTCCCAATCCTGGATATCTGCAACCATTGCCCCATCGTCATGGATGAACGGATTGGGAAGACGGGCGCTGAGAAGAGGTTCATACAGGTGGGTCGTCGCGTTCATTTGGGGGGGGGCCTTCCATAACCGTGCAGTTCAGCCACGAATTCGTGATTTCAAAAAGTTGGTTTTTCCAGGCTTGTCCATAGTAACTGTGCCCGGCATGCGGAATCCGTTCCAACTGGAAATCGATGTGGCGGCGGCGGCAGAAGCGTTCGTAAGCGGCGGACGCAGGCAAGCCGTCGGGATCCGAACCGCCATAAACAAACAACAGCCGTCCCGGAAACCCATGCAATTGCTTGAGGATGGCGTCTTCCGCGCGAGCTTCTTCGCGGGATCGCGTTTCATGTTTCGCCACCGCCTTGCGCACCATGTCGGTTTGCACTTGTCCCCGCAGCAGCTTGCGCCAGGTTTGAGCCTGCCCCAACTTGCGCGCGTAGGCCCGCAAAGCGCCGAGCGTCTTGCGCAGGTTGGTGTCGCGCGCGCGCAGGCTTCCCATGGCTTCCGCGGACCAAAGGGCCATGGATTGAACGCGGGGGTTGGCGGCAGCGGTGGAGAGGGCCACCTTGCATCCGGAGCAGATCGCCACCAGGGTAAACGGCAGATCGGGAGGCAGGCGTCCCGCCATCCATTCGAGGGCGGCCAGGGCATCGTCGGTCATGCTTGCGATGCCGGCTTCCCCCACTGTGCCGTCGCTTGTGCCGCGTCCGCGATAGTCAAAACGCAGGCAGGCATAACCCTCAGCGACCAGACGACGTGCCAGTTGCACGAACATCCGGTGCGGCCCCTGCCGGTCGCCCGACCAGCCACTTAGAAACAACACGGCACCTCGCGGCGCTTGCGACGGGGGCGCGTGCCAGACACCCTGGAGGCGCTGGCCGCCAGAGTCGATGGTAACCAGCGTTTCGCCCTGAAATTCGCGCGTCTTTGCATTCAAATCGCCAACGGAAACTGGATGTTCCTCCCGTCCCTGGTCTTGCAGCCATGCAACGGTGACGCGGGTCCAGGCCTCGGTGTCGACATGGCCCACGCTGTTCCAAAAAGGCGGCACGCGCAGGGTCTGCCTGACGAGCTTGGGAGCCGCGGAAGCCAGGTTTTCCACGGCCCGGTGTTCATTGCCCGTATCGAGCCACATCCCGGGCCCCGCAAACGCTCCGAACCGGTCGTCCCCCAATTGGCGGTATTGTTCGGCGGTCAGCGAAAAGCCATCCAGGTCGACGGGCTTTCCGGCGTCAAGGGTCCGATGGAGGGCGGTTCGCGATTCCCGGGCGCGGCCATAGGCCAGCATATCGTTGACCATTCGGCGCTGCATCAACTGACGTACGAACGTTTGGGCGCCAACCGGTTCCCACAACACCAGATTCCGCGGGGCACTGCGTTCATCCACCCCGATGGCGGCATGCGTGGCCAGCCAGGCACCCAGGCGGATTCCCAGCCAGGTTTGCTCTAGGCCGTCACCATGGGCAGCAAGCCAGGCGGCGGCGGCGCGGACATCCTGGAGCCAGTCCCGAAGGGCAAAGAATTCGAAGTCGCCCTCGGCATCGCCGGTACCGCGATAGTCGAACCGCAGGACCCAATAAAACGCCTCGCCGGCCAGGGCGCGGGCCATATCGGTAAGAACGCGCTGACAGGCCTTGCGCTCTTCGAACAACGGCGGGCAAACCAGCACGCTTCCACGTGCCCGGTCGGTCGGCGGCCGATACAACATCGCCGGCAAACGGGCTCCATTGACTCCCGGCAACCGCAGCGCGGTTTCACGGCATTTCGTGGTCATATCAGGTCGATTTTTAAAATCGCACAGAGATTCCGCAGCAACGACATCTGATCGCCGTACATCAAAATATAATGCTGTCCCAGAACCTTGCCCAGGAATTCATCCGGCGGAACGGACAATTTGACGTGTAGACTGGGCAGTTGCGGCACGGGAGGTGCCCAACCGGCTTCTTCCCAGACAGGAGGCGTTTCCGCCGTGACCGGCAGGGCGTGCAATACATGCCGTCCCCGCACCTGCCCCAGCCGCGCCAGCGTGGCGGGGCCGGTCTTGAGACGGGAAACGTTGAGCAACCCCTCGCCAAAAGAACCGAAAGCATTCGGCATCACCGTGACGGGCCCCTCGACGATTTCGGCGGGGACATAATCCGGCACGCCCATCAAGGCGCCGGTCTGAGAAAACTCGTAAAATTCGAGATAGGCGCCAATCTGTCCCGTCAGCAACCGGACCATCAACTGGGTCACGGCGCCGAGGCAGTCGTTCTCCGGCACGCTGGAAATATCGAGTTCGTCGTGCAGGAGGGTCATGGCGCCGGCCGGGGCAAAATTGAGCAGCTTTTTGACGCCATCGACATCGTTGAAGGAAAACCCGGCATAGTTGCGCCGCGCGATGATGTCGCGGAAGGCAATGAACAGGCGCACGGAATTCTCGATGGTTTCGGGTTGTGGATCGCGGGTGAATTTCCAGCGCCGACGCACCTCGGCGCTCAGGCGTTTTACGTCTTCCGCCTTGGCCTTTTGCATGCCCTGGGCAGCCTCGAGCAATTCGAAATGTTCGATTTCGACTCCCAGGTCGCGTTTAAGGGCCACCCCGTCATAAAGCGTGCCGTAAAGACGCATGTCGCGGTAGCCGGCCATGCCGATGAGGGATTCCCGCAGGGCCGCGGCGGCGCCGGCCGCGCGCAGGTAGGACACCACCTCGTCCAGCGGCAGCGGCTGATCCATCTTGCCAACAAAGTAGCGGAAATTAAACCCCATCTCCTCCAAGGGGTGTCGCAAGGCGGTGGAGCCGGCCTGGTCGGCGGTGGTGACGAATCGATCGCCCTTGCGCCAGCCACTCAGACCCCACAACACCATCGGCTTATGCTTGAAATTCCGAATGGTGCGCAGGACGGCCCAGGATGGAATCCAGCCGGCGATGCACAACACCAGCACATCCCAGTCTTCGGATGCCAGCTCGCGCGCGGCACGATCCGCCTGTTCGCCTTGCGGATCGTCACTAACCGGCGCGGTGCTCACCAGTTCAATGCCGGCCGCCTCGAGCTTTTGCGCGGCGTCCTCGCAACGTGGCTCGATGAATTCACGCGGCGTGTTGACCTCGCCAAACCCAACAAACCCAGCTTTGCATTTTCGCATGTTGTCGTCTCCTCTGCAACCCTGATCGATAGGCTTGATACCCTAGCCCAAACCGCCGGGGATGTAAACCCCTGGACAAGAACATCGAACGCTGTCGGCTGGAAGCATCAATCCGTTTTCGCCCCCGTCTCCCGCGAAACGGAGACGATCTTGCGCTCTGTTTCAGGCGGTCATACCTGAACCGCGCCGGCTGTGTACCTGCATGGGTTTTGGCCACCGGCGGCAAACTCGACGACGGAACGCGGCTCAGCCGCGAGGTTCATCCCCGTGAAGGGCGCAACGGCCACCAGGGGGGGGCTGCGCATCCCGCGATAGGAAATGACGCCTATTGTCTGCCCCCTTAATTTTTTCTGGTCCAGCTAAGGGCTCGCGTTTTCATTGTGGGTTAAGAAGCGAGGTTTCTCCTCCAGCCAAACCCGCATGAGGTTCCCAATGTCGAATTTGGCGCCGCAAGAAGCATAGTCGGCAAGCCATGTGCCGTCCGAGAGTTCGATCACGTCGCGGAGTCGCGCGGAGGGTGCTGCCTCCCAGGCGCGGATCGCGGAGCGGACCGTCTTGCCCCAAAACTCGCAGCGCCAGTGTCCGAGCGCTTCCGAGCGGTTACGGAACGGATCGACGAGCAACCTGTAGTC
>CAZIUM010000208.1:0-5324 GCA_964542285.1 uncultured Lentisphaerales bacterium
GGCCGCGCAAGTTTTTACTGTTCCGGCGTAAAGCGTCGGAAGGGGTAGGGCGGCGAGGCCCTTCGCCGCCGCGCGCGGGTCGTGATAGGCTTGAGACTGGAGACTGGAGGCTTGAGGGGGCCGCGCAAGTTTTTACTGTTCCGGCGCAAAGCTCCGGAAGGGGTAGGGCGGCGAGGCCCTTCGCCGCCGCGCGCGGGTTCCCCGCGCGATCTCCCGCGCGGTCTCCACCCGGGCGTCACTTCACCTTGCCGCAGCAATGTTTGAACTTGCGGCCGCTGCCGCAGGGGCAGGGATCGTTACGGCGCGGCGGTGCGCCCCGGGGTGTTATCGACTGCATCGCCGTGGCGCGCCGCTCGCGCCGCACGTCCTGCGCCAGCTCCTCCAGCCGGGGGAGGGCATACTTGTAAAATCGCAGCCAGCCCGCACAGAAGTGGCTGAGATTGCCCTTGATCGCGCCGTTGGGGGAAGGTGTCCGGTTCTTGGGACAATCGCCGTGGCAGAAGCGCAGGTAAGGACATTGGGCGCACATCGGGTTCCACTCGCGCTTACGGCGCCCGAAGCGTTCGTACAGGGGGGAATTCCACAGGTCGTTCCACTGGTCTTGGGCCACGTTGCCCAGCCGCCATTCGGGATAGACAAAGAAATCGCAGGGATAAATGTCGCCATTGTGTTCGACCACGAAATATTGCCGACAGTCGCTGCCCGAGGCGCAGGTGATCTCGGCGTTATCGACCAGCTTGGCCAGGATGGTGTCGAACAGGCGCACCGAAACCTTGCGCGTGTCTCCGGCGTACCACAGGTCGAAGATACGCACCAGGAATTCGCCCCATTCCGCGCCCGAAATGGAAAAAGGCAGCGGCTGGCCGGCGGCATCGAACTCGACGCATTCGATGTACTGGTGAAAATTCACGCCCAACTCGTCGCGCAGGTAGCGATAGACCGTCTCGGGACTCCCGACGTTGGACTGGCTGACGAGGGTCAGGATGTTGAACTCGACGGCATGGCGGCGCAGCTTGTCCAGTCCGGCCATCACCAGCGCATGCGATCCCTCGCCGCCGGCGGTGCGGCGGAAGCGGTTGTGGATCTCGGCGGGTCCGTCCACGCTGAGCCCGACCAGGAAATGGAACTTGGCCAGGTGGGCGGCCATGGCGTCGTCGATGAGCGTGCCGTTGGTCTGCAGCCCGTTGCTGACGCTGGCGCCCGGCGGTCCGTATTGCTGTTGCAGTTCGGTGACGCGCTGGAAAAAGGCCGTTCCCATCAGGGTGGGTTCGCCCCCCTGCCAGCCGAAGGCATATTGGGGCTGTGGGGTGGCCATGTAGCTTCGGATCATGGTCTCCAGGGTCTGCTCCGACATCCGGTGGCGGTTCGTTTCGCCGAACATCTCCGCATGGTCCAGGTAAAAACAATAGGCGCAGCGCAAATTGCAGTCCGGTCCCGCCGGCTTGATCAGCAGGGAAAAAGGGTGCGGGTTGGAAGGGGGCATGTCAGGCGTCTCCCGTGGGGGCATGCAGGGCCAGGATGCGTTCGATCAGGCCGCTGGTGGAGCGGTTGGGCACCAGGTCGGCCAACACCACCTTGCCGCCGGCGGCCTCGACCGCCTCGCTGCCCACCACGTTGCCTTCCCAGTCGCGCCCCTTGACCAGCACATCGGGCCGCAAGGCTTCGATCAGATGCAGCGGGGTGTCGTCGTCGAACAGCACCACATAGTCGACACAGCGCAGGGCCAGCAACAACCGGGCGCGTTCCCGCTCGCCTACGATCGGACGCAGGGGGCCCTTGTTGCGTTGTACCGAGGCGTCGCTGTTGAGTCCGACCACCAGGGCGTCGCCCAGCGCGCGCGCCGCGGTCAGGTATTGAACATGCCCGCTGTGCAGCAGGTCGAAGCATCCGTTGGTAAAAACCAGGCGCCGGCCCAGGGAACGCAGACGCTCGCGTTCGCGCAACATGGCGGGCAGGGACAACTGCATGCCGCTGAATTCTTTCGGATCACTCATTAAAAATTGTCATTTGGGGCTCAACAAATCCGGGGAAATTCGATATAATATGCCGCTACTTTAGCGATTACGGCTCGTGGCCGTCCAGAAGGAAAACCGAATGAAGCAAAAGCCGAGACCCGTAGCCTTGATTATCCGCGACGGATGGGGCATCAATCCCCGCGTCGAGGGCAATGCCGTCTTTGCCGCCCGCACCCCCCATATCGACCGGTACAAGTGCCGTTATCCCTGGACCCGCCTGGCCTGCAGCGGCGAAGCCGTGGGCCTGCCCGAAGGCTACCAGGGTTCGAGCGAGGTCGGCCACCTTAACATCGGGGCCGGACGGATCGTGATCCAGGAACTCAAGCGCATCGACGACGGTCTGCGCAGCGGCGAGCTTTTCGAATCGCCGCGTTGGCAGACCCTGGTCAAAAACTGGAAACAGCATGCCGGTCGCCTGCACCTGATGGGATTGCTGCAGGACGAGGGCGTGCATGCCCACCAGGAGCACCTCTTCAAGATCATGCGCCGCGCGCGCGCCGAGTTCCCCGAGGGGGAGATCGTCATCCATCCGTTTCTGGACGGACGCGACACGCCGCCCCGCAGCTCGCTCGAATACCTGGCGCGCCTGGACCGGGAAATGGCGGAGGTCGGCCACTGCCGCATCGGCACCGTCATGGGACGCTACTATTCCATGGACCGCTCGCGCGCCTGGGCCTTGACCGACGAGGCCTTTGCCTGTCTGGTGGATGCCGGGGGACGCTCCGCCGCTTCGGCCCAGGCGGCCGTGGAGGCTTCCTACCAGAACGACCGCACCCCCGACAACCAGGAGATGTCGGACGAGTACATTCCCTGTTACACGATCGGCGATTACGCCGGCATTCGCGACGGGGACAGCGTCATGCACTTCAATTATCGCCAGGATCGCGCCATTCAGCTTTCGCAGGCGTTTGTGCTGGACGACTACCCCGGCCAGCGCGCCCGGCGTCCGAAGGTCTTTTACCTTGGTTTTACGCGCTACTGGAACGAGTTCGAATCCTTTTTGCTGGGGGCCATGGGCGCGGGCGGCGGCATGGACCACCTGCTCGGCGAAGTCATCGCCGACGCCGGTTTGCGGCAGTTGCGCATCGCCGAAACCCAGAAGTTCCGGCATGTCACCAGCTTTTTCAACGGCAAGTCCACCGAACCCTACGAGGGCGAAGACCAGGTGGATGTCCCCAGCCGCTTCGATCCATCCTCGTTTGCCAGCCATCCCGAAATGGATGCCGAGAACGTCACCACCGAACTGCTGGCCCGGCTGCGGGACAACCCCTACGCCTTCATTGCCGTCAACTATGCCAACGGAGACATGGTCGGCCACACGGGATCGATGCCAGCCGCCACCCAGGCCATCGAAGTGGTCGATGCCTGCGTCGGACGGGTGGTCGAGCGGTTGCTGGAGCTGGACGCCCATGTGCTGATCACGGCCGACCACGGCAACTCGGAGGAAATGATCGATCCCGACACCGGCATGCCCAAGACCAGCCATTCGCTCAACGACGTCGAGTGCATTTACGTCGCCCGCGACGCCGTCGGGGTGCCGCTGCTGGAGCGCGGCAAGCTCTCGGACATTGCGCCGACGGTGCTGGGATTGCTGGGGCTCGATATTCCGGTGGAAATGACGTCCGACAACCTGATTGTCGGACGTCCGCCCTGGGAAAGGGTCTGACATGACCTCCGCGCCCACCACGCGGAACCGGATGGGGTTGCTTGCGTCCTTGCGCCGCCGTTTTCGTCGGCTGGGATGGCTGCTGCCGGGATTGCTGTGGTGCGCCGGCAGCCTGTCGGCGGCCGTGCCCCTGCTGGATACCTATTACAGTCCGCGCAACAAGGAGCGCCCTCTGCGCAAGGAGACGCGCTACATCATCCTGCACACGACCGAAGGACCTTCGCGCGGTTCGGGACGCAAACTGGCGGAACGCGGCGAGGCGCATTACATGATCGACGAAAGCGGGCGCATATACCGCGTTATCGATCACCGGCGCGTGGCCTACCATTGCGGGCGCAGCATGTGGGAAGGCCGCAAGAACCTGGACACCTGTTCCATCGGGATCGAGATGGTGGGGTACCACAACCGGGATGCCACCCCGGCCCAGTACAAGGCGCTGAGGGAACTGTTGGTGGAGTTGCGCCACATCTACCGCGTGCCCGACCGGCGCGTGCTGACCCATTCCATGGTGGCGTACGGCGTGCCCAATCGCTGGCATCGTCGCAGTCACCGCGGACGCAAGCGCTGCGCCATGCGCTTCGCCTTGGTGGATGTGCGCGCGCGCATCGGGTTGCGCGACAAGCCCTTCAGCGATCCCGACGTCAAGGCCGGCCGCCTGGCGGTGGGGGACCCCAATCTGCAGCGGCTGCTCTACAGCGGATCGGCCGCCGAGCAGGCGCGGGCCGTGGCCATGTACGACCAGACCGAAACCAATGTCATCGGCCCCGGACGCTCGGCCTGGGATGTGGCGCGCGACGCCTATAATCGACCCGAAACGGTGTATATCTTTCCCAACGGCACCCGGCGCCAGGGCAACCAGATCGGCAACTGGCGCGCCATCCCCCCCGGCACGCGGGTTTTGATCAGCGGCGGCGACGACAATGTTCCCGAGCCCGTTCGCATGCTGGGACGCGATGGCGCCACGCCGGGCGCCCTGGCCGGTGCCGAGACCGACAGCGCCACCACGTTCTATATCTTCCCGGACGGCAAATGCCGCTCGGGCGACGATTTGAGCGCCGCCGATTTCAAATGCATGCCGAAGGGCACCCGGGTGCTGGTGGGCTACCGCAAGGATGGCCCCATCACCGCGCGTCGAAGGGCCTTTGACATTTGCGGCACCGGCTGGCGGGCGCCCGACACCTACTACCTGTTTCCCAACGGCAAGCTGGTCAGCGGGTCCGAGATCGACCCGGGGCGCATCCCCGCCAAAACCATGGTGCTGTTCAAGAACTGACCTTGTCGGGCAGGGCCATCAGCACGACCGGCGAGCCCGCCAGGGCCGTCAGGCCGCAGGCGCGGCAGCCGCCTTCCAGCGCGGCCGACAGGGAAGCGCATTTCAGGGCGCGATGCAGCACCATCGGCAGGGCGAACTGCTTGCGACGGGCCGCCACCCGGTAGCCGGCTTCGGCAAAGGCCGAAGTCACTTCCCCGTGCCGGAACAGTTTCCAGACGCGCGTATTGCGTTCGAAGCGTTTTTTGGCCGCGAACAGCGCCGGGGCGATCGCATTGATGCTGGCGCTGGTGGGATAATCCACCACGACCGGCCCGCGCGACACCCGGCAGAGCTCACGCACCAGGCGCGGCCATGCTTCGCAATGGGTCAG